>CAYTOO010000007.1:25979-35119 GCA_964439545.1 uncultured Oscillospiraceae bacterium | reverse complement strand
GATCAGGCCAAGATGGGCTATGTCGGCGCCTTCACCTATGCTGAGGTGGTTTCCGGTTACTCTTCCTTCTATCTGGGTGCTAAGTATGTCTGCCCCTCCGTCACCATGGACGTGACCTTCACCGGTTCCTGGTACGATGAGGCTCTGGAGAAGGAAGGCGCACAGAAGCTGATCGACGGCGACTGCGTCCTGATCTCCCAGCACGCTGACTCCCTGGGTGCTCCTACCGCCTGCGAGAACGCCGGTGTTCCCAACGTCTCCTACAACGGCTCCACTCAGGCTGCCGGCCCCAACACCTACATCATCTCCTCCCGCATCAACTGGGCTCCCTACTATGAGTTCTGCATCAATGCTGTGAAGAACGGCGAGGCTATCCCCGCTGACTGGACCGGCACTCTGGCTACCGGCTCTGTCGTGCTGGCCGATCTCAATGAGTCCGTTGCCGCTGCCGGCACCGCTGAGAAGCTGGCTGAGGTGCAGGCTGCTATGGAGGCAGGCACTCTGAACGTCTATGACTGCTCCACCTTCACCGTGGGCGGCGAGACTCTGGCCTCCTACATGGCTGACGTCGACACCGACGCTGCCTACACTCCCGACACCGAGGTCATCGAGAACGGCGTGTTCTATGAGTCCAAGTTCCGTTCCGCTCCTTACTTCGATTTGGAGATCGACGGCATCACCCGTCTGGATGTCAACTTCGGCTAATCCTTGCTGATTCTTTCTGAATTAAGCTCTTAGCTCAAACAGGCTGCCCTCGGGCAGCCTGTTTTTTTCTTGGATACATCCCTCTCCTCTTCAAAGACTTTTCGTTTTCTTGAAACCCCTCTTTTTTTGTAGAATTCTCCAAAAAATATCTAAAAATTTTTTCTGTCTCCAAAATTATTTTTTGGTCGCAGAACATTTACTTTATTCATAAGGTATGCTACAATATCAGAGTGGAATAACAATGGGGCGGGGCTTGCCATTTTCACCCGCCTTAGGAAAGGATGACAGCCTTGGAAACTGTAAAGAACGCCATTAAAATGGAGAACATCACCAAGCGCTTCGGCAGTGTTGTGGCCAACAACGCCATCAACATGGAACTGCACGAAGGCGAGATTTTGTCGCTGCTGGGCGAAAACGGCAGTGGTAAGACGACGTTGATGAACATGCTCTCCGGCATCTATTTCCCTGACGAGGGACAGATCTACATCCCTGATGAGCCTGTGACCATTGCTTCCCCCAAGTATGCCTTCGACCTCGGTATCGGTATGATCCATCAGCACTTTAAGCTAGTTGACCTCTTTACCGCCACGGAGAACATCATCCTTGGTCTGGAGGGTAAGCTGGATCTTGCCAATGCCCGTAAAAAAGTGCAGGAGATCTGCGACAAGTACGGCTTTGACATCGATCCCGACATGAAGATCTACGATATGTCCGTTTCTCAGAAGCAGACGGTGGAGATCGTGAAGGTGCTCTATCGCGGCGCGGATATTCTCATCCTCGATGAGCCCACCGCCGTGCTGACGCCCCAGGAGACGGAGAAGCTGTTTGCGGTCATGCGCAACATGAAGGCCGACGGCAAGAGCCTTATCATTATCACCCACAAGCTACATGAGGTGCTGGATGTGTCCGACCGCGTGGCAGTGCTCCGCAAGGGCGAGTACATCGGTGATGTGGCCACCAAGGACGCCGACCAGCAGTCTTTGACGGACATGATGGTGGGCCGCGCTGTGAGCCTCAACATCGATCGTCCCGAGCCCAAGAATGTTGCGCCTCGTATGGTGATCGACGGTCTGACCGTTTTTGATGAATTGGGTGTCAAACGTCTTGACGATGTATCCTTCTCCATCAATTCCGGTGAGATCTTGGGTATCGCAGGCGTGGCAGGTTCCGGTCAGCGCGAGCTGCTGGAGTCTATCGCAGGACTTTACCCCATCTCTTCCGGCTCCGTTACTTACTATCCCCCCGACAGCGGGGAAACCCAGGAGCTGGTGGGCAAAGACCCCATGGACATCCGCAAGGCCGGTATCGCCATGAGCTTCGTCCCCGAGGATCGTCTGGGCATGGGTCTGGTTGGCTCTATGGGCATGACCGGCAACATGATGCTCCGTTCCTGGCGTAAGGGCAAGAGCATTTTCCTTGACCGTAAGGATCCCGAGGCACTGGCACAGCGCATTTGGCAGGAGCTGGAGGTGGTGACCCCCTCCACCAACTTCCCCGTGCGCCGTATGTCCGGCGGTAACGTGCAGAAGGTGCTGGTGGGTCGCGAGATCGCACAGGCACCCGCCGTGCTGATGACGGCTTACGCTGTCCGCGGCCTCGATATCAATACTTCTTATACTATCTACAATCTCTTGACCGAGCAGAAGATGAACGGCGTGGCCGTTGTCTACGTGGGCGAGGATCTGGACGTGCTGCTGGAGCTGTGCGACCGTATTCTCGTGCTGTGCGGCGGTCAGGTCTCCGGCGTGGTAGACGCCAGAACCACCGACAAGATGGAAGTTGGTGCGCTGATGACTCGTATGGGAGGAGGTCAGGATAATGCGTAAAGAATCCCTGTTTCACATTTCCAAGCGCGAAGCCCTGCCTCTGCCCAAGGCACTGGCGATCCGTCTCGGTATTATCTTACTCTCGCTGGTTTTCTGCGGTTTGGTAACCATGGTGCTGACCGGTGAGAATCCCATCGGCGTGTACGGCACGATCCTCGATGGTGCTTTCGGTTCTTCCCGCCGTACAGGCGTGACGTTCCGTAATGTGGCGATCCTGCTGGGTATTTCTCTGGCTGTCACTCCCGCATTTAAGATGCGCTTTTGGAACATCGGTGCTGAGGGTCAGGTGCTGGTCGGCTGCTTGGCTACCACCGCCTGCATGATCCTGTTGGGCAACAAGCTTCCCAACATTGTGGTGATCATTATCTCCCTCATCGCCGCTATCGCTGCCGGCGCTCTGTGGGGCTTTCTCCCCGCCTTCTTCAAGGCTAAGTGGAACACCAATGAGACCCTCTTCACCCTGATGATGAACTACGTTGCCACTCAGCTGTCCGCTTTCTTCATCATCGTATGGGAGGTGCCCAAAGGTGCCGGTAAGATCGGCATCATCAACCAGTCCACCCACGCCGGTTGGCTGCCCGAGCTTGGCAACGCCTATCTGCTGCCCATTTTGGTGGTCGCTATTCTGACCGGTGTGATGTATCTCTACCTGCAGTACTCCAAGCACGGCTATGAGATCGCCGTTGTGGGTGAAAGTCAGCGTACTGCAAGCTATGCAGGCATCAAGGTCGATCGCGTGATCATCCGCACCATGGTGCTGTCCGGTGCGTTGTGTGCCTTCATCGGCTTCATGCTGACGGCAGGCATCGACCACACTCTGACCACCACCATCGTGGATGGCCGCGGCTTCACCGCCGTCATGGTCTCTTGGATGTCCAAGTTCAACCCCTTCATTATGATCGCTTCTTCCCTGCTGCTGGTCACCATGGAGCGCGGTGCTACGGAAGTTTCCAGTTCTCTGGGCTTGAACCACTCCTTCGCTGATATTCTGACGGGCATTATCCTGTTCTTCATTATCGCTACGGAGTTCTTTATCACCTACAAGGTCACCCTGCGCAAGAGCGGAAAGAAGGAGGGCTAAGAGATGTTTGATTTTGTATCTTTCTTCCCCCGTGCCGTCATGCAGGGTATCCCCCTGCTGTTCGGCAGTACCGGTGAAATTCTGACGGAGAAATCCGGTAACCTGAACCTTGGTATCCCCGGCATCATGTACGTGGGCGGTATCAGCGGCGTTATCGGTGCATTCTTCTATGAGCAGTCCGTAGGCACGGACGGCGTGATGAACGGCCTTCTCGCCGTGCTGATCCCCTTCCTGTGCTCCCTGCTGGGCTCGCTGCTGATGGGTCTGCTGTACTGCTTCCTGACGGTTACGCTGCGTTCCAACCAGAACGTAACCGGTCTTGCCATGACCACCTTCGGCGTGGGCGTTGGTAACTTCTTCGGCGGCTCTCTCATTAAGCTGACCAGCAGTGAAGTGCCCTCCATCGCTTTGGGTCGCACCAGCGTCTTCTTTAAGACTGCACTGTTCGGCGAGACCAACGGCTGGTTTGGTCAGATGTTCCTCAGCTATGGTTTCCTGGCGTACCTCGCCATCATCATTGCACTGGGTGCTTCCTTCTTCCTGAATCGCACCCGTCCCGGTCTGCACCTGCGCGCTGTGGGCGAAAGCGCTTCCACCGCTGATGCTGCCGGCATCAATGTCACCCGCTACAAGTACCTCTCCACCTGCATCGGCTCTATGATCGCAGGTCTGGGCGGTCTGTACTACGTGATGGACTACGCCAACGGCGTGTGGTCCAACAACGCGTTCGGTGACCGCGGCTGGCTGGCTATCGCACTGGTTATCTTCACCATCTGGCGTCCCAGTGCCAGCATCTGGGCCTCCATCCTCTTCGGCGGTCTGTACATTCTGAACATCTACCTGCCTACGGGCGGTTACATGGCACTCATGGAGCTGTACAAGATGCTGCCCTATGTGATCACACTGCTGGTGCTGATCGTTGTGTCCCTGCGTAAGAAGCGTGAGGACCAGCCCCCCGCATCTCTAGGCTTGAGCTACTTCCGAGAAGAACGCTAACCCTACCACATCAGTCCCCCGCCCTTACATAAGGCGGGGGACTTTTTCACCAACAAGAATTGAGGTATCACTATGGCAACACTGCTGATTAAAAATATCTCTCAGCTTATCACCTGTGACGATGCTGACCGTGTATTGGAGAAGGTGGACATCCTCTGCGAGGACGGGTTTATTAAGGCCATCGCCCCCAACCTTGAGGCTGAGGCCGATGAAGTGCTGGATGCCACAGGGAAGCTCTGTTACCCCGGCCTTATCAACACCCACCATCATCTGTATCAGATCTTCTCCCGCAATCTGCCCCAAGTGCAGAACATGGAGCTGTTTGACTGGCTCAAGACCCTGTACGAGATTTGGAAGAATCTCGACAGCGAGGTGATTCGTCTCTCCTCCATGACGGGTATGGGAGAGCTGATGAAACACGGCTGCACCACCGTCTTTGACCACCACTACGTGTTTCCCCACGGCAGCGGCGACCTTCTGGGTGCGCAGAAAGCAGCAGCCGAAGCGCTGGGCGTGCGCCTCTATATGAGCCGCGGCAGCATGGACTTAAGCGTGAAGGACGGCGGTCTCCCTCCCGACAGCGTGGTGCAGACGGTAGATGAGATCATGGCTGACTCCATGGCAGCTATCGAGAAATACCACGACACCTCCTACGGCGCTATGTGCCGCGTGGCACTTGCCCCCTGCTCCCCCTTCTCTGTTTCCGCAGAGCTGCTGCGACAGAGCGCTATCCTCGCCCGTCAGTACGGCGTGCGGCTCCACACCCACCTGTGCGAAACGAAGGACGAGGAGAACTTTATGCTCCAGCGTGAGGGCTGCCGCCCCTTGGCGTATATGGAGCGCCTTGGCTGGGTGGGCAGCGATGTGTGGTATGCTCACGGCATCCACTTTAATGACGAGGAGCTGCGACTCTTGGCAGCCACCCAAACGGGCGTGGCACACTGCCCCATCTCCAATATGAAGCTGTCCTCCGGCATTGCCCGCATTCCCGAGATGCTGGAATTGGATGTGCCTGTGGGCTTGGCAGTGGATGGCAGTGCCAGCAATGACGGCAACAGCCTTTTAGAGGAGTTGCGTGTGGCGTTTTTGCTCCACCGTCTCAATTCCAGTAAGGCTGCGCCTACGGGCTATGACATCCTCAAGATGGCGACTCGCGGCAGCGCACGGCTCTTGGGTCGTGACGACATCGGTCAGCTGGCAGTGGGCAAGTGCGCCGACATGTTCTTCATTGACGAGAATCGCTTGGAACTGGTGGGCGCAGATTACGATGTGAAGTCCGTGTTGGGCACAGTGGGCGTCCGCGGGCCTGTGGATTGTACCATCGTCCATGGTCGTATCACAGTACAGGATGGTCGCTTGGTCAATGTGGACGAGGGCAAGCTGGCACATGATGCTAACGCCAAGTGCCGTGCCTATCTCGCTATGTAAAAGAGGTATAATTATGGCTGTTTCCATTATTTTAGGTGATATTACCGAATCTAAGGTGGATGCCATCGTCAACGCCGCCAACTGTACACTGTTGGGTGGCAGCGGCGTGGATGGGGCGATCCACCGCGCCGCAGGGCCGCAGCTGCTCCAAGAGTGCCGCACGTTGGGTGGCTGCGAGACGGGTAAGGCGAAGATTACTGCCGCCTATAACCTCCCCTGCCGCTATGTGATCCACACCCCAGGCCCTATTTGGCGGGGCGGCAATAGCGGCGAAGCGGCGCTGCTGCGGTCTTGCTATGAGTCCTGCTTGGAGCTTGCCTATGCCAATGGCTGCAAGAGTGTGGACTTCCCCTCCATTTCCACGGGTGTGTATGGCTATCCTATTGCGCAGGCAGCACACATTGCCCTCATGGTGCTGGTGGACTTTTGGCGCAAGCACCCCGAGATGGAGCTGCGGATGGTGTGCCACACTCCCGAGGCGCAGCGGATCTATCAAGTGGACTGGAACATGTACTACCAAGAGACGAAACCGCACCACTGAAAGAGAGCATAACAAAACCGCCGCACGATTCGTGCGGCGGTTCTCTGCATTCTATGTTAGATTTTAATCAGCTCATACTGGCAAGTGCCGAGACCAAGCTTCTCCGCGTGGGTGAGGCAGGACATCCAATCGGTGCCGGGGTGCATGCGGTGGAAGTAGTCGTGATCATCGTGGTCACCCTCTTCCAAGATGCTGCCGTGGATCACAGGCTGGGCGAGGACAGCATCGGCACAGGCCTTGTCCAGCGCCACGGGGTCGAAGGAGGCGAACATACCCACGTTGGGAACGATGGCGGCATCGTTCTCGCTGTGGCAGTCACAGTTGGGGGACACATCGATGACGAGGCAGATGTGGAAATGGGGACGACCATCCAGCACTGCCTTGGAATACTCGGCGATCTTCTTATTGAGGTTGGTGGTGGTCTCGTCCCAGTTCACCACGATGGCGTTGCAGGGGCAGATGGCGATGCAGCGACCGCAGCCCACACACTTATCATGGTCGATGGCGGCCTTCTTATCGGTGACGGTGATGGCGCTATGGGCGCAGATGCGGGTGCAAGCGCCGCAGCCAACACAGTGTTTCTGAGAAACACGGGGCTTGCCGGAGTTGTGCTGTTCCATCTTACCGGCGCGAGAGCCGCAGCCCATGCCGATATTCTTCATTGCGCCGCCGAAGCCTGCCTCCTCATGGCCCTTAAAGTGGCTGAGGGAGACGAAGACATCGGCATCCATGACGGCGCGGCCGATCTTGGCGTTCTTCACCAGTTCGCCGCCCACCACGGGCACTTCCACCTCGTCGTTACCCTTCAAGCCGTCGGCAATGATGATCTGACAGCCGGTGGTCATGGGAGAAAAGCCGTTGAGCATGGCGCTGTCCATGTGATCCAACGCATTCTTTCGACCGCCCACATAGAGGGTATTGCAATCGGTGAGGAAAGGCTTGCCGCCGCGCTCCTTAATGAAATCGGCCACGGTCTTTGCCCAGTTGGGGCGCAGGAAGGCCAAATTGCCGGGCTCGCCGAAGTGGAGCTTGATGGCCACGAATTTCTTGTCAAAATCGATCTCACCCATGCCTGCCGTGGTCATGAGACGAGTCAGCTTCTGCTGCAAATTTTCACGGTGAGTGGCACGGAGATCCGCGTAGTAAACCTTAGATGCCATAGTCGTTTCCCTTTCCCTCTTCACGAAGATTTTCGTAACTCTACTCTATCATATTTCTCCGCTATATGCTATACTGTTTTATGAAATTTTAGCAAAAAGGAGGGAGTTTCCATGCGTGTACTAAGGCTGCAAATTACGGAGGATTTAGCCCAGCGCAAAGTGGGGCATCTGCTCCGCGGAGAACTAAAACTGTCCTACTCCCTCGTCAAATCCCTCAAGTGGCGGGAAAACGCCATCCTTTTAAATGGCGAGCGGGTCAACACCGATGTGCGGGTAAATCTAGGCGATGTGTTGACGGTGAATGTCACCGACCGCGAGGAAACGGTGGAAATTGACGAGACCATCCCTCTGCCCCAAGTGCTGTGGGAGGACGATGACCTGCTCATTATCAACAAGCCATCGGGCATCACCGTCCACGCCGCGGCGCTGACGGGCAATCCCGTGACGGTGGAGAAGATGGTGGCACGGTATTTGGGGGTTGGCGCGTTCCATCCCGTAAACCGCCTTGACCGCGGGGTAAGCGGCGTGATGGTGGTGGCGAAAAGCGGACATGCTCACGCACGGACGATGGCGCTCCTCCACACAGAGGACTTTCGCCGCGAATACCGCGGTATCTGCTGCGGTGTCCCCTTCCCCGCTGCGGGAGAAATCGACCTGCCTATTGGACGGGATACCACCTCGGCGGTGAAACGGAAAATTGATGATGAGGGACAGCCGTCCCTGTCGGAATATGAGGTGCTCGCCACTTGCGCCGAGGGGGCACTGCTGCGGCTGCGGCCCATTACAGGGCGGACACATCAGCTGCGGCTCCACATGGCGGCGATAGGCCATCCTCTGTTGGGAGATTGGCTCTACGGCGCAGAGCATCCCGCCCTCCCCCATCGTGTAGCACTCCACTCCTACGAGCTGTGGCTCACCCATCCCATGACGGGAGAGAAGCTGCACATTATCGCTCCTCTGCCCCAGGAAATGGAAGAATTGCTATAAAAATAAGGGGATAAGCCATGCTTATCCCCTTGTTTTATTCACTTTTTTCGGTTTGGCAGGATAAAGAATACCGCCATGCCCGCCATGATGACCACAATGCCGAGGAGCTGCTGTGGCGCGATAGACTCATGGAGCAGGAGGTAGGCAAGGATACAGGTGCCAATGGGCTCGCCGAGGATGCTCATGGTGACGAAGGAGGCGGGCACATCTTTCAGCAGCACATTGAACACAAAGTGTCCGCCGATGGTGCAGATAAGGGCGAGGCCGAGGAAGGCCAGCCACGTGGTGGGCGTATAGCCCACGAAAGAATCGCCGCGGATAAGGCTATAGGCGGCGAGGATAACGGCGCTGACAAAATAGCTGAGGACGGAGTAGGTGACGGTGGAGGTGCTCTGCCGCACGGACGCGCCCACGAA
>CAYTOO010000007.1:0-25879 GCA_964439545.1 uncultured Oscillospiraceae bacterium | reverse complement strand
GCCGCCACGATTTGTCCCCACTGCTTGGGCTGCAGCGCCTTAAACTCGGCGCGGCAACTGCGGCTGCAGAGGAAGAACGGAAACAGCACCACACCCGCCGTCAGCAGACGGTAAAAGGCGATGATGGGGGCGGGAGCATCGGCGATCTTCACGAAAATCGCCGAGGTGGACAGGGCGAACACGCCGATGAACAGGATAAGGTATGTTTTCAAATTGGAATACATAGTGCCTCCAAAGGGTTTTACTTTCCGCTCTATTATACCTTCTCCCCCCATAATAGGCAAGAAAAACCGCCATCGCGACGATGACGGTTTTTGTAGTGCAATTTTAGTCCAAGACCCACGCATAGACGTTGCGGCGACCCCAAGAGACACAGTCCCAATAGCTGGGGAACCACAAGTCGAGGGTATAGCCCTTCACTGCGCCGCCGCAGTCCTCCACTTGGCTGACACCGTAAGTGCGACTGCCTGCCGTGGACTGGACGAACATACGGGTGTGGTAGGGGAACACGGTGGGGTCGGCGGCAATAATGCCCACGCCCACGGCGTGACCCGTGGCGGTTGTCCATGCAGCACCGTTTTCACCGCCGCTATAGTAGGCGGTGGCACTGCAGACGTACTTGTCGGAATAGGTCATGCTGTAGCCCGACTTGAACACCAAGTAGCCCCCTGTACTGTCGCCGCCGTAGGGCTGCTCATAGGCGATGGTGTCGGTGCGCTCCACATCCTTGACCTTACGTCCGATCTCCACGATCTCCGTCACAGCGCTGCTGTCGCTACGGGCAACCAGTTCTGTGGCTACCAGCTTGCCATCGCGGTACACATCATCATAGGTGTCCACGATCTCGCCGTCTGCGCCCTCCTGCACCACCACGATTTCGTCCTTAGGCAGCAGGTAGTTGGGGATCTCGCGGGTGGTATGCTCCACGGTAGTACGATCTTTACGGCGGCAGCGGAGCTCATCATCAATGTGGATGAGGGTCTTCAGACCCGTCACATTGACGCCCACCATCTCGTCCTTGCTGACAATAATGCCAAGGCGATCAATGAGATTCTCCACCGTTTCATTCCAGCTCTCCACCGTCATCACGGTGTTGCCGTGGCGCAGGAGCACCTCCTGCCCCTTGGTGAGGATGATCTGGGCATCGCCGCCCATTTCCTCGTGGACACGAAGGCGCTCACCTTCATAGGTAAAGTCGGGATATTCATCCACAGGCTTGACACCCTGCTCGGTGATGACGAGGTAGGTGTACTGCTGATTCTCCTCCACACCCACACAGTAGGGCAAAGCAATCGCCACCATGATGACAGCGAACACCGCCACACGCAGCCACACGTCCGCCTTCAAGCGGCGGAAGAAGCGGCAGAGGAACTGATATTGGGGCAGCTCGTTGACGGCCTTTTTCGTTCTGCGCCACCAATCGCGGACAGAGAGGGCGGGAGGCGTGTTGATAAACCAGCCCCAAAGAAGGCGGAAGAACAGGGCGATCACATCCCACAAGCGCCACCAAAACAGGCGGAAGGCACGCTTGAGGGCCTGCACCTCGTCGGTGCAGAGAAACGCCTGCCAGCTGATTTTCATATGGCGCAGGGCGAATTTCACCGCAGGCCAAAAATGTTGTAAACGTTGCTTCATAATACCTCGATCCTGCCCGCACAAAGGAAAAATTAAACATTCATGGGCGGACACAGACAAAATACGCGGAAAATTATATCATTTTCCCCACTTCCTGTCAAGTTTTGCACACTCTACTTGCGGCATAGGGGGATGTGTGGTAAAATGAGGGCAAGGAAAAGGCAAGGAGGCGCGGAAAGAAATGAAACTGTATGAACTGCTGCAGATCAAACCCGGCGTGACGGCACTCATGGGCAGCGGCGGCAAGACCTCCCTCATGTACCATTTGGCGGGGGAACTGTCCAAAAAGAACAAGGTGCTGCTGACCACCACCACCCATATCCGTGTCCCCGACCACATCCCGCTGGCCACTACCCGCGAGGAGTTGGAGGCGCTGTTTACCCAGCGCAATGTGGTATGTGCAGGCACGCTTTCCGAGGAGGGCAAACTGACCGCGCCCACCTTTGAGGGGTGGGAAACGGCGGTGGACTATGTGCTGGTGGAAGCGGACGGCTCGCGCAATCTCCCCTTGAAGGCGCACGCAGAGCATGAGCCCGTGATTCCCGCAGGGTGTGAAAACACTATCTGCGTGGTGGGTGCTTCGGGCTTTAATCAGCCTATGCGCATGGTGTGCCATCGTCCCGAGCTCTACATGAAGCTGGTGGGCTGCGGCGAGATGACGAAGATCACCCCCGAAATGGCGGCGAAAGTTCTCGCTGCCGAGGGTGGCTTTGACCGCGTGTTTGTCAATCAGACCGATGCCCTCTCCAAAATCTTAGGCAAGGCAACGGTGAAGGAATTTGCCCGCGCATTGGGTTTCCCCGTGGTGGCAGGCTCACTGCGGCAGGGCATGTTCTACAAGGTATAATTAACAAAAAAAGATCCGCGTATCGTGAGATACACGGATCTTTTCTGCTTTTTTATTCTTCGGGATCTTCTTCTGCTTGTGCCTGCAAGATGGCTTTTTCTTCATCCCTGCGATGGACGAAGGCGCGAAGTTCATTATAGATGATGGAGCAGATAGGCACGCCCAGCAGCATGCCCAGCACGCCGCCCACACCTGCACCCACAGTAACGGCGAAGAACACCCAGATACCGGGCAGACCGATGCTGCGGCCCACCACGTGGGGATAGATAAGGTTACCCTCCAGCTGCTGCAGGATCACGAGGAACACCACAAACCACACAGCCTTCATAAAGGACACGGGGAGAATCAGCAATGCGCCGATGACAGCGCCGATCCATGCACCCAAGATGGGGATCAATGCGGTGACACCCACCAGCACAGAGATGACGGGGGCAAAGGGGAAACGGAAGATGGACATACCGATAAACACCAGCGCACCGATGATGACCGCCTCGGTCACCTGTCCCTGCACGAAGCCGGAGAAAGAGGCGTTGGCACGGTGGAGGAAGGCGAGGAAATTGCTGACGCGATCCTCACGGAAAGCGGCATAGAGCAGGCGCTTGATGTGGCGACCCAGATTCTCCTTCTGTGCCAAGACGTAGATAGCGAAGGCGATACCCATGACCAGGTTGAACACGGAGGAGAACACCTTGCTCACCACGGAGGTGGTGACGTTGATGGTGGTATCCATCACCATCTGGCCCTTCTCTTTCAAGAACACCTGCAAGCGATCGAGGAGGCTGTCCACGGTGGTGACAGTACCTGTCTCGGGATCGATGGCGGGTTTCAGCTCAGGGAGAGTGATGGAGTACTGCGCCAGCCATTCGCGAAGCTGGTCATACTTCACATCCAGATCAACCAAATAGGCAGAGATGATGTTGACCATGTCCTGCACCGTCCGCACCACTTCAGGAACGATGATGAAGAAGATGGCAAAGATGGCCCCCAGCACAATGAGGAAGCTGAGAAGGAGACACACAGGGCGGCGCAGCTTTGCTGCGGCTTTGCTCTCTTTCTTTTCAAACAGCTTTTGCCACAGCTTCTCCAGAGGTCTCATAATGAGGTTCAGCACATAGGCGATGGCTAAACCCAAAATCAAGGGAGAAACGATGGAGAAAAGTGAGGTGATCAGCTGCCCCACAGAGGAGATATTGTTGGCGATCCACCACAGCACAGCGAAGCCCACTGCCAAAGCTAAAATACGGAGAATGTTTTTCTTGTTCAGTTCCATCTAGATGCCTCCAAAACAGACACTTTTTCTCTATTGAACCGAGTATACCACAATTTGGTGAAAAAAACAGTAAATCTTTTGTGAATAAAGAGAATATTTATCCCAACTCTGCCAAGGCGTTGGTGAGGCGGGCGTAATCCTCCAACGTTAGCTTTTCACCCCGCACCGTAGGGGACAGACCGCAGGAGACGATGACCTCGGTGAGCTGTTCCTTACTGTAGGGATAGGCGCTCTGCAAGGAATTTACCAACGTCTTGCGCCGCAGGGCAAAGCCGCCCTTCACCGTGCGCCACAAAGCCTGCTCGGACACCACCTCTACAGGAGGCGTTTTCCGCACGGGGCAGTGGAGTACCGCCGAGGTAACCTTGGGGGCGGGCATGAAGCACTCAGGCTCTACGGTAAACATGATCTGGGGGTCGGTATAATATTGCATCTGCAGGGAGAACACACTGTAATCGGCGCTCCCCGCCTTGGCGCAGATGCGCTCTGCCGCCTCTTTTTGAATGAGAACGGTAAGACTGTCAAAACAGCGGCTCTCCAAACACTTTTCAAGGACAGGCGTGGTGATATTATAGGGCAAGTTGGCGCAGAGGACGGGACGCAGACCGCCGAAGTGCTCCGCTACCACTGCGGGCAGGTCGAGGTTCATCACATCGCCCTTGATGAGGGTGAAATTATCGAACTCCCCCATGGTCTCCTCCAGCACGGGATAGAGCCGCTCGTCCAGTTCGATGGAGACTACCTTGGCGGCGCGGCGGCACAGCTGATAAGTGAGTGGGCCGATGCCGGGGCCGATCTCCAACACGCCGCAGCCCTCGTCTGCGCCGCAGCCCTCGGCAGTATCGCGGGGCACCCAGCCCTCAATGAGGAAATTCTGCCCCATGGATTTGGCAAAACGAAAACCATGGCGCGTCAGCAGCGATTCAATTGTACGGCGGTCGCAAAGATCCATTGTGTGACCCCTCTTTCTCTTTATTTATCCATAGTATAGCAGAGGAATCCCCTCTTGACAAGGAAAAACAGCGGTGATAAACTGTAGGATAAGCAAGAAAAGTAATACTTGTATACCAAGAGGAGTGGACAAAATGAGCAGAGATGAACGGTATTTTATGGCTTCGGTGAAGCTTGGACCCAAGGGACAGATCGTCATCCCCAAGGAGGCGCGGGAGATGTTCGGCGTTGGCCCCGGGGACACCATGGTGCTGCTGTGCGACAAGAAAAAAGGCATGGCATTGCAGACGGCAGACAAGCTGAACCCCTTTATGAAAAAGGTCTTTGATAACCTGCCCGACATGGGTGAGGAGGAGGCAGAATGAACACGCTGGAAGTGCGGAATCTCCGCAAGGTCTACCCTGCCTTCACTTTGCAGGATGTGTCCTTCACCGTGCCCGCAGGGTCGGTGACGGGCTTGGTGGGCAGAAACGGCGCGGGTAAATCCACGATACTCAAATCTCTCCTCGGTCTTGTCCACCCCGATGGTGGCGCGGTAAGTTTCTGCGGCATGGACACGGTGGAAAATGAAAAAGCCTTCAAAGAGGCAATCGGCGTGGTCTTAGGCGGCATCGACTTCTACCCCAAGAAAAAACTAAAGACCATCACCGCCGTGACGAAGAGATTTTATGTCAACTGGGATGAGGAAGGCTACCGCCGCTATATGGCGCTGTTCGCCCTCGATGAAAACAAGCGGGTGGATCAGCTGTCCAACGGTATGCGGGTCAAGTATCTCATTGCACTGGCGCTGAGCCATGGAGCCCGTCTGCTGATCCTCGATGAACCTACCAGCGGCCTCGATCCCGTGTCCCGCGATGAATTGGTGCAGCTGTTCCGCGCACTGGTGGCGGACGGTCAGCGGAGTGTCCTCTTCTCCACCCACATCACCTCGGACTTGGAAAAATGCGCCGATGCCATCGTCTACATCAAGGACGGTGCGGTGTATCAAGCCGCTACCACACAAGAATTTATGTCAACCAACACAGATAAGGGCACAACGTTGGAGGACATTATCGTAGCCATCGAAAGGAGGGAGTGGGATGCGCGCGCTTTTGTATAAGCAGTTCCGTTTGGTGTGCCACCCCATGACGTGGGTGTTCGCCTTCTTTGGGGTCATGCTGCTGATCCCCGCCTACCCCTACACGGTGTCCTTTTTCTATGTGACACTGGGGCTTTTCTTCTCCTTCATGCAGGGCAGAGAGCAGCGGGACACGGATTTCTCCGCGCTGCTGCCTGTACGCAAACGGGACACCGTTATCGCCGCTACCGCATTCTGCGCCATCGTGGAGTGGGTCGCGCTGGTGATCGCTGTGCCTTTCGCCGTCATTGGGGCAAAAATCAACCCCAACGGCAATCCCGTGGGCTTGGACTGTAATGTTGCCCTCTTTGCCGCGGCACTTTTAATTTTCGCCGTGTTCAACGCCGCCTTCCTTCCTGCGTTCTACCGCACGGGGTACAAGGTGGGCACATCCTATCTCAAGGCCATGATCCCCACAGCGTTTGTGATGCTCCTATGTGAGGCGCTGCCCCACTTCCCTGCTTTGCAGTGCCTCAACGACACCACGGCGGCGGGAAATCTCCGTCAGCTGCCCCTACTGCTGGGCGCGCTGGCTATTTACTTCGCCGCACTTCCCCTCACCGCCCGCGTGGCAGCAAAACGGTACGAGAAGGTGGATTTGTGATCACTACGGGCGACCACAGGTCGCCCCTTGCCTCCCTCTGATGAGGGAGGTGGCTGCCCAAAGGGCAGACGGAGGGAGAGACTTTCGGCACGACTACCCCTCAGCCTCGCTCCCGCTCGGCAGCTCCCCTGACAAGGGGAGCCAAGGCGCCTGCGGCGCAGCGCAACACACAGCAAAAAAGCACCCCGCGAGGGGTGCTTTTTTATATCTCAATCTTCGTTATGTCAACCACTTCGAGGGGCAGGTCGGCAAGTTGGGGAAGAAGTTCCCCTATCGTATTGGGAGCAGCGATGAGGGTTTCCTTCTGGTTGCGGGTGAGGTGCTTTTTGATGGCGTACTCCACTTTTGCGGCGGCTACTTTATCGCCGCAGTGCCATGCGGCGGCAAGGGCCTCGGGCGGATGGCTGCGGGTGAATTTTGCCCCTTTGCCGCTCACATGAAGACGGTAACGGCGGGGAATGTCGGTGGTGAGGCCGGTATAATACACATCACCGCGGCAGCGGAGCATATAGACGTAGTATTCGCTCATTTCCGCACCACCTCCTTCCCGTTTCCCCTATTTTACCCAAAACTCCTTGCATTGGCAACGGCTGTGTGATAAAATTTTGTGTTGGAAATTTCAAAAGAACGGAGAGCGAACCATGGATTTGTTTGAACGGTCTTTACACTATATGCTGGAGATCATGCAGGGCAAGCGCACACCGCCCGAGGGCATGAACATCACCGCCGAGGATGCGGAAGAGCGCGCCCGCCAAGTGGGCGAACAGGCCGCCGCCATGGGCGTGGAGGCTCTTGTCCGCGCCTGCGCCGCACAGGATGGAGAGGAACTGCCCGAGGGTCTGTTCCAACACGATGATGACGGTATGCCCATCAGCGAGAATGTCAATGGCGTGCAGTTTTTTGTGAAAAAGGACGGTGCAGAGGATGCCCCCGCCGAGGAGACTCCCGCCCCTGATCCCGACAAGGGCAAGCACGTTTTCGAGGTGTTTCTCGACTGCTTGGCGCTGGATGATAACTTGATCGTCTACCTCATTGAGGTGCTGAAGAATCGGGATTGGAAGGAGTTTAACAAGCTCTCCCGCATCACCACCAACATGGACTTAGACCCCGAGGAGTTTCTCTATTGGTTGGCGCACCGCGAGGACTATGCCTCGGCAGAGGAGCAGATGTGCGCCCAGATCATGGATCGCTGCCTTGAGCGGCTGATGGTACGAGGTGAGGCGGAGACAGTGGCGGCACTTATCAGCGGTGACGAGGCCACCTTCAACGCCTTCCGCCGCGAAGACCCCGAACTGTCCTTCTTGGGAGAGCATACCAACTACGAGTGGTACTGCCGCAACTACTTAGACCGTGACTACCCCATCCGCGCCCTCATGCGCTGGAACGGCGTGGACTTCGATACTACGAGAGGATAAAATAATTATGTCAACCAACAGTATGTACGCTCAGATGGGCGTTTCGGAAAAAGTACTGGCCTTCGGCGAGAAGATTTTGGAGGGCTTGCGTGAGCAGTTCGCCCGCATTGATGCTATCGCCGAGCATAATCAGGCCAAGGTCATTGCCGCCATGCAGGAGAACAATCTGGCGGCGCGGCACTTCAATCTCTCCACGGGTTACGGCTACGATGATGAGGGCCGCGACAATTTGGAGAATGTCTACGCTTCCGTTTTCCACACCGAGGCGGCGCTGGTGCGTCCTCAGATCACCTGCGGCACTCACGCGCTGACACTGGCCCTCAGCGCCAATCTCCTGCCCGGGGATGAACTCCTCTCCCCCGTGGGTGCGCCCTACGACACGCTGGAGGGCGTTATCGGCATCCGACCCACGGTGGGGTCTCTCGCTGAGTACGGCGTGACCTATCGGCAGGCCGACCTGCTCCCCGATGGCACGTTTGATTACGAGGCCATCGGCAAGGCCATCAACGAAAAGACGAAGCTTATCACCATCCAGCGCTCCAAGGGCTACGCCACACGCCCCAGCTTCTCCGTGGAGCAGATCGGCGAGCTGATTGCTTTCTGCAAGAAATGTAAGCCGGACGTCATCTGCATGGTGGATAACTGCTACGGCGAGTTCGTGGAGGAGCTTGAGCCCAGCGATGTGGGCGCGGATATGGTGGTGGGCAGCCTCATTAAGAACCCCGGCGGCGGCCTTGCCCCCACGGGCGGCTACATTGCGGGCAGAAAAGACCTCATTGAGCGCTGCGGCTATCGTTTGACCGCCCCCGGTCTTGGGCGCGAGGTGGGCTCTAACCAAGGTATCCTTACCAGCTTCTATCAAGGCCTGTTCCTCGCTCCCACGGTGGTGTCGGGTGCAGTGAAGGGTGCGGTGTTTGCCGCCGCCTGCTATGAAAAGCTGGGCTTTCGTGTCATCCCCGCTTCTACGGAGATTCGCCGCGACATTATCCAAGCGGTGGAACTGGGCAGCGCCGAGGGCATGGTGGCCTTCTGCAAGGGCATCCAAGCTGCCGCACCCGTGGACAGCTACGTGACTCCCATCCCCGCACCGATGCCGGGGTATGAATCCGATGTCATTATGGCGGCTGGCGCATTCGTGCAAGGCTCGTCTATCGAGCTGAGCGCCGATGGCCCCATTCGTCCCCCCTACGCCGTGTATTTCCAAGGCGGTCTCACTTGGTATCACGCCAAGCTGGGCATCCTCATGAGTTTGCAGAAGATGCTGGAAGCAGGCTTGATTGCGTTATAATTTTCATAGAAACGATGAAAAACCCGCCTCAGACGAGGCGGGTTTTATGTTAACTAAATCAAACCTCCAGCTTGTCAAATACAGACCACAGCAAGGCTTGATTGAGCCAAGAGAGCATGGCGTAGCCGAAGAGCACCCACATGATGCTCAGTACGTACAATACCGTACCCGACACGAGGCAGCAGGCGATGGGGATGCCCCAAATGATGAAGATGGCCAGCACGCGGGGCAGGTTGCCCACCGCCAGCAAAAAGGCGTTCTTTACATGGGTGGCGCTGCGGTTTTCATAGCGGGCGCACAGGGGGAACAGCAGCACCGCCACCATGGCACAGACCTGCAAGCCAAGGGTGGCGATCATGCGCCACAAGCCCGCGGGAACGATCAGCAAATCCACCACGCACAGTGCCACAATAGGCAGTAAAATGAGCCAAGCAAGGGTGGCGGTCTTAAAATTGGCGGCGAAGGTCTTGAAAAACATGGGCAACAGCTTGTTGTCATTGCCCTTTTGCATCTTCTGAATGCAGCCATAGAGGGCGGCAGAGGATGCGCCGAAGGTCACAATGGGGAGGGAGCAGACGAGGAACAGCACATTCAGCAGCACCATGCGCCCTACCCAATCCATGGCGCGGGCAAATACGCCATCGGGGTCAAAGAGTCCCTTTAGCATACCAATTCTCCGAAAGTGTGGGGCACTTCCTCACCTGCGAGGACGCGGCAAGCACCTGCTGCCAGCGCCTCCATCTCAAACTCGCCTGCCATCACTTCCACAGGGGCGATGAAGGAAAGCTTGTCGGTGAGATAACCCGTCACATACTTGCTGTGGGCAATACCGCCGGTGAGGATGATGCGGTCGATGTTGCCGCCTGCGCCTGCTGCCAACGCGCCGATGGTCTTGGCAACACCGTAGAGCATGGCCTCGTAGACCTCTTTGGCATGGGCATCGCCCTCGCGGATGCGGCCCTCCACCTCCTGAGCGGAGCTTGTGCCGAGGTGGGCTTTGAGACCGCCGCCACCACGAACCAGCTTCATCAGCTCCGCCTTGGTGTACTCGCCGGAGAAGCAGACCTCAATGAGATCCTGTGCTGCCACGCCGCCGCAGCGCTCGGGGGCGAACATCAGCTCGTCATCGCGGATGCCGTCCACCATCTTACCGCCGATGAACAAACGACCACTGCAGCCGCCGCCCAAGTGGCACACCACGAAACGACACTCCTCAAAGGGCTTGTGGAGCACTTCCGCAGCGCACTTCATAGCCATGGCGCGGGTATTGAGGGTGTGACCGATCATCTGACGGCGGATCATGGGCATGCCGGTAATGCGCACCATATCCTCCATCTCATCCACGGCGACACTATCGTAAATATAGGCGGGGATGCCCTGTGCCTTGGCGATACCATAGGCGATAACACAGCCGAGGTTAGAGGCGTGAGCGCCGTGGACAACACCGTAGAGGTAGTTGCACATATCCTCATCCACCACAAATGCGCCGGAGGGAGAGGGAGGCAGCTGACCGCCGCGGGCACAGACAGCATGGAGACTATCCAAGGATACATCCTTTTCTTTCAGCACCTTCTCAATGCAGCCACGGCGGAAGTCCACCTGATCCATAATGGCGGCAAAGGGGGCTAACTCCTCGGCGCTGTGACGCAGTGTCTCTTGAAAGAGGCAGGTTTCACCCTCAAAAAGGCCGATCTTCGTAGAAGTCGAGCCGGGATTGATAACAAGTACGCGATAGTTCATGGTCAATGCTCCTTTCTATGGTTACGCATATGGGATTGTTTTGCGCGTGCGCTGCAGCGCACTGTATTTTAAGGCCTTATTGTCCGGTCATGGCACGCATGACTTCAAATTCCTGCGTGTTGAGGGTTTTCATCATGGAAAGGCCCTCGTCAATGTCCATGGCGATGATCTCATTGTTGCGGTCGATGACCACCTTGTTGGTGCCGCCCTCAGCCAGGACGCGGACGGCCTCATGACCCATGCGGGTCGCCAGCACACGATCCTTGGCGGTGGGGTCGCCGCCGCGCTGAATGTGACCGAGGATGGTGACGCGGGGATCGAGCCCCAGCTTCTCGCGGATCTCCTCGCCCACTGCCATAGCAGAGGCTGCGCCTTCAGCCACCACGATCATAAAGTTGGTACGGCCGCCAAGGCGAGCCTCGCGGATCTTCTCGGCCACATGTTCATCGAAATTGTACTCCGTCTCGGGAACGAGGACGGCGGTAGCACCGGTGGCAAGACCCACATAGAGTGCCAAATAGCCTGCGTGGCGACCCATGACCTCCACCACGGCGCAGCGCTCATGGGACTGCATGGTGTCCCGGAGACGGTCGATGCACTCCACGGCGGTGTTGGCGGCGGTGTCAAAGCCGATGGTATAGTCGGTGCAGACGATGTCATTATCGATGGTGCCGGGGATGCCCACCACGGCGATGCCGTGACGGCTCAGCGCCTGTGCGCCGCGGAACGTGCCATCGCCGCCGATAGCCACGATGCCGTCAAGGCCCAACAGCTTACAGGTGGCGGCGGCCTTCTTCTGCCCCTCTTCGGTGCGGAACTCGTCACTGCGGGCGGTGTAGAGAATCGTGCCGCCGCGGTTGATGATACGGCTGACGCTGGAGGAGTCCATCTGCATAAAATCGCCGTTAATAAGACCCTGCCAGCCGCGGCGAATACCGATGACCTCGATACCGCGAGCCAAAGCACTGCGGACGACAGAGCGGATAGCGGCATTCATGCCGGGGGCGTCACCGCCGGAGGTGAGAACACCAATACGCTTCACTGCATTCTGCATAACAATCTATCTCCTTGTCATGGGGAAAAGTTCCCCTAAATTTCCATTTTATAGTATATCACGCTTTTCGCCCCAAGGCAACCGTTGAAATAGCGGTTGGATTGTGGTATACTCCCATTAAGAAAACATCCCCACAAGGAGGAGAAATCATGCATCCCCAGTTTGAAGTGCTGACACCCCGCTGGTTCAAGCGGGCATATGTGTATACAGGCTCTATCGGCGAATTCCGCTATCGTTTTAAGCGTGGCAAGGGCGATGACCCTTTGCAGGTCGCCGTCTACACCAACTTCTGTTATGAGGCCGCCGTGGATGTGGAGGAGCGGGAGTTCCCTCTCAATGATGAAGGCGTGGAAGAGGTCAAGGCTTGGCTACAGGAGAAATACGAGGCGTATTGTAAGAAATGAGTTCAAAAGCGTGTCCGAGAGGGCGCGCTTTTTGTTTTTGCAGAAATTATCAATAGAATTTGTAGGGCGGCCTGCCCTCAGACCGCCGCCAGTTACCGAAACGTCATCGTGAAACGCGGCGGGGTGTGGGTGCCCGTGGAGCGCAGCGGAACAAATGCCCTTGGGGTACACCCCGCCCTACAACACAGCAAGAAGCCTTATCAAAAAATCCCCCCTCCCCTCTTGACAGGGATCGGGGTTTATGCTACTATACATTTAACATTTAAGTTAATTGTTAAATGATCGGAGGCGGTGCAATGGGCTTGCACGATACCATGCGGGCGCTGAGCGACCCTACGCGGCGTGAAATTTTGCAGATGCTGAAAAAGGGCACCATGAGCGCAGGCGATTTGGCAGCAAAGTTTGACATGTCGGCGGCGGCGGTGTCGCGGCATTTGGCGGTGCTGAAAGAGGCAGAACTGGTGCGGGATAAGCGGGAGGGCAAATTTATCTATTATACCCTCAACGCCTCGGTGCTGGAGGAAATTCTGCTGTGGGTGAAGGATTTGAGAGGAGACGAGAGCAATGTGGAAAACCTATAAAAAGACGATTATTTTGACCATTATTCTGATTCTGCTGCCCGTTGTGGTGGGCGTGGTGCTGTGGGATAAACTGCCCTTGCAGATGGCTACCCACTGGGGCGTAAACAACGAGCCCAACGGCTGGATGAGTCGCCCCATGGCGGTGTTTGGTCTGCCCCTTATCTGTGCGGCATTGCAGATCCTCGCCATTATCGCCACCGAGAAGGATAAGCGCAAGGAGAACCTCCACCGCAAGTCCTTGGCCATGGTGCTGTGGATCGTGCCTGTTGTGTGCTGGGTCTGCTCTGCCGTTACCTATGGCTATGTGTTCTATGAGAAGATCAACGTGGGGCTCATTTGCTGTCTGTTGGTGGGTATGCTGTTCATCGCCCTCGGCAATCAGTTGCCGCGACAGATGCAGAACCATGTGTTCGGCATCCGCACAAAGCTGACACTCTCTGACGAGGATGTGTGGCGTGCAAGCCACCGCTTTGGCGGGTGGCTACTCACCATCGGCGGCGTAGTCACCATCCTCTGCGCACTCTTGCAGTGGTGGTGGGTAACGCTGGCGGTATTTATCGTTGTGGCGGTGGCAGGCCTCTGCTATCCGCGGTGGTATTACAACAAGCGAGAGAAGAAGTGAATAACGATTGGAGCGCAAAGCGCGACCTCGGCCCCCTCTGACGAGGGGGCTGGATTTTTGCGTAGCAAAAAGACTGGGGGAGAGAATGTAAAGGCAACCCATCACTACCCCTCAGTCTCGCCTGTCGGCGATCCAGCTCCCCTGACAAGGGGAGCCAAGGCGCCTACGGCGCGCTGAAAATTGGCCTCTGCTCTAGTTGGGCAGAAGCCTTTTTGTGCAATATTGCCGATTTTTTAACACTTTTTTCGTGGCAGTAGCAATGGGCAGAAAGGGGGCTTTTCCTTGCGAAAAAGGGGCGTTTATGGTAGAATTAAAAATTGGTAAAGTACAGCCTTCTTTTGATAAAGAATGTGCGAAAAGTAAGAAAACAGGAGTTGAGGAATTGCTATGGTTATGTGTCTTTTCTTATTCCTTCTCTGGATCGTGCTGAACGGGCGCGTGACGGTGGAGATCTGCCTCATCGGCGTGGTGCTGACGGCGGCGATCTACGCTTTCTGCGTCTATGCACTGGGGTATCACCCCAAGCACGAGCGGAAAATTCTCCGCCGCCTTGCCATGTACGCGGTGTACATCGTCATGCTGGTGTGGGAGATTTTTAAGGCCAACTTCGCGGTGCTGCGGGTGATTTTGAAAAAGCCCCATCACTATGAGCCCGGTATTGTGCGTCTGCGCGTGCCGCTGAAAGAGAATATCTCGAGGGTGTTCCTCAGCAACTCCATCACCCTCACCCCCGGCACGGTCACCGTGACACAGGAGGGGGACGAGTATCTGGTGTTGTGCCTGAACAAGGACGATGCTCAGAGCATCCCCGAGTGGTCGCTGGTGAAGTATCTTAGAAAAGTAGAGGAGGCGATGGAGAAGTGATTGAACAGGCTTATAACATTTTGTTCACGGTGACGCTGGTGGTGCTTGCCCTGTGCGTGCTGGCGGTACTGATCTACATCATCCGCTCCCGCCTCACGGTGGATCGCATTATCGGCATCAACCTCATTGGCACCATCGTGTCCATCGTCATCTGCGTGCTAACACGGTCGCTGAACGAGGGCTATTTGGCGGACATCGCCATCATCTACGTGGTCATGTCCTTCATCGCCGTGATGATGCTGTGCCGCATCTACATTAACCTCTACAATCGGCGAAAGGAGGAACAACACGATGATGTTTCTTGAGTGGCTGCGTTTCGCCATTGTTGCCCTTTGTATGCTGGGCGGCATGTTTACCATGATCGTGGCGATCCTCGGTCTTTACCGCTTTGACTTTGCCTTGAACCGCATTCATTCCGCCGCCATGGGCGATACTCTCAGCCTCTTTCTCTTTGCGCTGGGTCTTGTCATCGCCGTGGGCTGGAATGTGGTGGCGCTGAAACTGGCAATGGTGCTGGTGCTCCAGTGGCTCACCTCGCCTTTGGCAAGCCACATGCTGGCGCAGTTCGAGTACCATGCCGATGAACATTTGCAAGAGCATATCGACCTGTCGGAGGCTGAGTTCCGACAGGAATCCGACACGGAGGAGGTGGCAGCACAGTGACAATTTTTCGCATTTTACTGCTGACAGGTCTTTTGGTGTGCGCCATCGCCACCGCCTGCACGAAAAAGCCCATGCAGGCCGTCATCATCTACATGGCCTATTCTGTCATCATGTCGGTGGTGTGGATCTTGCTGGAGTCCCCCGACCTTGCTATCACCGAGGCCGCTGTGGGCGCAGGCGTGACCTCCATCCTCTTCTTCCTCACCCTGCGGCAGCTGAACCTCATTGACCGCGACCAGAAAAAGAAGGAAGAAGCAGAGGAAAAGGAGGGTGAACATGAATAAGAAAGACACCTTCCTGCGCCGCTGGCTTCGCGGCGAAGTGGAGTTCTCCGCGCTTCTTGCCGAGCCTGTCTATTCTACCCCCGAAGAGGCCGTGCCCTACGAGCCCAAGGAGGACAAGAAGGTGGCGAAGCGCACCTTGAAGCGCAGCGACACCGCCTATCGCGCGGCGGTGACGGTTTTGTGCATTGTCTTTGCTGTGTTTATGCTGCTGGTCATCGGCAACCTGCCCCAGTACGGCGCAGCCGATGCCCCCACCGTCAACGAAGTGCCCCTGCGCTATGTGGAGCAGGGCATGGAGGAAACGGGCGCTGTCAACTCCGTGGCAGGCATGATCCTCGACTACCGCGCCTTCGATACCCTGGGCGAGAGCTTCGTGCTGTTTACCGCTACCTGCGCTGTGACTCTTCTCATGTGCGCTGCACCCGGCAAGAAGAAAAAAGAGGAAAAGCCGGAGTTGGAAGTGGTGCGCTATGACAATGACCCCATTGTGCGCACCGTGTGCAAGCTGGTGATCCCCATCATTTTGATGTTTGGTATCTACGTGGTACTGAATGGTCACCTCTCCCCCGGCGGCGGCTTCTCCGGCGGTGCGATCATGGCCTCTGCCCTCATTATCTACGCTATCGTCTGGGGTGAGGATAAGGCATCGAGAACTATTCCCAAGAAGGCCATCTCCATTATTACCCTCTGCGCCTTGGCCTTCTACGCCTGTTCCAAGACCTATTCCTTCTTCACAGGCGCAAACCATCTCCATTCCATTATCTCTCCCGGTACGCCGGGCCGCATCTTCTCGGCAGGTCTCATTCTGCCGCTGAACGTGGCGGTGGGCTTCGTGGTGTGCTGCACCATGTATAGCTTCTATATGTACTTCAAAAGGGGGGAGCTGTAATATGAGCGGTATGTTCCAAAACCTTTTGAGCAACTATGAAGAGTGCGTGTCCGTCATCCTCTTCTGCATCGGCTTTTGCATGCTCCTCTTTGACCGCAATCTGCTGAAAAAAGTCCTCGGTCTCGACATTATGGACACGGGCGTGTTCCTGCTGCTGGCTGACCGCGGCTACATTGCAGGGCGCATGGCAAACATCATTACCGATGGCATTACCGATGCCAGCTACTACATTAACCCCATTCCCGCAGGTCTTGTGCTGACGGGCATCGTTGTGTCGGTGAGCGTGTCGGCGGTGATGCTGTCCCTGACGGTGCGCATCTACCGCGAGTACCATACGCTGGATATGGATGAGCTGTACCTCATGATGTCTGAAAAGCGGAAGGGAGGTCGCGTATGAGCTTCGTACAAAACTTCCCCTTCTTCAACGTGATCCTGTGCCTCCTCTGCGCCGTGACCACTTTCGTGGCAGGTGACAAGTGGGGTCGCAGATTGAGCGTTGGCTTGCTTGTGGTGTCGGTGGCGCTGAACGCAAGCGTGCTGTGGTTCTGTACCTCCAATAACATGAGCTATGCCTACATGATGGGTCATTTCCCCGCACCTTGGGGCAATGAGATCATGGCGGGTATCATTGAGCCCTTGATGGGCACGCTGTTCTCCGTGGTGATGCTCTGCTCTGTACTGGGCGGCATGCGCTACATCATGGTGGATGTGCAGGATCACCGCAAGGTGTACTGGATCAACGTGGATATGACGCTGGTCTCTCTGCTGGCTCTGAGCTACACCAACGATATTTTCACGGGCTACGTGTTTATCGAGATTTGCACCATCGCCTCCTGCGTGCTCCTCTCTGCCAAGCAGAACGGGCGCACCCTCATCGCCTCGGCTCGTTACATGATCTTCGCCCTCATCGGCTCGGGTCTGTTCCTCATCGGCGTGGTGCTGACCTATTCTGTGACAGGTCACCTGCTGTTCCCCCAGCTCCATGAGGCGGTGGCGGCAGTGTGGGCTGACGGCAGATATACCTTCTCCATGACGGCGGCCATCGGTCTCATGACGGCGGGTATCGCCATCAAGTCCGGCCTCTTCCCCTTCCACTTCTGGATGCCCGATACCTATGGACAGGCCACCCCTGCCTCCTCCGGTATCCTCTCCGGCGTGGTGTCCAAGGGTTACATCTTCCTGCTGATTAAAATCATCTATCGCGGCGTGGGCATTGAGGTGTTCACCCAGAGCGGCGTGCAGGCGGTGCTGCTGGTGTTCGGTATCGGCGGTATGATCGTGGGTTCTATCTCCGCGATCCGCACTAAGCGCCTCACCACCATGGTGGCTTACTCCTCCGCGGCACAGATTGGTTACATCTACATGGGGCTGGGTATGGGAACGGATGCTGCCCTTTTGGCGGCGATCCTCCACATCTTCGCCCATGCACTCACCAAGCCCATGCTGTTCCTCTCCGGTGCTGATTTGGCAGATGCCTCCGGCGGCGAGAATGAGTTCCACGCCCTCCGCGGCGCGGCACATCGCGACACAGCGGCAGGTATCCTCTTTACCGCAGGTTCTCTCAGCATGGTGGGTATCCCCCTGTTTATCGGCTTTATCCCCAAGCTCCACTTCGCCTCCGCCGCCTTCGATATGACATGGCAGCAGTGGCCTGTGCTGCTGGGTCTTGCCATCTCCACGGTGCTGAACGTGGGCTATTTCCTCTATACCTCCATGGTGCTGTGGCTGCCTCAAAAAGAGGGTGTCAGCTATAGCCGCGAAAAGCGCTGCCCCTGCACCTATCTCCCCGCGGTGGTGCTGTTGGTGATTGCCATGGCGATCGGTATCTACTCTGCACCCCTCACCCGCCTTATCGAGCAGGGTCTCGCCCTGTTCGTGAGCTACTAAGAAAGGAGCAGAAAAATGCTATATTTGCTGATTTTGCTCCCCCTGCTGTTGGGTGTGGGCTGTGCTTTCTTAAAAGAAGAGGGCATGGACAAGGCCAAAGTCCCCTTGATAGCGGCGCAGGCGGTCATTACGGTGCTGTCCATCGTTGCTGCCGTTTGGATGAATGGCACGGAGAGCGCCGTGTGGTACATGACTGAGTCCCTCACCTTCTCCCTTGCTCTCGATACCTTTGGCGGGGCGGTGGCGGTACTCATTACCGTGTGCTGGCTGCTGTCCATCCCCTACTCCTCCGTCTACATGCCCCACAGCGGGGCACAGGGCCGCTACTACAGCTTCCTCTTCCTCACGGAAGGGGTGCTGCTGGGTACGGTGCTGGCGGCGGACTTCGTGACCCTCTATCTCTTCTATGAGCTGACCACTTTGTTCTCCGCTCCCTTGGTGCTCCATGAGCTGAACCGCAACGCCTTGCTCGGCGCAGGAAAGTACCTCTACTACTCCGTAGGCGGCGCGTTCCTTGCTCTCTTCGGCTTGGTGGCACTCTATAGCGGCGGCGTGGATTTGCGCTTCGTGGCAGGTGGTCACGCGGTGGAATTGACCCCCGTGATGCTCATTGGCGTATTTTGCGTTATCGTGGGCTTTGCCGCCAAGGCAG
Source organism: uncultured Oscillospiraceae bacterium (assembly GCA_964439545.1). Classification (GTDB taxonomy): domain Bacteria; phylum Bacillota; class Clostridia; order Oscillospirales; family Oscillospiraceae; genus Vescimonas. The sequence continues at coordinate 7,112 of CAYTOO010000007.1, read as the reverse complement.
GTCTCTATCCCCTCCACAACTGGCTGCCTGCGGCTCACCCAGCCGCACCTGCCCCCGCATCGGCACTGCTGTCGGGCTTGATTGCCAAGGCAGGTGTTATCGCCGTTGTCCGCGTGCTGTTCTTCACGGTGGATTTGACCGCTATCCGCGGCACATGGGTGCAGACGGTGTGTGTCATTTTGGCACTGGTGACGGTGTTCATGGGCTCGTTCATGGGCTGCTTTGAGAAGGTGCTGAAAAAGCGCTTGGCCTATTCCAGTATCTCCCAAATCTCCTACGTGCTGCTGGGTCTGTTCCTCCTGTCGGAAGAGGCGTTGACGGGCAGTATGCTGCAGCTTTTCTTCCACGCGGCGGCAAAAATCGCCCTCTTCCAATGCGCGGGTGCTGTCATTTTGCTGACAGGCCGCACACGTGTGGACGAGCTCCGTGGCTTAGGTCGCAAGATGCCGTGGGTGTTTATCTCCTTCGCCCTTGCCTCCCTCTCGCTGGTGGGTATTCCTCCCTTCGGCGGCTTCTGGAGCAAGTGGTACTTGGCAACGGCGGCGCTGGAGGCATTGCCCGGATTCTTAAGCTACGCTGTGCCTGTGGTGCTGCTCCTGTCCGCCCTCTTCACGGCGGGCTACCTCTTCGCACCTGTGATCTCCGCATTCTTCCCCGGTGAAAAGCCGCTGGAGGAACTACATCTCCACGGAAACCCCAACTCTCCCGCGCTGCTCCTCTCCCCTGTGGTGTTGGGCGCACTGACGGGTCTGCTGGGCTTCTTCCCCGATGTGATGACGGCACTCGCCCAATCCATCGCGGGACTGGTCTTTTAAGGAGGTGGCTGCATGAACGGAATTTTGTTGATTCTCGCGGTGTTCCTGCCTGTGGTGGCAGGTATCGCCTCCTATGTGCTGCCGCTGAACGAAAAGACGCGGCGCATCTTCTGCAGCTGCGCCATCTTCGCCACTACCATCATCGGTTGGATTGCCATCCTCACCTGCGGCGAGGAGAAGGTGATTCTCTTCTCCTTCACCGATAACCTTATCTTCTCCCTCCGCATGGACGGTGCGGCGAAGCTGTTCGTGGGACTTTCGGCAACACTGTGGCCCTTTACCACGGTGTATGCGTGGGACTACATGAAGCATGAGGGACATCTCCCCATGTTCTGGGCATTCTTTACGGCATCCTTCGGCATTACGCTGGGCATCGCCACCGCCTCCAACATGGTGACCATGTACCTCTTCTATGAGCTGTTGACCCTCTCCACCATTCCCCTTGTCATGCACGCCATGCACAAAAAAGCCATTGCCGCGGGCATTAAATACGCCCTCTACTCCATTGCGGGCGCGGCGCTGGCCTTTGTGGGATTGGTCTACCTCATCGTCAACGATGCACAGGACTTCGTCCTCGGCGGTCATTTCTCTGGCTTCAATGGCAACATGACGGTGCTGCTGACGGTGTTCTCACTCGCCTTCGTGGGCTGCGGTGTCAAGGCCGCCATTTGGCCCATGCACAGCTGGCTGCCCTCGGCAGCCGTTGCCCCCACCCCCGTGACGGCACTGCTCCACGCGGTGGCAGTGGTCAAGGCGGGTGCATTTGCCTGTATCCGCCTTGTGTACTACGCCTTCGGTGTGGATGTGCTCCGCGGCACGTGGGGACAGTACGTGGTCATGTGCCTTGCCATCATTACGCTGGTGTTCGGCTCTGCCATGGCGCTGAAGCAGACACACTTTAAGTGGCGCTTGGCATACTCCACCGTCTCCAACCTCTCCTATATCCTCTTTGCCTGCGCCTTGATGACTCCCGAGGGCTTGGTGGCCTCGTGGGTGCATCTCATCGTCCACTCGGTGGTGAAAATCATGGCCTTCTTCTGCGCGGGCAGCGTATTGCACTACGCTCACCGCGAGTATGTCCATGAGCTGGAGGGCTTAGGCAAACGGATGCCCCTGACCTTCATCGCCTTTACGGCGGCGGCCTGCGCTCTGACGGGTATCCCGCCCTTCAACGGCTTTGTCAGCAAGTGGTACATTGCTCTCTCCGCCATGGGCGAGGGCAGCATTTGGGCCACCCTCGGCTTTGTGGGCGTGCTTATCTCCGCGCTGCTGACGGCGATTTACATGTTCCAAGTGGTCATTAAGGCGTGGTTCCCCGCCAAGGATGTGCCTGCTATTGAAAAGAGCAGCGCACACGAGGCAGGGCCCATGATGACGGTGCCTATCCTCATTCTCGCGGCGGCGTGCCTGCTGATGGGTCTCTTCCCCCAGTGGCTCCTTGACATTATCAGAGAGGCGGTGATGCTGTAATGGTATGGTTTGTGATTTTCTTCCCCGCATTGGCAGCTCTCGCCACTGTATTCCTCGCAAAGCGGGGCGAAAAGGCACTGGGTCTATGGTCTGTCATTGCCACGGGCGCAACGCTCCTTGCCATGATTATTGCCGCAATTAGCGGCTTTGGCGGCGTGTATACGCTGCCTATCCTCCACCTCACGGTGGCGCTGGATGGTTTCCGCTGCCTGTACGGCATTGTGGTGGCCTTCATGTGGTTTGTGGCTGCCATGCTGTCCCCCCAGTATTTCCGCCATCACCATAATTTGGGGCGGTATTACTTCTTCTTCCTTCTCTGCCTCAGCTCCACCATGGGCGTGTTCCTCTCCGCTCACCTCTATACCACCTTTATGTTCTTCGAGATGATGTCTATCGGCTCGTACGTGTGGGTGGCGCAGGAGGAGACGGAGAGCGCTATGGATGCGGGCAAGACGTACCTCACCATTGCGGTGCTGGGCGGTCTTGTGACGCTGATGGGCCTGTTCCTGCTGGATAATGTGACGGGCACGCTCCTTGTCAGCGAGCTGCGGGAGGCCTGCATGGCCACCACGGAGCGTGGCAAGCTGTGGGCGGCAGCCCTGTGCATCTTCTTCGGCTTTGCCGCCAAGGCAGGTCTCTTCCCCCTCCACATTTGGCTGCCCAAGGCACATCCTGTTGCTCCCGCACCTGCCTCTGCCCTCCTCTCGGGCGTGCTGACCAAGGCGGGTATCTTCGGTATCCTTACCATCACGGCGCAGATTCTCGTGGGTGAAGCCACATGGGGCTACATCCTGCTGGTGCTGGGTACCATCACCATGGTGTTGGGCGCGGTGATTGCCGTGTTCTCCACCAATTTGAAGTACATCCTCGCCTGCTCCTCCCTCTCTCAGATTGGTTTCATCACCGTGGGTATCTCCATGATTTGCCTGCTGGGTGAGGAAAACGCACTGGCTGCCAACGGCTCGGTGCTGTACATGATGAACCACTCGCTGGTGAAGCTGGTGCTCTTCCTCTTTGCCGGTGTGGTGTACTTTAACACCCACGCCCTCGACCTCAATGACATTCGCGGTTTCGGTCGCGGCAAGCCCCTGCTCCATGTGATTTTCCTGTGCGGCGCGTTTTCCCTTGCCGGTATCCCCGGTTTCTGCGGCTATATCAGCAAGACACTGGTACATGAGGCCATCGTGGAGTACGCACATATGACCCATCTGTGGACCATCACGGCGGTGGAGTGGCTGTTCCTCTTCTCCGGCGGTCTGACGGCGGCGTATTTGACGAAAATCTACGTGGCGGTCTTTTGGCAGAAGGGTAAGGATTACGGCAAGTCTTGGGGTACGCCCCTTAGTAAGGCGGCACTGTGTATCGCCGCCGTGACGCTGCCCATCATCGGCCTTACCCCCCATGTGCTGGCAGAAAAGCTCAGCGGTTTGACCCTCGACTTCACGGGCGGTCATCCCTTCCACCACGAGGTACATTACCTCGCGTGGGTGAACCTCAAGGGCGTAGTGATTTCCCTGTGCATTGCAGCGGTGGTCTATCTCCTCTTCATCCGCACGGTGCTGATTTCCAAAGATGGCACTTACCGCAGTGTGTGGCCCAAGTGGCTCAGCTTGGAAGATAGCGTGTATAAGCCCTTCTTCCGCGGTCTGTTCGCTGTCATCCATGTGCTGTGCCGCCTTGTGTGCGACATTCCCGATATGCTCATTCTGGCAGTACGCAAGACGGTGCTGCGGGATAGCAGAGCAAAGGTCAAGACCGATCCCTATCCCCGCTTGGTGCGGATGTTCTCCCGCTTTGGTGATGAGAGCGCCGCGCGCCACGCCGATGCCGCTGCCACGCGGCAGGATGTGCTGTCCCGTTTCACGGGCTCCCTGTCCTTCGCACTTTTGATGACCTGTCTTGGTCTTTGTATCGCTCTTTGCGTGATGATCTTGACAGTTTTCTGATGAATCGACCCTTGTCAACAGAGCGCTGCACTGGTATAATATGTCTGTTGACTACTCCGCATTTGTGCGGCAGATACTATAGCAGAATCAATTTCAAAGGAGAAAGTTTATGAAAGTCCTGGTTGTGAACTGCGGCAGCAGCTCACTGAAGTATCAGCTGATCGACTCCAAGTCCGAGAGCGTGCTGGCCTCCGGCCTGTGCGAGCGTATCGGTATCGATGGTGTCCTCAACCACACCCCTGCCGGTCACGATAAGATCGTGATGACCGATCCCCTGCCCGATCATCAGACCGCCATCTCCAAGGTGCTGGCGGCTCTCACCGATAAGGAGTACGGTGTCATCTCCTCCCTCGATCAGATCGAGGCTGTGGGTCACCGTCTTGTCCACGGCGGTGAGAAGTTTGCCTCCTCCGTGGTCATCACCGATGAGGTGATCGCCGAGGTGGAGAAGTGCTCCGACCTGGCCCCCCTGCACAATCCCGCCACCCTCATCGGTGTGCGTGCCTGCCAGGCCATCATGCCCGGCGTGCCTATGGTGGGCGTGTTTGATACCGCTTTCCATCAGACCATGCCTCCCAAGGCTTACCTCTACGGTGTGCCCCACGAGTACTATGAGAAGTACAAGGTCCGCCGCTACGGTTTCCACGGCACCAGCCATAAGTTCGTCTCCCAGCGTCTCCACGAGCTGGCAGGTCTCGATAGCAGCGATTCCCGCGTAATCGTGTGCCATCTGGGTAACGGCGCATCCATCACTGCCGTCCGCAACGGTCAGTCTGTGGATACCTCCATGGGCCTCACTCCTCTGGAGGGCCTCATGATGGGTACTCGCTCCGGCAGCCTTGACCCCGGAATCATCGAGTATATCGCCCATAAGGAGAACCTGACGCTGGAGGAAGTCATGCGCGTGCTGAACAAGGAGTCCGGCGTGCTGGGTCTGTCCGGCGTGTCCAGCGACTTCCGTGACCTCATCGAGGCCCGCAAGCACGGCAACAAGCACGCTGCTGATGCAGTGGAGGCTTTCTGCTATCGCGTTGCTAAGAAGATCGGCTCTTATGTGGCAGCACTCAACGGCGTGGATGCCATCGCCTTCACCGCAGGTATCGGCGAGAACTCTGCTCCCGTCCGCAAGATGGTGTGCGAGTATCTGGGCTATCTGGGCGTAACGCTGCTGGAGGCCAACAATGAGTTGCGCGGCAAGGAAGTCCGCATCTCCACCGCTTCTTCCAAGGTGGCTGTCTATGTCATCCCCACCAACGAGGAGCTGGCTATCGCCCGCGACACCGCCGCTCTGGTCAAGAGATAAGTTCTCAAAAAAGTGCATAAAAAGTCCCCCATCCGAGTGGATGGGGGACTTTTTTGTGCTTTATCTTACTTGTAGAGGTAGCCGTAAGCATCCCGGATGCGGACGATGAAGGTCTCGAGATCGGCGGGCAGACCGTTGTTCTTGTCGTTCAAATCATAGTTCTTGGGCTCGCCGAAGAGGCGGACACGGACGAGATTCTCAGAGAGGAACAGCGCGCCTGCATTCTTGGAATCCACCATATCCTCTGCCGTCTGGAACAAGGTAAACTTATCGAGACTGGGGGCAGAGTCATAGGGGCAGAACTGGGTGCAGTTGCCACACTCGTTGCACATCTTATCCACATGGAGGATCTGATGCTTGCCGTCAGCCATGGCGATGGCTACATTGGCGCGGTTGGGGCAGGAATCCACGCAGTTCTCGCAGACGGTGGCGCACTGGAGGCAGCGCTCGGACTCGCGGCAGGGATAGCCTGCCATGCGGAGGACGCCCTTCTTTGCGCTGGCATCGGCGATGGTGGTGGTTGCTGCGGCGGGGATCTCATAGACATGAGGTGCGCCGAGGACAACTTCTGCAAAGGCGGCGGCATCGGCAATGCCCTCCACCACGGTGGCAGGGCCGCGCATGGCATCGCCTGCGGCGTACACGCCATCCACGTTGGTCTTGAAGGAGGGGCGCCCCTTCTTATCCAGCTCCACACCGTTTGCGCCCAGCAGAGCATCGTCCACCTGCTCGCCAACAGCGGAAATCACCAGATCGCAGGGGATGGTGAAGTACTCGCCAGTGCCCACGGGGCTGCGGCGACCGCTGGCATCGGCCTCACCGAGAACCATCTTCTCGCAGGTCAGCAGACCATCGGCCTGCTTCACAGGAGCGGCCAGCTCTGCAAAGTTCACACCATCGGCGATGGCGAGAGCCAGCTCATGCTCATCGGCGGGCATATACTTCTTGGTACGGCGATAGACGATGGTCACCGTCTCAGCGCCGCTGCGCTTGGCAAGGCGGGCGGCATCCATTGCCGTATTGCCTGCGCCAACCACGGCAACGCTGCCGCCAACGGCGATATTGCCGGTCTTCACGCCCTTCATCCACTGGATGGCACCGGCCACTGCGCCCTCGATGTCGAGGCGACCGGCCTTCCATGCGCCAACGGCGAAGAGGATGTGGGTGTAGCCCTGTGCCTTCAGCTCAGCAACGGAGGGTGCGGGTGCGCCGCACTTCACCTCAACGCCCATCTTCTCCATGAGGGCGATATCCTTCTCGATGGTCTCCTCGGCAATACGGAAAGAGGGGATCACATGGCGGGGCACGCCGCCGAGGGTGGCTTCGCGCTCGAAGATGGTGGTCTCCACGCCGCCACGGGCGAGGAAGTAGGCAGCAGCCATACCGGTGGGGCCGCCGCCGATGATGGCGGCCTTCTTCCCTGCCACCTTGGCGGCGGGCTTGAGGGAGGCCATCAGTGTCTCAAAGCCGTTCTCCGCAGCCACCAGCTTGGCATCGCGGATATGAACAGACTCGTCATAGAAATTGCGGGAGCACTTGTTCTGGCAGCGGTGTGCGCAGATAGTGCCGGTGATGAAG
>CAYTOO010000006.1:0-36408 GCA_964439545.1 uncultured Oscillospiraceae bacterium | reverse complement strand
ACCATGCCCAGCAGGTTCCACAGCTGGCTGGCGTGGGCAATGGGCTGCAGGTAAGCGGAGAAACCGGTGAAGTTGCCTAGGACGATGTTGCCCAGCAGCACCACCACAAAGATGGCAACGAAACCGGACAGCAGGTTGAAGTCGCGGAACATGATGGCGTCACGCATACCGCCCACCATGCACAGGCGGGACTTCTGTGCCAGCGCGCCGACAATGAGGGCGACGATAAGGGAAACCAGCACGGGAGCGTGCTTGGAGCCGGGGCCGGACTCAGAGAAGGCGAAGATGGTGGGGACGATCAGTACCAGCGCCAGCAGAACCACCATCACGAAGGGCAGAGCAAAGCCCTCTACCTTTGTAGCGGGATAGCTGCGCTTCAGGGAGAAGCCGCGCTTGAGGAAGAAGATACCGATCAGAATACCGATGGCGAAGCCAACGAGACCCACAAAGGCGTTCAGATCGCCGCCGCCCATACGGATGACCATACGGAGGGGGCAGCCGAGGAACACCAGTGCGCCGATCATCACGATAGCACCGAGAATGAAACGGACAGCGGGGGAAGAGCCTGCGCGGGGCTTAAACTCGCCCGTAGCCAAGGCGATGATGGTGGAACCCAGCACCAAGCCGATGATTTCGGGACGGATGTACTGCACCACTGCGGCGCTGTGAAGCTTCGTTGCGCCTGCGATATCGCGGAGGAAGCAGGCGATGCAGAAGCCCATGTTGGCGGGGTTGCCCAGTGCGGTCAGCAGCACGGCAGCAATGCCGACCACTGCACCTGCGATGAGCACCCAAACGTTGATTTTCTTGCTCATAGTTGTGTATCTCCTTTTCAAATTTAATGCAAATATATGTGCTTACCGCCCCTATAGGGGGTAACTTCACCAATGACTTGTGCCGCGGGAACGCAGCTTTGCAGCTCTTCAAAGAGTGCCTCTGCGTCCTCGGGATGGACGGCGACCAGCAGACCGCCTGCCGTTTGGGGGTCGTACAACAGATCCTGTAAGTGGAGCGGTACATCGCCCTCGTCCACATGGGATTCTGCAAAGTTGCGGTTACGGTACATGCCCTCGGGCAGGATGCCGATGCGGGCAAGCTCTGCAGCCTCGTCCAAAAAGCGGAAGCCGTCTACTTTGAGATGCAGCTCCACATTGCTGCCCTGTGCCATCTCTGTGCCGTGTCCCAAGAGGCCAAAGCCCGTCACATCGGTACAGGCGTGGACACGGTATTTTACCATGGTGTCGCGCGCTGACTTGTTGAGGGTGGTCATCAGCTGAAATGCGTAATCCAGCGTCTCTTTCGACACCAAATCCGCCTTTGCCGCCGTAGTGACCACGCCGATGCCAAGAGGCTTCGTCAGTAGCAGTACATCGCCTGCCTGTGCGCCGCTGTTGGTGAGCATTTTCTCGGGATGGACAAAGCCGGTGACCGCCATACCGTATTTCGGCTCGGGGTCTAGGATGCTGTGACCGCCGGTAATGAGCGCGCCTGCCTCGTAGACCTTATCGTAGCCGCCGCGGAGCATGTCGTGGACAGCCTCTTTCGGCATATCGGCAGGGACAGCCATGATGTTTAGCGCCAGCTTCGGCTCGCCGCCCATAGCGTACACATCGGAGAGGGCATTAGTAGCGGCAATAGCGCCGAAGGTGTAGGGATCGTCAGCGATGGGAGGGAAGAAGTCCACCGTCTGCACCAGTGCCAAGTCGTCGCTGATGCGGTACACGCTGGCATCGTCGCTCTTATCGAAGCCCACCAGCAGATTGGGGTCGCTATGGACACGGATGCCCTCCAACAGTTGTGCCAGTACGCCTGCGCCTACCTTTGCACCGCAGCCGGCACAGGAGGCAAGCTTAGTCAATTTCACTTCATTTTCCAACTTTACATCCCTCCCAATACGTTGCTTAAATGGAGAATTGCTTCTAAAACGCCGCCGCCGATGGCTAATGCTTTATCGGAAGCGGTAGCACAATAAGACACATCACCGCGGGGGTCAACATCACCGGACTTCATGCCGCGTTGGACGGTTGTGCCATCGGCAATGAGACCGCGAAGAACACCCGAAATTGTGCATTTCATAGGAGAATCGCCCACATAGCCTACCGTATCGCCTTCGTTGACGAGATCGCCGATGGATGCGGCAGTGCGGAATACGCCGTCAGCGGGGGCGCGGAGCACGCGCTCACCTGCGAAACCGCCGATCAAACCAGGGATATTGGTATTTGGGAGAGCGCTGCCCTCGTAAATCACGCGACCTAAGGTGTGTCCGCGCATGGTTTCTACTACTGCATAGCAATCCTCGCCCGCCGTAAAACCGGGACCAACACCGATGACGATAGGTGCATCGGTGATTTTGGTGTCTAAGTTGTGCTTTGCAAGGATAGCATCTACCACCACACGGGGCTTTAGTTCTGCGCGGCATGTACATTCGGGGTCAGCAAGGACGGGAATCACGCCGTCATTAAGGAGTTTTAATGCTTCAGAAGCGGATTCTGCACGCTTTGCGGTAACATCTTCAACCGTTGTTTCGCCGTGGACAATAGCCTCAGAGAAAGCCACCGTGCGGCGGATAGAAGTGGGGTGGGGGAGATCGGTCATCACCACGGAAAAGCCGCTGTGAAAGAGCCGTAAAGCAATTCCACTTGCCAGATCACCTGCACCTCTTATCAATACCAACATAAGGTTTCCTCCTTACACGTACAGCATGATCTCGTGGATAGCATCGACTTCCAGTGCGGATTCATCGATAGCAGCGCGAATTGCTACCGCTTCTTCCATAGGTGCGCACCATGCAATGCCACAATCGGCACTGAGCTGCCGAGGAGCGGAGATTAGCTTTCCGCCAATACTACGTGTTTTACAAATCTGCTCCAATGCCATGGCCTCTGCTGTGGTATGGAAGGTAACCACTGTACGCAGTTGCTTTTCTCTCATAGGGCGATGCTCCTCACCGCTGCAATGGCAGCATCTACATCCTCTACGGTGTTATAGTAGCCAAAACTGAAACGGACAGCGCCCTGCTCGACAGTGCCGAGGGCGGTGTGGAGACGAGGAGCGCAGTGGGCTCCTGCACGGGTGGCGATGGAAAATTCACCGCTCAAAATATCTGCTACTTCGCCAGAGGGGATATCACCGATATTCAGCGTCACAATGGGCGCACGATCACGGGTGAAGTCACCATAGACAGTCACGCCTTCGATATTGCGAACACCATCATAGAAACGCTGCATCAGCATCATTTCGTGGGAATGAATGGCTTCAATGCCAACAGAATCGATAAAATTAAGGGCTGCACAGAGGCCTGCAATGCCGTGGCCGTTCAACGTACCCGCCTCTAAATGGGTAGGCATTTCTGCAGGCTGATGAGGGAGATAGGTCTGCACGCCAGTGCCACCGGATTTCAAGGGACGAATGTCCACACCCTCGGCTACACACAGACCGCCCGTACCTTGAGGACCCATAAGGGACTTATGTCCTGTGAAGCAGAGAACATCAATGTTCATCGCCGCCATGTCGATAGGCAGTGCGCCTGCCGTTTGAGAGGCATCTACTATCAACAGAAGGTCGTGATCGTGGACAAATTTTCCAATACGAGCAATATCGAGGGTATCACCTGTGAGGTTGGAGGCATGGGTGCAGACGACAGCTCGGGTATTGGACTTTAAAAGCTTAGAAAAATCCTCATAATCGATCTGACCATGCACATCTGCGGGGACAAAATCTACCGCAACACCACGCTCTTGCAGTGCGTACAAAGGACGCAGGACGGAGTTGTGCTCCAGTTCTGTAGAGATCACATGATCTTCCTTCGTAAACAACCCCAAAATCGCCGTATTCAGCGCTTCAGTGGAGTTGGAAGTGAATGCCACGCGAGAAGGAGAGGTAGCGTTAAACAGCGCCGCCAGCGCCGCACGAGTATCATAAATCACACGGGAGGCAGTGAGAGAAGTACCGTGGACACCACGACCGCTGTTGCCTAAATTGCCCATAGCATTAACTACTGCTTCAGCAACACAAGAGGGCTTATGCAACGTTGTGGCGGCGTTATCCAGATAGATCATTTTCTCACTTCCCATCTTATGCGTTATTCTTTCAAAAGGATTACGATAATTATAAGGCTGAACTAAAATAAAGTCAACACTCCAAACAAAACAAGAGGAAAAACAAAAGCCCCGATACCTTGTGGTATCAGGGCTTTTGGCACGCCGTAAGAGATTCGAACTCCTGACCTTCTGGTCCGTAGCCAGACGCTCTATCCAGCTGAGCTAACGGCGCATGTCTTCAAGCGACTGGTCTATAGTAACACATCTTTTTCCAAAATGCAAGTGTTTTTTGAAAATATTTCTTCTTTTTTTAAAGCTTGTCAACAGGTTTCTTTTGTGGTATCGTAGTAGCATAGAGAATTATGTGCACGGGAGGGTATGGAATATGACCACCAATTTCAAGACCTGCATGTTTGGCGGCTTTGACCGTGAGGATGTTATTAAGTTCATCGAGCAGTTTTCTAAAGAGTCTCAGGAGAAGATCAGTGCTTTGGAACAGGAGAATGCTTCTTTGAGGTCGGGCAACGAACAGATGGAGTCTGCTCTGCGCACCCTGCATGCGCAGGTAAAGGAGCAACAGCAGGAGAATTCTCTTGTTGAGGAGCTGCGCCGTCAGATCGCTGATTTGACCGAACGCGCCAATGCTTTGCAGAATGAGCGTGATGTTCTGAAGGCCAATGCCGATGAGTATGCCTATCTCAAGGAGCATATCGCCGAGATCGAGATTAATGCCCACCGCCGCAGTGAGGAGTTCCGTGCTGAGGCAATGGCACAGCTGCGTAAGTGTGTTGCTCAGCAGCGTGCATGGTGCCAGGAGCAGCGCCGTCAGCTGGCGGTGATGCATGAGGATGCACTTGTGAAGCTCCGCAACGCTGAACAGGCTGTCATCGACGCTGATTACGAGGGCTTTGATGAGATGCTGGATTCTCTGCAGGCCATTGAGGATACTCTCCAGTAAAATTAACATTTGTAAAGCCCTGTAGTTTCGGCTACAGGGCTTTTGTCATGTCTTTTTACTTTACAGGAGCATGATGCCATTCTCAGCGCAGATACGCTCAGTGCCCTCGTCCCAAAGGCTGGCCTGCACCTCGCCGATGTGGCAGGTGCCGATCATGATCATGCACAGACGAGACTGACCGATACCACCACCGATGGTGAGAGGCAGCTCACCATTGAGGAGCATCTTGTGGAAGGGAAGAGTACGGCGATCATTGCAGCCGCGCTTGTTCAGCTGATAGTCCATGGCGGCTTCATCCACGCGGATACCCATGGAGGATATCTCAAAGCTGCGGTCAAGCAGCTCGTTATACAGCAGAATATCGCCGTTCAAAGACCAATCGTCATAGTCGGGAGCGCGACCGTCATGGGGCTTTCCACTGCCCTTGAGGTTGTCACCGATCTGCATCAAGAACACGGTGTGATGCTCACGGCAGATGGCATCCTCACGCTGCTTGGGGGTGTAATCAGGCCAGCGATCTTCCAACTCCTGAGTGGTCACAAAGTAGACATTGCGATCCAACTTCGTGTGGAGGCTGGGGAATGCGATCTGCAGCGCCTCGTTGGTCTCCACAACAGCGCCAACAATGGCGCGGACGGTCTGACGGAGATAGGACTCGGTGCGATCCTCGCGGTCAATGACCTTCTCCCAGTCCCACTGGTCAACATAGATAGAGTGGAGGTTATCCACCTCTTCATCGCGGCGAATAGCGTTCATATCGGTGAACAAGCCCTTGCCAACGTTGAACTCGTAGCGCTTGAGTGCCAAACGCTTCCACTTCGCCAAAGAATGGACCACCTGTGCCGTGCTGCCCACATCGGGAATGTCGAAAGCCACAGGGCGCTCAAAACCATTGAGGTTATCGTTAAGACCCGACTTATCATCAACGAACAGGGGAGCGGAGACACGGCGCAGATTCAGTGCCTGACCCAAATTCACCTGGAAATTGCTCTTGATAAACTCGATGGCCCGCTGCATCTCATAGACAGACAGGGGCGTTTTGTAACCCTCGGGAATAAAGACTTTGCCCATAACGAACACCTCACTTAAAATATAATCCAACTCATTATACTGAATGAATTGTTTCTTGACAAGAGGGAATTTCCATATCTTTACGGTGAAATTACAGATTGACATGGATGGCTATACGTGTATAATTAAATTGTATACAATTTAATTATACACAATCTTACAGGAGGCTTGCTATGAACATTTACGATTTTACTGTAAAGGCACAGGATGGCAGCGATGTGGCGTTGGCAGATTATCAGGGTAAGGTGCTGCTGGTGGTGAATACCGCTACGGGCTGCGGCTTTACGCCTCAATATGATGAATTGCAGGATCTGTACGAGGAGTTCAAGGACAAGGGGCTGGAGATCCTCGATTTTCCCTGTAATCAGTTCGGCGGACAGGCACCCGGTGACGATGAGGAGATCCATTCTTTCTGCACTGGTCGCTACGGCATTACATTCCCTCAGTTTTCCAAGGTGGATGTGAACGGCGAGAACGCCATTCCTCTTTTTAAGTGGCTGACGGAGAACACCAAATTTGAGGGTTTTGGTGCATCGCCTATGGGTGTGGTACTCTCAGGTGTGGCAAAGAAGATGGATAAGGACTTTAAAAAGAACGGCAACGTAAAATGGAACTTTACCAAGTTCCTCATTGGTCGTGACGGTGAGATCGTGGCTCGTTTTGAGCCTACTGAAATGAAGAAGCTGAAAGCGAAGATCGAGGAGTGTCTGTAATGCGCTACGAATATGCAACAGAGAATACCTGCTCGCAGATGATCGGGTTTGACATTGAGGGCAACGTGATCACCAATATCGAGTTCTACGGCGGCTGTAATGGTAATTTGAAGGCCATCGCGCTGCTGCTGGAGGGCGCTACGGTGGAGGAAATTGAGAAAAAGCTGCTGGGCAACACCTGTGGCAGACGGCCTACCTCCTGCACCGATCAGCTTGCAAAGGCAGTGCGTGCCGCGTATAATGAACTTAACGGTTAAGGAGACAGATTCTATGAATATTGCAGTTAGATACTATACCCGCTCGGGCAATACCAAGAAGCTGGCGGAGGCTGTAGCTGCGGCTGTAGGTGTCGAGGCGTTAGATGTTACTGCGGCGCTGACGGAAAAGGCAGATATTTTGTTCTTGGGTTGCTCTTACTATGCTTTCGATGTTGACGAGGCGGTGAAGCAGTTTATCGCCGAGAACGGGGAAAACATCGGAAAAATCGTCTGCGTGGGTACTTCTGCCATGATGAAATCCATGAAAAAGCCTGTTGCCAAGGTAGCGGACAGCGTGGGTGTTGCGGTGGCAGAGGAAGAATTCCATTGCAGAGGCCAGTTTATGAAGGTGCATAAGGGTAGACCCAATGCCGATGATTTGGCGAAGGCCGCCGCTTTTGCCAAGAAAGTTGTAGGCGTATAAATTAGAATTGTTGGTGGATGATATGGAGTTTTCCAAGTACGATGTATTAAAACTTCAAAATCAGCTTTGCTTTCCTCTGTATGCCTGTTCCCGTGAGATCGTGAAGCGGTATAAGCCCTATCTCGATAAGATTGATCTCACCTATACCCAGTACATTGTGATGATGGTGCTGTGGGAGAAGAAAAAGGTAAATGTGAAGGAATTGGGTGAGTGCCTGTACCTCGATTCGGGAACGTTGACACCTCTTTTGAAAAAGCTGGAGAGTAAAGGCTTGGTGAGCCGCACACGTTCTGAGAAAGATGAACGCAACTTGGTGGTTGCTATTACCGAAAAGGGCGAGGCGCTGAAAGAGGCAGCAGTGGAGATCCCGCTGCAAATCGCGGGATGCACCAATCTGACGGCAGAGGAGGGGATGCAGTTATACAGCATTCTCTATAAAATCCTCGGAAAGGAAGAAGCATGAGTATTCAAGAATTGATTCGCGCCAGAAGAAGTGTGCGCTCCTTTGATGGTCGTCCTTTGGACGAGGAAACGAAGCAGAAACTGCTTTCTTTCAATATGGAGAATCCCTACGGAATTCCTGTGACGGTTAAGTTCCTCAGCGCCAAGAAAGCTGGCCTTACCTGTCCCGTGGTGACCGATTGTGACCTCTATGTGGGCGGCAGGGTGAAGGATGTCCCCAAGGCCAGCGTTGCCTTTGGCTATTCCTTTGAGCGGTTTGTGCTATATGCCCAATCTTTGGGGCTTGGCACAGTATGGCTGGGCGGTACGATGAACCGCGCTGCCTATGAGAAAGCCATGGAACTGGCGGAGGACGAGATGATGCCCTGTGCAAGTCCCGTGGGGTATCCCGCTGCTAAAATGTCCATGCGGGAGAGCATGATGCGCAAGGTGGTCAAAGCTGACGAGCGCATGGCTTTTGATGAGCTGTTCTTCGATGGGAATTTCACTACGCCTCTCACAAAGGAGAAGGCAGGGAAGTTTGCTGTGCCTTTGGAGATGGTGCGTCTTGCTCCCTCGGCTGTCAATAAGCAACCTTGGCGTGCAGTGGTAGCAGGGGATAGTGTTCACATCTACCTTGTACGCAGCAAAGGCGTAGGGCACGGCGAGAAGCTGGATATGCAGATGATCGACATGGGTATTGCTCTGTGCCACTTTGCGCTGACAGCGGAGGAAATAGGCTTGCAGTGTGCGTTTGTTAATACTGATCCGCAACTGGCAAATGCTGAAGGTGAGTACATTGCCTCGTATAAACTGATATAAGCAAAGAAACACCGGAAGGGAGTTCCCTTCCGGTGTTTTAGTATGTTCTTTTGATCTCTTACTTGTAGGACTCGATCATGGCCTTGAAGGCGGGCAGAGAACGACGGATCATGTCGTTGGCCACGCAGTAGCTGCAGCGGAAGAAGCCGGGGCAGCCGAAGCCGTCAGCGGGGACAACCAGCAGGTTGTGCTCCAGCTTGGCCTTCTCGGAGAATGCGTTGGCATCGCCGTTGGGAGCCTTGACGAACAGGTAGAAAGCACCATCGGGCTTAGCGCACTCGTAGCCCATCTCGATGAGGCTGTTGTACAGCAGCTCACGGTTCTCATCGTAAGCCACCAGATCAGGACGCTCGGTAGCGCAATACTCGATGACCTTCTGCATCAGAGTGGGGGGGCAGACGTGACCCATGATACGGGCAGCGCCGGCAATGGCGGCATAGACAGCAGCACTATCATCAGCGAAGCCGGGGACGTAGACGTAGCCGATACGCTCACCGGGCAGGGACAGGGACTTAGAGTAAGAATAGCAGACGATGGTATTCTTATAGATGCAGGGGATGAAGGGGACAGTCACGCCGCCATAGACCAGCTCACGATAGGGCTCGTCAGCGATGATGTAGATGGGATGACCATACTCGGCGCTCTTGCGCTCCAGCAGGGCAGCCAGACCCTTCAGGGTCTCCTCAGTGTAAACAACGCCGGAGGGGTTGTTGGGGGAGTTGACGATGATGGCCTGAGTATTCTTGGTGATCAGAGCCTCAACAGCATCCAGCTTGATCTGGAAAGCCTCGGTGTCGGGGGGAACCATTACAAACTTAGCACCGTTGGCGGTGACGAAGGGACGATACTCGGGGAAGAAGGGGGCGATAGCCATGATCTCGCTGTCGGAATCGACGGCCAGAGCCTTGATGATGGAGATCAGAGCGGGAGCGGCACCGCAGGTGAAGAACAGCTCGCTGGGCTTGACTTCCAGGCCGAAACGGGCAGCCAGATCGTCGGCAACAGCCTTACGGGCGGGCTCAAAGCCGGGAGCCATGGAATAGCCGTGCAGAGCGATGGAATCAACGTTGTTCACGATGTCCACGATGGACTCGTTGACCTTCTTGGGGGCGGGGATGCTGGGGTTACCGAGGGAATAATCATAGACCTTGTCAGCGCCCACCTTGGCGGCCTGCTCCAGACCGTAAGCAAACAGTGCGCGAATGACGGAAGGGGCAGTACCCAGATTGTAATATTCCTGATTGACCATAATATTAGCTCCTCATTCTCTTAAAAATTTATAATTTTATGATGTGTTCACTCGACACATCGGACTCATGTGTTCACTATACTTCGATAGTGAAAGTTTGTCAATAGTTTATCAAAGATTCTGTAAGATAATCTAAAAATTTATGGAAACGAAACGGTTAGTCCAGCTGCATACGGGCAGAAAGGACGCTGCCGAGGGCGATGGAGGCCAGCTTGGAGTCTGCACTGTCGGCACGGGAAACAAGGACGATGGGTACCTTGGCACCGAGGATAATGCCTGCATTGCGGGCGTTGGCGAACATAGTGAGAGCCTTGCCGATGCCATTACCAACCTCATAGTTAGGCACCATCAGAATGTCGGCCTCGCCTGCGCCGGGGGCGTGGAAGCCCTTGTGGTGGCAGGCCTCTTTGCTGACAGCGAGATCAAGGGCGACGGGGCCGATAACGTTCATGTTGTACTTCTGCCAGCGATCCATCTTGCTGAGTTCGTCAGCCTCAACGGTGGACTGAATCTTGGGATTGACCTGCTCAGCACCACAGATGCAAGAGGCGTTAATGGACTCATAGCCCAGAGCCTGCAGCACCATAGCGGCGTTTTCAAGGATCTCCACCTTCTTATCAAAATCGGGGAAGGTATTAACACCGCCATCGGTCAGCACCAGCATCTTTTCATAGGCGGGAGTTTCATAGATCATGCAGTGGGTGGTAAGGTGGCTGGTACGGAGACCGCACTCTTTATTGAATACGGCGCGCATAAGGTCAGCAGTGCCGAGGATGCCCTTCATCAAGAAATTGGCCTTACCCTCAGCGCACAGAGCCACAGCCTTTGCAGCGCAGTCGGCATCAGTATCACCGGCAATGATCTCGTAATCGGCGGGATTCTCGCCTTCATCGCGGAGCATAGCCTCAATCTTGTCAACGTGACCCACCAGCAGGGGAGTGGCGATACCCTCCTTACGGGCGGCGACAACGGCTTCAATGACGGGCTGATCGTGGGCAGCAGCCACGGCGATGACACCGGTAGTACCACCCTTGGCGGCTTGCAGGATGCCGTCAATGCTGTTAATCATATACAATTCCTCCTAATATAGTATGGTGCATCAGCAAAAATTTGTTCTCTTCGACTATTATACATTGCACTTTTGAGACCGTCAATGCAAAAACCGAATAATTCGGTGAAATTCTTTTTGTGCAATATGGAGAGGGCTGCAATCATTTCTTGATTTATGCATTGAAAAAGAAAACAGCCCACGGAAATTTATATATCCGCAGGCTGTGTCATTATAAAAGTGCCATTGTTATAATTGTCCTCGTAAATACTCCAACATTTTAATTTTTCCCATTCTCGCGGCAGGGTGAGGCATTTCTATGAGAACACCTTTATAGTTAGGAATCGCTCTTTTCACATACGCAGCAGTTCCGCAACAGACGATGAGCTTTGGGGCAATAATTTCAATTTCGCGTCTTAAAACAGAAAGGACGAGGTCATTCCCAGCCAAAGTGTTAAAACCGCCGTCGGCTCTTGCATTGCCCCACACCTTGTTGATGTTTGTGTAAGCAATCGTTCCTATTTGCGCGAGTGCTTCGGTTTTACATGCAGCGAGATAGGAAAGGCTCTCTTGCGGCTTCGCAAGGAGCATTGCCCAGCGTCCAATGTTATACCACATATTTACTGAAGCCGTTTTTGGAAAGCGCTGTGCACTGGCTATGGACTGTATCCAATGTAGAAATGACCATCCGGCACGAAGATCTTCGTCCTTCCAGCCGTTTAATTCTTTTCCAATAAATAGGATACCGCCCTCTGCATCGTAGCGGGAGACATCAATGATTCCAAATTCATTGAGACGATAAGGGCGGGAAACGGTAGTGTCTGTGCGCCGTGTCGCCTCCCAAACATCAAGAAATTCCTCTTGATATTGTTTGTATAAAGTACGAAGTTTACAGTTAATCAATTCGTTTTCTTTTCTATCCATCTTCATATGCTCCCATAATACGCTTATAGTGCAAAGTACTGTGAATAAATCTCATCTCAATTCTCGTCACTGATGGGACGCACATGTTCCCAAGGTTCATTATACAAAAGCTGAGGCTCGCCGACTAGTGCATAGACTTCATCTTTGTCACCATTCTTCGTTAAATTATGAAATTCCAAAGCGGAAGAAAAATTCAGAAAATGTAAGATTGGTTTTACTTCAAACATCCCAATTATTTTCAAATGCTTGGCTGCAATAAAACTGAGCTAATTCCTCGCCACGCTGCTTGACCTGTGTCATAAAACGATCGGTGTCCTCTTCACTGACATCGCTGAGAATAATGAAATCACTATCATTCTTTTGGTAGTTGGGCGGCAGAAGCTCAAGGAGTGTGTCATTGAGCCAGATGCTGATGGCATCATCAATACGCGGAAGGCAGTGAAAGAGAAGTTGATCCATGGTGTGACCTCCTTGGTGTAGTACAAATTATATATGCTAGTGAACTGTGGCGCAAGTGTATATACGTTTGTAGATTGAATTTCCCTCCTGTAGTCTAAAATATAGGCCAGCAGCGTTTGCAGTCGAGAAAGTAGTTGAATAAATGATGCTCTTATGCTATGATATATGGCTGAAATAAGAGAATTTAGATAGAAGAGAGTAACCTTATGAAGACACAGGATTTTTACTTTGATCTGCCGCAGGAATTGATTGCCCAAACCCCCATTGAGCAGCGCGATGCCTCTCGTCTGCTGGTGCTGCCTAAGGAGGAAGGGGAATTTTCCCATCGGCATTTTTATGATTTGACGGAGTATCTCCGCGAGGGTGATTGTTTGATTCTCAATGATTCCCGCGTGCTGCCTGCCCGTTTGCTGGGTCAGCGTCTGCCGGGTGGCGGCGCTTGCGAGGTGCTGCTGCTGATCGATCGCGGTGAGAAGGTATGGGAATGCCTTGTGCGCCCCGGCAAGAAGCTGCGCAGAGGTGCAAAAGTTTCCTTCGGTGACGGTGTGCTGACAGGCGAGATCGTGGACGAGCTGCCCGATGGTAATCGCCTTGTCCGCTTCGACTATGAAGGAATTTTCCTTGAGGTACTGGACAAGTTAGGCAAGATGCCTCTGCCGCCCTATATTAAGGCAGAACTGCAGGATCGGGAGCGGTACCAGACGGTGTATTCCCGCGTGGTAGGCAGCGCTGCTGCACCTACGGCTGGTCTTCATTTTACGCCTGAGCTGTTGGAGAAGGTACAGGCTATGGGCGTGAACCTCGGCTACGTAACGCTCCATGTTGGTTTGGGCACATTCCGCCCTGTGAAGGAGGAGAATATCCTCGACCACGACATGCACAGCGAATACTGCGTCATCCCGCCCGAAACGGCTGAGCTAATCAATCGCACAAAGGCAAATGGCGGTCGTGTGATCTGTGTTGGAACAACTTCCTGCCGCACTGTTGAGTCGTGGGCAGGTGAGGACGGTCACATGGAGCCTTCTGCCGGCTGGACGAAGATCTTCATCTATCCCGGGTATCGTTTCAAGGTGCTGGATGGATTGATCACCAACTTCCATCTGCCTGAGTCTACATTGCTGATGCTGGTTTCTGCGCTGGCTGGTCGTGAGCGTGTCTTAGAGGCCTACGATGAGGCAGTCAAACAGCAATATCGTTTCTTCTCCTTTGGAGATGCCATGCTGATTATTTAAGTGAGGTGACGGATATGTTTAAAGTCATCAAAAAAGAAGGAAAAGCACGCCGCGGCGTTTTTAAGTGCGCCCATGGCGGCGAAGTGCAGACCCCTGTATTTATGAATGTTGGCACGCAGGCCGCCATCAAGGGCGGCGTGGATGCCTTTGATTTGAAAGAACAGCTGGGTTGTCAGATTGAACTGAGCAATACCTATCATCTCCATCTCCGTCCCGGTGATGATGTGGTGCGTGCTATGGGCGGCCTTCATAAGTTTATGAACTGGGATGGCCCTATCCTCACCGACAGCGGTGGATTTCAGGTGTTCTCTCTCTCCGGTCTCCGCAAGATCAACGAGGAGGGTGTGACCTTCGCCTCTCACCTTGATGGTCACCGCATTTTTATGGGTCCCGAGGAGAGTATGCAAATCCAATCCAATTTGGGCAGCGATATTGCTATGGCATTTGATGAATGCGTGGAGAATCCTGCAACTTATGAGTATGCCAAGGCATCCTGCGAGCGTACGCTGCGCTGGTTGGAGCGCTGCAAAAGGGAGCATGACCGTTTGAATGCTCTGCCCGATACGGTGAACCCCGGTCAGATGCTCTTTGGTATCAACCAAGGTGCTACGTTCCCCGATCTCCGCGTGTGGCACATGAAGGAGACGGCGAAAATTGAGTGCGATGGCTACGCAATCGGCGGCTTGGCAGTTGGTGAGCCTACTGAGGTGATGTATGAG
The DNA here is from genome assembly GCA_964439545.1 of uncultured Oscillospiraceae bacterium. GTDB lineage: Bacteria > Bacillota > Clostridia > Oscillospirales > Oscillospiraceae > Vescimonas. Next base: position 22,051 of record CAYTOO010000006.1, on the reverse strand, counting down.
ATCATCGATGCTGTGGAGCCCCACATGCCCGAGGATAAGCCCCGCTATCTGATGGGTGTTGGCACACCCAGCAACATTATTGAGGGTGTTGCCCGCGGTGTGGACTTCTTTGACTGCGTCATGCCTGCCCGTAACGCACGCCATGGTAAGCTGTTCACTTGGAAGGGCACGATGAACATCAAGAACGCAAAGTATAAGCTGGATGAACAGCCTATCGATCCTGAATGTGATTGCCCTGTGTGCCGCAAGTTCAGCCGCAGCTATGTCCGCCATCTCTTCACGGCGCAGGAAATGCTGGGCATGCGCTTGGCGGTCATGCATAACCTCTATTTCTACAATAAGCTGACTGAGCGTATCCGCGAGGCGTTGGACAATGGCGAATTTGCTGCTTTCCGCGCCCAGTACAGCGAACTGCTGTCGCAGAAAGTGTAAAATTATTGGAAATGGACTTGCCAAAGCCGAAAGAGTTCTGTATAATAAATTGGTAATTTTAAAAAAGGAGTATCAATCCCATGTTTGATCTGTTTACTGTTGCTCACGCTGCTGAGGGTGCAACCCAGGGCGGCGGTGCCTCTTCCATCCTGATGATCGTTGTCATGATCGCCATCTTCTACTTCTTGCTGATCCGTCCCGAGAATAAGCGCAAGAAGCAGGCAGAGGCTATGCGTGGCGCTCTGAAGAAGGGCGACTGGCTGACCACTATCGGTGGCGTCTATGGCCGCGTCGTGGCTATCACCGATCGTACCGTGGTCATCGAGACCAGCGAGGATCGTGTCCGCGTCGAGTTCATCAAGTCCGCTATCGGCCAGGTTGGCACTCTGGACGAGCAGGCCGCTGCTGCTCAGCGTGGTCGTAAGGCTGCTCCCGCTAAGGAAGAGCCTGCTCAGGTCGAAGCTCCCGCTGAGGAAGAGACCAAGACCGAGGAGTAATCTCACAATAAACAGAATGACCGTCCCGTATCGGGGCGGTCATTTTTTATGCCTGTGCGCCATATTGTTTGAGTAATTAGAATAGGGGAGGCGTGGAAAATGAGTGCTGGAATTCTTTTTGGAAAACGGACATGGGTTGGATTAGGTACAGCAATAGTGCTTCTTGTGTTGATGCTGTTGTTGGGTGCTTTACTGATTGTACGGGGACAATTACCGATGGGAGTGGCTTCTCCGTGGTTGTGGGTAAGTTATGGCTTGTCTGCGTTCATAGGAGGTCGCATTGCTGCTGCGGGGCAGGGAAGGAAGCTATGTGCTTTTATGCCCGGTGCGATGATATATGCCCTGGCGTGGCTAATGGCACTGTGCAGCGAGTGCATGATCGACTTTTCTATGAACGGTCTGGGGATCACCATGGCAGTTGTGATCGGTACACTTATCGCATTTGTAGGCGGCAGAAAAAAGAAGAGGAGCAGCCGTAACAGAAAGAAGAAAATACCATCAACGAGAACATTACGTCGGTAACATAAAATGTCAAGTAGTAAAAATCACAAAAAATGAAAATTGGATCATAAATTTTTACCAGCTTCGACTTTTTTCTTTTTTCAGAGAGGGGAAGGAGAGAAAACCTAGATGTTGTGTAGCTTTTTTCGCATCTCACCACATATCGTCGCTTTTACCCACCAATGGAACAGCATGCCAGGTCAGGTAAACGAAGTAGACATAATACAGTTAACATAACAATTTGGCATAATTTACAAAATTATTTTTTTTGATGAAAAAGCCTTGCTTTGGCAGGAATTATAACCTATGATTATGTTTGGTATTTTACCGCTGAGGGGTTTCTTACGTCTATTTATGCTGCTTGTCTCATATACTTTGGCTGAGATGAGGTGAGCGTGTGGGTAAACGAGTGAGGACAAGTGGATACCGTGCCCGATTCTCGGATCTCGGAAGACTACGGCTGCCGTTGCTCTGCTTTTTCTTTGCCATTGGGGCTATCTTGGGGCATGTGTTGCCGCCGCTTTTGGGCGGAGATAATGAATTGGCATCACAGCTGCGCAGCTTTGCGGTGGCTGGAACTGACGGTGTAATGTCGGTATCCTTGTTATCTGTAGCTGTACTTTATTTGCGCTATCCATTGCTTGTATTGCTCTTTGGCTGCTACAGCTTTGGCTCAGTTGTGATTCCGTTACTGTTAGCGCTGCAGGGATTTACTTTCTCCTTTTCCGCGGCATCCCTTGCTGCTGCCTTGGGAAAGCAGGGTGTAATGTTGTCGTTAGCGGCATTTGGGCTGCGGAGTATTCTAACGGTTATCTGCACGCTGCTGCTGGCGCTGTTTATGCTGGAAAAGACAGCAGGGAGCAGTGAAGCAAGAGCCAAACCCAGCGGAAATATCGTGGCCCTGTGCTTTTTTCTGTTAGCTGTGGGCATTGTTTTAGAACTTACAGTTGTACCACGACTGTTTGCACCTGTTTTAGAAATGCTGAAATGATTCAATAAACTATTCAAAGGAGGTGAGCGTTTCGATGGCAGACTATATTGCGGCATATCATACATATTTGGTCGAAGAAAAGCATGCGCAGGCCAACACGCTCAGCTCCTATATGCGTGATATTAACCAGTATAACAACTGGTTGCTTGAACGTGGCGGAGATCTGCGTAAGGTGAAGAAGGAAATCATCGCAGAATACTTTGAATACTTGAGCAGTAAAGGAAAATCCCCTGCCACCATTACACGTTCCACCGCATCTATTAAATCCTTCTATAACTTCATGGTTTCCTCCGGTGCTATGAAGGTCAACCCCGCCAAGACTATTTCCGGCGTGAAAGTTGAACGGAAGTATCCCGAGATCCTCACCAGCAAAGAAGTAGAACTGTTTTTGGAACAGCCGAAATGCGTGGATGAAAAGGGATTTCGTGATCACGCAATGCTGGAATTGCTGTATGCTACCGGAATTCGTGTTTCTGAGTTGATTGGTCTTAATGTGGACGATGTGAACTTGACCGTTGGCTTCATCCGCTGTGCAGCAAGAGACAAAGAGCGCGTGATTCCCCTGTATGCCGCTGCTGTGAAGGCGCTGCAGGATTACATCAAAGATATTCGCCCCCGCATTATTGCTAATGATGATGAGCCCGCGCTGTTCGTAAACATGAACGGTGAACGCATGAGCCGTCAGGGTTTCTGGAAAATCATCAAGTACTATCAGGAGAAGGCAGAGATCACCAAGGACGTGACGCCTCACACGCTGCGCCACAGCTTTGCGGTGCATCTGCTGGAAAATGGTGCAGATCTCCGTTCCATTCAGGAAATGCTCGGCCATGCCGATATCTCTTCCACCCAGATCTACACTCACGTGGTTCAGAAGCAGCTGAAAGATGTTTATAACAAAGCTCACCCCAGAGCATAAGGGGTGAGCTTTTGCTATTTATCGAGTGTGATGATTGATACGGGAATTTCACCTTGCTATCAGCTTGCGGTTGCGGTATAATAAATTGATTAGAGATTTCGACAGGGGAGGCGATGGTAGCATGAGAATATTGGGCATTGACCCCGGCGTTGCCATCGTTGGTTTCGGCGTGGTGGATAGTGAAGGCGGCACGCAGCGTATGGTGCAGTATGGCGCCATCAATACGCCTGCTAATTCGCCTTTGGCTGCCCGTTTGGTGCAGATCGAGCGTGACATGACGGAGCTTTTAGAGCAGTTCAAGCCCGATGAGGTGGCCATTGAAGAGCTGTTTTTCAGCAAGAATATTACCACCGGTATCGCTGTTGCCCATGCCCGCGGTGTGATCTTGGCTACAGTAGAGAAAGCTGGTGTACCCATCTACGAATACACACCCATGCAGGTAAAGCAAGCGGTGGTTGGTTATGGTCTTGCAGAGAAAAATCAAGTGATGGATATGGTAAAGCGGCTTTTGAAGCTGCGCTCAGTACCTAAGCCCGATGATGCGGCCGATGCGCTGGCTATTGCCATCTGCCACGCCCGCAGCGCCACCAGCTTGCTGCGGCGTGTTGCACCCCAGGGAAAGGAGACGGTATAATGTTTTACTATCTTAACGGCACTGTTGCCGAAACGGAAGCCAATTTGGCAGTGATCGATTGTGGCGGTGTAGGATACGCTTGTGCAACCACCAACTATACCCTCTCGCAATTGAAGAAGGGGGCACAGACCAAGCTCTACACATATCTCAACGTCCGTGAGGATGCCATGGAACTGTTTGGCTTCTATAGCCGCAGCGAATTGCGCTGCTTTAAGCTGCTGATTAGCGTTTCCGGTGTTGGCCCGAAGGCCGCACTGGCCATTCTCTCTTCCAACACGCCGGAAAATCTCACCATGGCGATTGTGACAGAGAATGAAAAAGCACTGACTGCTGTGCCCGGTATTGGTAAGAAGATCGCACAACGCGTGATTTTGGAGTTGAAGGATAAGCTGGCGAAGGCAGAGGATGAACTGTCCTTTAGCGGTGTTAGCGGCGCTGCAATGCCTGCCGCAGTGCAGGGTGATAAGGCCAAGGAGGCTGCTGCTGCCCTGAGCGTGCTGGGTTATGGTCCTGCGGAGATCAACACGGCACTCAAGGGCGTGGATATGGCCTCTTTGCCTTTGGAAGAGATCATAAGACAGGCGCTGAAGCATATGGTAAAGTAAGGAGGGAACTCGCTTGAGCATCGATTACGGCACAGATATCTACGAAGAGCCTATCGTAGCAAAGACATTCTTGCAGGAGGATGCGCAGGAGCGCTCTCTGCGTCCCCATACACTGAAAGAATACATCGGCCAATCTAAGGCCAAAGATAATCTCTCCGTCTTTATTGAGGCGGCTAAGCGCCGTACGGAGTCTCTTGACCATGTGCTGCTCCACGGCCCTCCCGGCCTTGGTAAAACTACACTGGCAGGCATTATCGCTGCAGAGATGGGTGTCAACATCCGCATCACCTCCGGCCCTGCTATTGAAAAGCCCGGAGATTTGGCAGCGCTGCTGACAAATCTCAATGAAAACGACATTCTCTTTGTGGACGAGATCCATCGTCTTAACCGCGCCGTGGAGGAGATTTTGTATCCCGCCATGGAGGACTATGCCATCGATATTATCATTGGCAAAGGCCCTTCTGCCAACTCCATTCGCCTGGATTTGCCCCACTTTACGCTGATCGGGGCAACGACCCGCGCAGGTTCTCTTTCTGCCCCCCTCCGTGATCGTTTTGGCGTGACACTGCGTTTGGAACTGTATACCCCCGAGGAGCTACAGGAGATCGTTACACGCAGTGCAGGCATCCTCGATGTACCTATTGAGCCCGACGGTGCTATGGAGATCGCACGCCGCAGCCGCGGTACGCCTCGTATTGCCAACCGTATGCTGCGCCGTGTCCGCGACTTCGCCGAGGTAAAGGCGGATGGTGTGATCACCAAGGAAGTGGCTGACCATGCGCTGCTGGCGTTGGAAGTGGACTATCTCGGTCTCGATAACGTTGACCGCCGTATGCTGCGCTCCATCATCGAGAACTATAGCGGCGGCCCTGTGGGCCTCGATACGCTGGCTGCCACCATCGGCGAGGAGTCGGTGACGCTGGAGGACGTGTACGAGCCCTATTTGATGCAGCTTGGTTTCTTGAAGCGTACGCCTCGCGGCCGCTGTGTGACACAGCGTGCCTATGAGCATCTGCACATTGATTTCGATGGGCAGACACAGTTGGAACTGTAACATAAAAGGAGTTACTCTATGGCAAAATTGTTTGGTACAGACGGCATTCGCGGCGTTGTGGGAAAGAGTCTCACAGTGGAACTTGCCTTTCAGGTAGGTCAGGCGGTATGCACTGTACTTCAAGAGAAACTTGAGCGGAAAGTCCGCATTACCATTGGTAAAGATACTCGTATCTCTTCGGATATGCTGGAATCTGCATTGTGTGCAGGTATTTGTTCCGTAGGCGGCGATGTGGTGCTGCTGGGCACGATCCCCACGCCTGCTGTGGCTTTTCTGACGGTGCAACAGGGTTGTGATGCAGGTATTGTCATCTCCGCAAGCCACAATCCCTACGAGCATAACGGTATCAAGGTATTCAATGCTCAGGGCTATAAGTTGCCCGATGAGATGGAACTTGAGGTGGAACGTCGTATTCTTGAGAATGTGGTAATGCCTGTGAAAACAGGCGGCGAGATTGGTCGGTGTGTCCATAGTGAACGGGAGATGCACAGCGACTATGTTGCCCATCTCATTTCTACCATTGATCGTGATTTGGCAGGACTTCGCGTAATTGTAGATTGCGCCAACGGTGCCGCCGCCGCTACTGCGCCTCAGTTGTTCCGTCAGCTGCCAATTATGGCGGATTTCATTAGCATTGACCCCGACGGCGTAAATATTAACGCTGATTGTGGCTCTACGCATATGGACACACTTGCCAACATGACCGTGGCAGGGAAGTACGACCTCGGTATCGCCTTTGACGGCGATGCTGACCGCTGTTTGCTGGTAGATGAGCAGGGCAACATGATTGACGGCGACAAGGTGCTGGCTGTCTGTGCTGCCAAGCTGCGCAGGGAAGGAAAGCTTACCAACGATACTGTGGTGGCAACGGTGATGTCCAATCTCGGTCTCCATGAGTACTGTCGCAATGAAAGTCTCAATTTGCTCTGCACTGCGGTGGGTGACCGCCATGTGTTGGAGAAGATGCTGGAGGGCGACTATGCTCTCGGCGGCGAGCAGTCGGGTCATACCATTTTCCGCGAACATGCTACCACGGGTGATGGTCAATTGACGGCGCTGCAGTTTCTCTGCGCACTGGCGCAGTCCGGCAAGAGGGCATCGGAGTTGGTTTCCTGCTGCAAGCAGTATCCGCAGGTGCTCATTAATGTGACGCTGGATGACGAAAGCGGCGCAAAAGAGCGCGTGCTTGCCAGTGACACCTTGTGGGCTGCCGTGAAAGAAAAGGAAACTGAGTTGGCAGGGGAGGGGCGTATTCTCATTCGCGCCTCCGGTACTGAGCCGCTGATCCGCGTGATGGTAGAGGCCAAAACTGATGAGATTGCCCTTGACACGGCGACAGTTTTAGCAGAACTTGTAAAAACACTGTGATTTAAAGTATTTTTTCACAAATATTCACAGATTGCTTGACAAATTATTTATGAAAAGGGTATAATCGAGAATGATGAACGGTAGAGAAGTAGGTTTTTCCTATTTGGAGACTTTGTCGGACGAGGCACTGTGTGCTGAGGTACGGCAGGGAAACCGCGATGCCGAGGAGATTTTGGCCGCTCGGTATCATCGTCTTGTTCGCTCCATTGCCCATCCGTTCTTTTTGGCGGGCGGCGATAGTGAAGACCTCCTACAGGAGGGGATGTTGGGGCTTATTAAGGCGATGCGGGAATATGACACAGAGCAAGGGGCAGCATTTGCCACCTTTGCCGATGTGTGTATTCGTCGTCGTCTCTATTCCGTGCTGAAGGCTGCGGCCTCCGGCAAACATAAAGCATTAAATCAAGCGCTTCCCTTGAATCCTTCGCTCTTTGACCTCGCTTTTGCACAGAACGACCCCGAGCTATTGCTGATCGACAGAGAAAAAACCGCCGATCTTCTCGAGTACGCTTGCAAACAGTTATCCGCCTTTGAAGCCAAGATTTTAGGGTACTATTTAGACGGTCTCACATGCCGTGAGATCGCGCAAACTGTTGGCAAGCCGCCGAAATCGGTGGAAAATGCTATACAGCGCATCCGCCGCAAAGTTGGGCGGGAACTTCATCAAGGCGATATCAGCAATGGCTGAGCGCAATATATTTTTTCTCAAAAGAGAGGGTAAAATCATGTACGAAGACAAGACTTTAGTTTGCAAAGAGTGTGGTAACGAGTTCGTGTTCACTGCCGGTGAGCAGGAGTTCTACGCAGAGCGCGGTTTCCAGAACGAGCCCCAGCGCTGCAAGGCTTGCCGCGATGCTCGCAAGAACGCTGCTCGTGGTCCCCGTGAGTACTTCACCGCTGTTTGCGCAGCTTGCGGTGGTGAGGCAAAGGTTCCCTTCGAGCCCAAGTCCGATCGTCCCGTTTACTGCAGCGACTGCTTCGCTAAGATGCGTCAGGACGGCTAATCAAACCACACACTTTGATTACAATTTTATAAAAGAAGAGGGCACACGTCAGTGTGTCCTCTTTTCCGCTTTAATTCCGTATTTTTCTGTTGAAACTTGCCTCTATTTAGGGTATACTATATGCGATATTTCATTTCGGAGGTAAATTCCCATGATCGAAATCACCAGAGATACCATTATCGGCGATATTCTGGACATCGCTCCCCAGACCGCTCCCGTGTTCCTGTCCATCGGTATGCACTGCCTGGGCTGTCCCTCTTCCCGCGGTGAGACCGTTGAAGAGGCTTGCGCCGTTCACGGTGTTGATGTTGACAAGCTGCTGACTCTGGTCAACGAGGTCGCCAATAAGAAGGCTGAGTAATTTAAGTATCGTAGCTGAACGCATACGGTTCTGCCGTATGCGTTTGCTATGCTATTGGAGAGAGAATGAGACAGTTACAGTTACAACCCCGTTTGCAGCTTTTAGCCTCGCTGATCCCCGAGGGCAGCCGCTTGGCTGATATAGGCACGGATCACGGCTATGTGCCAGTGTATCTGCTACAGCGCGGCTTGATCGATGGTGCGATTGCATCCGATATTGGCGCTGAACCTTTGCAGCATGCAAAAAATACTGCTGCTGAGTACGAGGTAGAGGGTATCGACTTTCGTCTGTGTCCCGGCCTTGATGCCATTGCCTCTGAGGAGTGCGATACCATCCTTATTGCAGGCATGGGAGGCGAGACCATTATTACTATCTTGGAAAACGCTCCGTGGACGAAGAGGGGAGACCACCTTCTACTGCTGCAGCCCATGACAAAGGTGGAAATGCTGCGTAAATGGCTCGCTGACAACGGATATACCTTTACAGGAGAGCGATTGGTTTTCGATAAAGATCACCTCTATCCCGTTATGTTGGTACGTGGTGGAGCGCAGGAAGAACTGACTTTAGCGCAGCAATATGGCGGCGTGATGCTGGATGGCGATCTGCTTTATGGAGAGTATCTCGACGAGCGCATTATGAAGCTGACGATTGCCATTGACGGATTGATGCGTGCTAGGAATGAAGCACAGCGCGCTACTTCTGAGGAGATGCAAGAGATCCGTACGGCATTGGTAGAGAAAAGGAGAAGTATATGATCACAGTACGTGACGTTGAGAATTATTTGTATAGCTGGGCACCTCGTGAACTGGCAGAAAGCTGGGATAACGTCGGTCTGCTGGTAGGTGACGGTGCGGCAGAAGTCAAAAGCGTGCTGGTGTCTCTCGATATCACCGAAGCAGTGGTGGATGAGGCAATGGCCATGGGCGCTGATCTGATCGTAGCCCATCATCCCATTATGAACTGCACTTGGCATCCCGTCCAGTCGTTGACCAGTGACAGTGCGTTGGGGCGCATGGTCAGCAAACTGATGAAGAACGGCATTTCCGCCATCTGCATGCACACCAATCTCGATGCTGCTGAGGGTGGTGTCAACGATGTTTTAGCTGAAACTCTCGGCTTGACCGACCTCGTTTCTCTCACTGAGGAAAAAATCGGTCGTGTAGGCACATTAAAATGTGAAATGACCCTTGTAGAGTTCGTACAAGATGTGGTAAAATACTTAGGATGTAACGGCGCACGGTTTACCGACTGCGGCAAGAATGTCCATCGCGTGGCGGTGGGCGGTGGTGCATGTGACGATTATATCCCCCAAGCTATCGCTTTAGGCTGCGATACTTTCGTGACCTCCGACCTGCGATACCATGCATTTTTGGATACCAAGGAGTTGAACCTCATTGATGCGGGGCATTTCCCCACAGAGAATGTGGTTTGCCCCGTGGTGGCAAAGCGGCTGGAAACGGCGTTTCCTGCGCTGGAAGTTACATTAACAAAAACTCACGACCGAGAGGTCATTCAATACTGCACAAAGGAGAACTAAAACCATGTCCGGACATTCCAAATGGCACAATATTCAGAAGACAAAGGGCGCACAGGATGCCAAGCGCAGCGCCGCATTCACCAAGATTGCTAAGGAGATCATCGTAGCCGTCAAGCAGGGCGGCAGCGGCGACCCCAATAATAACTCCCGTCTGGCAACCGTTATCGCTAAGGCTAAGGCTGCCAATATGCCCAACGACAACATTAAGCGCACCATCGATAAGGCTCTGGGTGCCGGTAACACCGATAATTACGAGTCCGTTACTTACGAAGGCTACGGCCCCTCCGGCGTTGCCGTCATCGTGGAGGCGCTGACCGATAACCGCAACCGTACCGCTCCCGAGATCCGTCATTATTTCGATAAGTACGGTAAGGGCATGGGCGCACAGGGCTGCGTGAGCTGGTCTTTCGATCGCAAGGGCGTCATCATCATCAACAATGAGGACGAGGAACTGGATGAAGAGATCGTCATGATGGACGCTCTGGACACCGGTGCTGAGGACTTCGAGGCCAGCGGCTCCGTGTTCGAGGTAACCACCGATCCCGACAGCTTCAACGAAGTCGTTGCTGCTCTCGAGGGTAAGGGTTACACCTTCGTCAGTGCTGAAATCGAGATGGTACCTCAGAACTACATCAAGCTGGATAACGAGGATGACATCAAGATGATGACCAAGCTCCTCGACATGATGGAGGACAACGAGGACGTGCAGAACGTGTGGCACAACTGGGATCAGGACTAATCTATCAGTGATAAGCACCGCTTCACGCAGAGTGAAGCGGTGCTTTTTGCTGCCAGTTTGCATTAGCTTTTTCACTAAAGCCGACTCGGTTTTCGACGGCTTTTTCAGCCCTCCGACCATTGTTTCCTATGATGAAAAAGCGCTATAATGTTTGTAAGAATAATTCCTTTGGAGGCGCTATTTCCATGTATCATATTAAAACGTTGAATTCCATCTCTGAAGTCGGTTTGGATCGCTTTGATCCTGCCAATTACATGATTTGCGGTGACGAGTATTGCCTTGAGGGTATTCTTGTACGCTCTGCGAAAATGCACGACTATGAGTTTCCCGAGAGCCTGCTGGCAATTGCCCGTGCCGGTGCAGGTGTGAACAATATCCCCTTGGATCGCTGCAGCGAGGCCGGTATTGCCGTATTTAACACTCCCGGTGCCAACGCCAACGCCGTGAAGGAACTGGTGCTGTGCGCCCTTTTAATGAGTTCCCGCGACATTACCGGCGGTATCCGCTGGGTGCGTGAACAGGCAGCTGCCGGTGTTGAGGTCGCTAGCGTGGTAGAGAAGTGGAAGTCTGCTTTTATTGGCCCTGAGCTGTATCATAAGTCTTTGGGCATTATCGGTTTGGGCGCTATCGGTGCTTTGGTGGCCAACATGGCTATTAAGCTGGGCATGGATGTCTATGGCTACGATCCTTTCCTTTCTGTTGACTCTGCACTGCGTCTTGACCGTCATATCCATGTGGTGAAGGATGTACAGGATCTTTACAAGAAGGCCGATTACATTACCATCCATACCCTGTATACTCCCGATACGGAGAAAATGCTCAACGCTGAGGCTTTCGCTGCTATGAAGCAGGGTGTACGCCTTGTGAACTTAGCTCGCGGCGAGATTGTGGACGACGAGGCTGTGCTGGCAGCCCTTGATACCGGTAAGGTTGCCGCTTATGTTACTGATTTCCCCAACAATCGTCTGCTTGAAGCACCTCACGTAACCGCTATGCCCCATTTGGGCGCATCTACCCCTGAAAGTGAGCAGAATTGCGCCGTGATGGCAGTGGATCAGGTGCGCGAGTATCTGGAATACGGTAATATTACAAACTCTGTGAACTATCCCGCCGTTTCCATGGATCCCAGTGGTTTGATGCGCCTTTGCATCATTCATAAGAATGTGCCCGCCATGCTGGCGAACATTACGACTCTCTTGAGCCGTGATCATGTGAACGTGGAGAATCTCAGCAACAAGTCCCGCGGTGACTACGCATATACTTTGGTCGACTTGGGTACAAAGGTAGGAGAGGACGTCATCGAAGATGTCCGTAACCTTGAAAACGTCATCCGTGTCCGCACAATTGAATGGTAAAATTAAAGGCAGCTCGCACGAGCTGCCTTTTTGCTTGCCTTGCAATCAACGGATAAATAGCTTATAATGTACACAACGATATACGAAAGGAAAGTATACGTATGGAAGTAACTTTACAGCATCTGACCAAACGATTTTCTGCCAGCGGTAAAAAGGGAAAGGAAGTTATTGCAGTCAACGATTTTAACTTTGTGATTCCCGACGGCAAGCTGATTGGACTGTTAGGCCCTTCCGGCTGCGGAAAATCTACCGCACTGAACCTGTTGTCTGGTCTTTTGAAGCCTACCTCCGGCAAGATTTTCTTCGGCGACGATGATGTGACGAATCTCCCTGCGGAAAATCGCGGTGTGGGTCTTGTTTTTCAGAATTACGCCCTGTATCCCCATCTGACGGTGAAACAAAACATCACCTTCCCGCTGGAGAACCGCAAGGGCAAGGATAAGCTCACCAAGCAGCAAATGGCAGATATGGCGTTGGAGGCTGCAAAACTGGTACAGCTGGAAGGCTTGATGGATCGCAAACCCAGCGAACTCTCCGGCGGTCAGCAGCAGCGTGTAGCCATCGCCCGCGCACTGGTAAAAATGCCCCGTATTTTGCTGCTGGACGAGCCTCTTTCCAATTTGGATGCACGTTTACGTCTGCAGACTCGTGAGGAACTGCGCCGTATTCAGCGGGAGACCGGTATTACCACCATCTTTGTTACCCACGATCAGGAAGAGGCCATGTCCATTTCCGACCTCATCATCGTGATGAAGGATGGTATTATCCATCAGATCGATCTGCCCCAGGCTGTATACGATTCTCCTGTGGATCTCTTTGTTGCCAAGTTTTTGGGTACACCGCCTATCAACGTGTTTGAAGGCAGCGTGAGAGGGGAGAAGCTGTATATCGGCGAGGAGTGCGTGCTGGATGTGCCAGGCGTTGCTGACCAGGAGGTAACGGCGACCATTCGTCCCGAGGGCTTTGAGCTTGCTGAGGATGGCGTATTGACCTGCAATCTCAATCGTGTGGAGGTCATGGGCCGTGATATCAGTGTGGTATCCACCCATCCTCTGTGTGAAAATGAGAGCATCCGCTCCATTATCAGCGCAGAGAATATTGCCCAAATTACAGGGGATAAGGTGCGTTTTGACCTCAAGGCAGACAAGGTATTCTTGTTCCACAAGGAAACAGAGCAACGGATCGAGTTTTAACTGAGGAGAGCAAGTATGGAAAACAACAATCGCAAGGGATGGCTGTACTTATTGCCTGCCATTGCATTTCTTGCCCTGTTCATGGTGTATCCTCTCGTTGATGTATTTATCTATTCCTTTGAAGAGGGCTATAACTTTGCCTCCCAAACCTATTTGGGTGTCGGCGGCTATAACTATGGCTACGTACTGCACGATCCCTATTTCCTGCAGGCATTGAAGAACACCTTCATTCTTGTCATTATTACCGTTCCCGTTTCTACCGGCCTTGCGCTGCTGATCTCTGTGGGCTTAAGCTCTATTAAGAAGGTGCGGGAACTGTATCAGACGATTTTCTTCCTGCCTTACGTCACCAATACGCTGGCAGTGGGTCTGGTATTTATGATCCTGTTTAAACAGACACCTTATACCGACGGATTAGCGAACTTGATCCTCTCGTGGTTCAACGCAGGGCCTGTGGACTTCATTGACGGCCCATATTGGGCAAAGATGTTCGTATTGTGCCTGTATACTGTGTGGATCGTTATGCCTTTTAAGATTCTGATCCTCACCAGTGCTTTGGCTTCTGTGGATGAGATCTACTATAACGCAGCAAAAGTAGACGGTACATCCAAGTTCCGCATCTTCACCAAGATCACCCTGCCTATGATCTCGCCGACGATGTTCTATCTCATTATCACCGGCTTTATCGGCGCATTTAAGGCCTATTCTGATGCGGTAGCGCTTTTTGGCGTTGATCTGAACGCTGCGGAAATGAATACTATCGTGGGCTATATTTACGATATGCTCTACGGTAACTCCGGCGGCTATCCCTCTTATGCCTCTGCCGCCGCCATTATCCTCTTCGCCATCGTGCTGACTATTACCTGCATTAATCTCTTGGTCAGCAAGAAGCACGTGCATTATTAAGGGGGTGGCTAGTTTGGATTTTGAAAAGATCGAGCGTGCTGCCCGTACAAGAAAGCTGGTAATGAACATCGTTACCTATGTGCTGCTGACCGTTTGGGCTATTGTGGTGCTGTTCCCGTTTTACTGGATGGTGCTGACCTCCGTAAAGGGATATGGCGCTTATAACTCCGAGTGGATCCCCCAGCTGTACACCTTTTCTCCCACGCTGCAGAACTATGTGGATGCCTTTACCGCCGTTCCCTTGGCAGGCTATTTTACCAACACAATCATTTTCACCGTTATCACCACGGCACTGATGCTGATCGTGACGGTGTTGGCTGCTTTTGCCTTCTCGCGACTACATTTCCGTGGCAAGGAGTTAGTCTTTACACTCTTTTTGTCGCTGATGATGATCCCTACTGAGCTGGTAGTCATCACCAACTATGTGACTATCACCAATATGGATCTGCGCAACACCTTTGCGGGTTTGATTCTACCCAGCGTTACTTCCGTATTTTATATCTACCTGCTGAAGGAGAACTTCGCACAGATCCCCGATGAGCTGTATTATGCAGCAAAGGTGGACGGTACTTCTGATTTGAAGTATCTGCTGAAGGTGATGATCCCCATCTGCAAGCCCACCATCATTACCATCACCATTTTGAAGGTCATTGAGTGCTGGAACTCCTACGTGTGGCCCCGTTTGGTGACGGATAATCAGGCCTATTTCCTCGTGTCCAATGGTATTCAGGAGATCCGCGAAAACGGATTTGGACGAGAGAACATCCCTGCAATGATGGCGGCTGTTGTGGTGATCTCTCTGCCGCTGATCGTGCTGTTCCTGTTGTTCCGCAAGAAGATCATGGAGGGCGTGTCCAGAGGAGGTACAAAGGGATGAAAAAGATTGTATCTATCCTGTTGCTCCTCGTGATGCTTTTCTCTCTGACAGCCTGTCATGGCTCGAAAGAAGAGAGGAGTTTTGCCATTCCCGAGGAGTTCGACACCACAAAGAACTACGAAATTTCCTTCTGGGCGAAGAACGACACCAACATGACACAGGTGGAGATCTACAAAAGTGCCATTGCTGATTTTGAAGAACTCTATCCCAACATCAAGGTAAATCTGCGGCTTTATACTGATTACGGTAAGATTTACAACGACGTTATCACCAATATTGCCACGGATACTACGCCCAACGTCTGCATCACTTATCCCGACCATATTGCCACTTATTTGACGGGTGCTGATACGGTCGTACCGCTGGATACGCTCTTTACCAATGAGAAATACGGTCTCGGTGGCAGTGATGTTCGATTCGATGCTCCAATGCAGGAGGAGATTATCCCACAGTTCTTGGAGGAGTGCGCTTTTAACGGTCATTACTACGCCATTCCCTTTATGCGTTCCACAGAGGCCTGCTATGTTAACAAAACCTATGTAGAGAAACTTGGTTTCACGCTGCCCGAGCAGTTGACGTGGGACTTCGTGTGGGAAGTTAGCGAAGCGGCAACGGCGCAGGACAGCGACGGGAATTATCTGGTCAATGGACAAAAGGTGCTGATTCCTTTCATCTATAAGTCCACGGACAACATGATGATCCAAATGCTGGCACAGCGCGATGCAGGCTATTCCACGGAAACAGGGGAGATCCTGTTGTTTAACGACACCACGGAGGAAATCCTTTCCAGCGTTGCTGAGCACGCTGAGAGCGGTGCATTCAATACCTTCAAACTGGCTGGCTATCCTGCCAACTTCCTCAACGCAGGTCAGTGTATCTTTGCCATCGATTCCACGGCAGGTGCAACGTGGATGGGCTCTGATGCACCGCTGGTGGATATTGCTGAAGAAAAGCTGGTGCAGTTTGAAACAGCGGTCATGGCGATCCCCCAGTATGATATAGAGAATCCCCGCATGATCTCCCAAGGTCCGTCCATGTGCGTGTTTAATAAGGCTGACCCTCAGGAAGTGCTGGCATCGTGGCTGTTTGCTCAGTTCATGCTGACCAATGAAGTGCAGATCGCCTATTCTCAGACGGAGGGTTATGCTCCTGTTACTTCTAAAGCGCAGGATTCGGCAGAATACCGCGACTATCTCTCCCGCAGTGGCGAGGATAATGAGTTGTACTATGATGTGAAGATCCAAGCCACGGAGCTGTTGTTGGATAACACTGAAAATACCTTTGTGACACCTGTTTTCAACGGTTCTGCGTCCCTTCGCAATGCGGCAGGTCAGCTTATCGAGAACGTCAACAAGGCGATACGCCGTGGTCAGACCTTTGACGAGGCGTATGTGGCAGAACTCTATGACGAGGTTTCCGCCCTTTACCGCCTTGATCAAATCACCACAGCAGCAGGGAAGAGCGACTTTGGGCCGCTGCCCCGTGCTTCTGTAGCTTTAATCGTTGTACTGATACTGTGTTGGCTTGGCATGGGTGTCTATGTAGCTGCAACCTATTTGAAGAAAAGAAAATCCAGCAAAAACCATTGATTTTTAAAACAACAGATGTATAATAAACGAGGTGCGATATGTACGCACAACGTGATTAAAAGGAGATTTATATCATGAAAAAGTTTCTTGCAATGATGATGGCTTTGGTCATGGTTCTGGCCCTCGCTGCCTGCGCTAAGACTGATGCTCCCCCTGTAGATGAAGATCCCGCCGGTGATGAGGTTGTCGGCGAGGCGACCGTCGCTATGACCCATGAGGAGTACATGGCTGCTGAACTGAATTCTGCTGTGACTATCGAGACCTATGTTCAGGGTCATCAGTCCTGGTGGGACAATAAGATCACCGTGTACTGCCAGAGCCCCGATGGCGCTTACTTCCTGTATGAGCTGGCTTGCTCTGAGGAAGATGCTGCCAAGCTGGTTCCCGGTACCAAGATCCTCGTTGAGGGTCATAAGGGCGAGTGGTCCGGCGAGGTCGAGGTCATGGACGGTACTTTCACCTTTGTTGAGGGTGGCGATACCTTCATTGCCGAGGCTCTGGATGTTACCGAGCTGCTGGGCACCGATGAGCTGATCGCTCATCAGAACGAGTTCGTGTCCTTCAAGGGCATGACTGTTGAGGCAGTGGAGTATAAGAACGGCGAGCCCGGTGACGATATCTATGTCACCCTGGGTTACAACGGCGCTTCCTACAGCTTCTGCGTCGAGGTCTATCTGACCGGTCCCGACTCCGATGTTTACACCACCGTCGGCACTCTGCAGGCCGGTGACGTTGTTGACGTCGAGGGCTTCCTGTACTGGTATGAGGGTGCTAACCCCCACATCACCGCCATCTCTCTGGCTGCCTAAGAGAACTTAAATCGAAAGCCGCATCCAAACGGATGCGGCTTTTTCTTTGCTTTTTAGATTCCTGCATACCCCGTCCAATCCAGGCATAGACATGGAGTAAAACCAATTGCGGAGGTCGGGGACTATGAATGAAACTACTTGCATTTATCAAGATATGGCAGCGCGGACAGGGAACAGTATTTATATCGGCGTAGTTGGGCCGGTGCGAACAGGAAAGTCCACCTTCATTAAGCGATTTATGGAGACACAGGTGATTCCCCGCATCGATAATACTTACCGTCGCGATCGGGCGCGAGATGAACTGCCGCAGAGCGGATCGGGGCGCACTATTATGACCGCCGAGCCAAAGTTTGTGCCGGAAGAGGCAGTAGAACTGCGGATGGAGGACGGCACAGGCTTCTCTGTACGGCTCATTGACTGTGTTGGCTACATGGTGCCGGGGGCAGTGGGGCAGTTTGAGGATTTAGCACCCCGTATGGTGATGACACCATGGTTTGACCAGCCCATTCCTATGACGGAGGCGGCGGAGATCGGCACAAAGAAGGTCATTACTGACCACTCCACTGTGGGCATTGTAGTGACAACAGACGGCACTGTGACCGACATTCCCCGCGAGGACTACGAGGAGGCAGAGGAGCGGGTGATCCGTGAACTGCGCGCCATTGGAAAGCCCTTTGTGGTGATCGTGAACTCTGCTGAGCCCGAGAGCGAATATGCCCGCACGCTGGCACAGGAGATGAGCAGGAGATATGATGTGAAATGCCTGCCTGTCAACTGTCTCACCATGACGGATGAGGAGATGACGGCGTTATTGCAGGGCCTGCTCTACGAGTTCCCGTTGCAGGAGTTGGATCTCTATCTCCCCAGCTGGGTGGAGGCGCTGAGTGCAGATCATCCAATCAAATGCACCCTCTATGAGACCATCGCCGCAGAGACGCAGGGGCTATACCATATCCGCGAGCTGGACAGCGCATTGAAAGCAATGCGGTGCTGCGAATCCATTTCGGGGGCAGCGGTACGAAATATTAACTTGGGTGTTGGTGTGGCAGAGGCAGAGATCCAGCTGCCGCGGGAACTGTTCTATTCCACACTCTCGGCACAATCAGGGCTGAATGTCACCGATGACGGCGATTTGATGGAACTGCTGACGGAGCTAAGTCAAGTAAAGAGCGAGTATGATAAGGTCTCACAGGCCATTTCTGATGCCCGTGAGTTGGGCTATGGTATCGTAATGCCCAGTGTGGAGGAACTGAATCTGGAAGATCCCGAGATCGTCAAGCAGGGAGGACGATACGGGGTGCGAATGAAGGCCAGTGCGCCGTCCATCCACATGATCCGCGCCGATATTGAGACGACCGTTTCGCCTATTGTAGGGAACGAGAAACAATCGGAGGACATGGTGAATTATCTCCTGCAGGAATTCGAGGGAGATACCAGCAAGATTTGGCAGTCCAACATCTTTGGCCGCAGTTTCCACGAGATCGTAGGGGAGGACTTGCAGGCAAAGCTGAAGCGTATGCCCATGGATGCCCAAGGGAAACTGCGGCAGGCATTGGAGCGCATTATCAACGAGGGCGGGGGAGGGCTTATCTGCATTATCCTTTAATTGAAACAACTTGCAAATATTGCGACGGCGTGGTAGGATAGACGAAAGAGAAAGTGAAAGGGAGGATGGACTATGCTGCTGGCCATCGACATTGGTAACTCCAATATTTCCGTGGGGCTGTTTAACAGCGAAAAAGTGCTGCAATTCCTTGCCTCCATTGATACCGACAGCCGCAAGACGGCGGATCAGATCAGCATTGATTTGATGAACCTTTTCAGCCTGTACGGTTTCTCTATTGCCGATGTAGATGGCGCGATTTTTTCCAGTGTTGTGCCTTCCATGAACTTTATGATGGAAAAGGCGTTGACCCGCTTGCTGGGCAAGACCCCCATGATGGTGGGTCCCGGCGTGAAAACGGGCTTGAATATCCGCATGGAGATCCATAACCAGCTGGGTGCTGACCTTGTGGCAGGTGCTGTGGCGGCTTTGGAGAAGTATTCTGCGCCCATCATTATGATCGATATGGGTACGGCAACCACCATCTCCTACATCTCCGCAAAACATACCTATGAGGGTGGCTTGATGTTCCCCGGTGTGCGTCTGTCGCTGGATGCGCTGTCCGACCACGCGGCGCAGCTGTCGGATATTTCTCTGCAGCATCCCAAGAGCCTCATTGGTAAGAACACCGAGGATTGCATGCGCAACGGCATCGTGTATGGTACTGCAGGCATGTTGGACGGCATCATTGATCGCATCCGTGAGACCATTCCCGATGAAACACCTACCATCGTGGCTACAGGTAGCAACGCACCCGTAATTGTGCGCCATTGCAGAAATAGTGTGATCTACGACAAGTACCTCTTAATGGAGGGCTTGTGGGCAATTTATCAGAAGAACAGATAAAACTTCGGTTTTATCTGTTCTTTGCGCTTTTTTACGAAGAAAGGAGTGAAGTGAATTGGCAGAGATTAAGGATTACATCAAAAAATTCAAAGGCATGGGAACATCGGGAAAAGTTCTCGCTCTCTTGAGCTGCGTTATGATCGTAATTGGGATCAGCGTCAAGGCCTATTTAAGTGTTGTCGTTTGGATATGTATCATCTTGGTTTCCCCATATTTGGATCGCCGGGAACGCACAGGAGGGAAGTATGGTGTCCTCTATTTTGACAACGAGGTTGCGCTTCCTGTTCACACAATTTATAGAATGCGGGAAGCTGACAAAGAGCGTTACATCGGGAAGCGTGTTACTGTAAAATTCCCTTTCTATCAAATAGACACTCAAGGGGATATGGATACAGGGTTTGGTGTCTACTTCCGTATCGATGCGTGGCGTAACAATGATCTCTATGGAGCAGCAATCTTACAATCTCTGAAGGAAAACGAACTCATTGCAGCCAGCGGCAGCATCACAGAAATTCGCCCCAGCATGCTCTTTATTGAATTAGAAGAACTGGAACGATTGAACAACGATGCACTGATAACGTAAAAAAGAGAGCCTCGCGGCTCTCTTCTTTAATTCATCATTTTTACTTTGCCAGAACCTTCTTCAGATTCACGAAGCGGGGCAGGGAGTCAACCTTGGGCAGATCGGGCTCACCCTGAATGAGGGGCAGCGCATAGTCGATGAAGTCCTGAGTGACATAGTTGCCAGCCTCATTGATCCACTCGCGAGGAATCTTCTTCTCCACGTTGGCAACTTCCATCAGAGGAATGAGCTTGGTGCGGCAGGCGTACTTACCGTCCTGAATACCGCGCTCGAAGCCGATCATGCGGCCGGAGATACCATTGATAGCGTTCTCCACGGCGGTCTTACCGGCCATGAAGCTCTCCTCGATATCGGTCTCGGAAGCGAGGTGAGAACCGCAGCGCTGCAGCAGGCTCAGCTCGATACCACGCACCTTAGCACCAGTCTCCTCCTTGACGACCTGAGCCAGAATGGCAGCCAGACCGCCCAGCTGAGCGTGACCGAAACCATCGGTAGCAGCGACCTTAGCCTCGGAGACGAAGCCGCCGTCAGCATAGTGAACGCCCTCGGAAACTGCGACGATGCAGTTACCCTTCTCCTTGTAGACGCGCTTTACATCCTCGATGAAATCGGGCATGCTGAAGTCGGTCTCGGGCAGGTAGATCAGGTCGGGACCATTGCCGTGGATGCCGGCCAGAGCGGCAGCAGCAGTCAGCCAGCCTGCGTGACGGCCCATGATCTCCATAATGATGATCATGCCGGTATCATACACGTGGGCATCACGCCACACTTCCATCATTGAAGTAGCGATATACTTGGCAGCAGAGCCGTAGCCGGGGCAGTGGTCAGTGCCGAAGAGGTCGTTATCGATGGTCTTAGGCACGCCCATCACGCGGCACTCATAGCCGACGGACTGCATGTAGTGGTTGATCTTGTTGCAGGTATCCATGGAGTCATTTCCGCCGTTGTAGAAGAAATAACGGACGTTGTGCTTCTTGAACACCTCGAGGATGCGCTTATAGTCGGTATCGTCCACCTCAGGATCAGCGATCTTGTAGCGGCAGGAACCCAGAGCAGAGGAGGGGGTATACTTCATCAGCTCCAGCTCAGTGGGATCTTCCATGCCCATATCAAACAGACGATCCTCCAGCACGCCCTTGATGCCGTGCTCAGCACCCAGCACCTTGGTGATCACGCCGGACTTCAAGGCAGTGTCGATGACGCCGTATGCACTGGCATTGATGACGGAAGTAGGACCGCCGGACTGACCAATAATGCAAGCGCCTCTCAATTCATTCATATCTTTTTACCTCCAAATTTTTTCGGTATTGTATTGCTAAAGGCTATTTTATCACTTAGAATAAGAAATGTAAACCTCTTTAGACTTGCAAAATCAAAAAAATATGATACAATAGGGATGTTCCAAACAACCTGTACAAAGATTTTTGAATTGCACAGTTAATTTTTTAATAAAAGGAGATATGAATTATGCCTCTGGTTACTTCCAAGGAAATGTTTGAGAAGGCCTATAACGGCGGTTACGCCATCGGTGCTTTCAACGTCAACAACATGGAGATTGTTCAGGCCATCACTGAGGCCTGCAAGGAAGAGACTGCTCCCGTCATTCTGCAGGTGTCCAAGGGTGCCCGCGCTTACGCCAACCACACCTATC
>CAYTOO010000005.1:7109-39230 GCA_964439545.1 uncultured Oscillospiraceae bacterium | reverse complement strand
GGGCGGGTCATCCAGCACAGCGGGATTTTTGAGGATACGGACAAAATGCTTGATCACCGATGCATAATAGTAACCATCGCAGATACGCTCGTCCAAGTTGAACTTCAAATCCACATATTTTCTGTTGACCGTTTCGCCGTCCACCGTTTCCGTTGCACGGCGCTTTCTTCCGAAGGCGCAGAAGACGGGGATCGTACCGAAATCATAGAGGTGATGATACACAGGTGGGATGCCGAGGGAGGCCATGGAGGTAAAATAGGCGCTGCCGTGGAAGGGGCTGATCTCCAACAGGAAACCGGGGATCAATCCAAAGTAATCCAATGTTTTCAAAAGCCACACCACAAACTTCAGTACAACGCCGGGGATCATGGTAAGCAGACCCGCCGTATTGTCCGTATTGGAGTCCAGCGGCGTATTTTTCGCCTCTTCAACCTGTTCGTTAAACTTGCGGTACACATCTTCCGCCGTATCGCGAGGACTCAGATGGGCTTTGATGACCGTATCAGGGGAAGATAGGGCGAGCTCCTTTTTCACGGTCATGCTGAGGACAATATCCTCTCCTCTGGAATACACCTTCTGCCCCGCCACAAAGCGATTCAGCGCCGGATATTTGGCGATCGTCCGCACATAAGCGGCAATGATCACATGACTGATGCCGAAACCCTGCAAGCCCTCTTGACGCTTGCGGCGCACATACTTCTCCAATTCCGTAACTTCCACAGATTCGGAAAACAAATTGTTCGCGCCGGTGCGGTTAACCATGATGTAGGGCGAGATGCGGTCGATGGCGGGGGTGGAGCGAATAAGCCGTCCATCGGCGCGGTCGCCCCATGTGGGATGATACCTCTCGTCGTCATGCACCTTGATGGAAAATGTCAAGACGAGCATTGCCAAAATCAGCAGATACGCAGACAGGACAAACCAAAACGCCTGCGGCAGCTGCACCCTATAATGGACATATCCCGTCGCCGCCAAACTTAGCAACACAAGAGCCAGCAGCCAGTACCGATGAAGACGCCCGCTGATAATGAGCGTATAGACCACACAGAAAAACAGCGCGCATACGCAGGCCGCCACATAAAGGAGCACCTGTCCCTTTGCCATGACGATCACCTGCCATGCAGCACAGATACCCATGAGCCAAACAGGGATGGCCGTTTTATAGAGCATTTCTTTTCCCGCAATGATGGCGATCAGCGCAAACAGCACCGCCGCCACCACAGGCCACACAATCTGCCGCCATAGGCCGACGCCGTCAATTCCCGAGAACACGCAAATGCGCACAACAGCCGAGGCCAACAGGAAGAGCCCCATCAGCCAGACGGCAGGGCATTTTCTATCAACATAAAAATGGTTTCGTTTTTCCATCTCTCTCCGCCTTTTTATTGTGATTATGGGCTTATTTTCTCACATTTTCACCCATTCGTCAATCCGTTACCAAAACCTCTTTATTTACATCATTGCGAACAAGACGGTAAACGGTTGCCGCCAAAGGAACACCCAAAAGCATGCCGAGGACACCCATCACACCACCGCCTACAGTGACGGCAGCCAGCACCCAGATGGCAGGCAATCCGAGAGACGAGCCCACCACGCGGGGATAGATGATATTGCCTTCCAGCTGCTGAAGCACTACAAGAAAAATGAGGAAAATCAACGCCTTCATAGGCGACTCCATCAGAATAATAAACGCACCGATGCCGCCGCCGATATACGCGCCCGCAACAGGGATCAAAGCGGTAAACGCGATCACCGCGCCGATCATCAACGCGTAGGGCAGTTTGAGAAGCAGCATGCCTGCCGTACACAAGCCGCCGAGAATCACCGCCTCAACACACTGCCCAACCACATACTTATGGAAGCAATCGTTCAGCGTATGGAGGACATAGCGAATTTTGTTCATCCATGCATCCTTCAAATACCGATTGCCCAATCGGGAGAACTGATTTGCCAGCTTTTCCTTCCCTGCAAGAATATAAATGGCAAAAATAACGCTCAGCAGCGCCGTGACAACACCGGAGAATACAGAGGACACGGAGGTGATAAGAATTTCCGTAGCACTGCCAATGCCGGTGGTCACCACCTCGACGATTTGGTTGATCCGCTCGCGCCAATCAATTTGTGCTAGAGTATCAAGAATATTCTCCGGAATAACGCCGTTGGCGCGCCCCCATGCAACAATTTGCCGAATGGCGGCAGGCACTTCTGCAAGGAGCAATTGCACGCAGGATACGAGCTGTGGGACGATCAGATAAATGACCAGCGCCACCACGGCGATCAAGGTCACAAATGCCGCCACCATGCAGACGGGTCTGCGGCTTTTCACCACCCCATTCTTCCTTGATTTCGGAAAGTAGTGTTTCTCATAAACACTCATGAGAATGTTGACGAGGTACGCCACAACAAAGCCGATAAAGAGCGGCGCTGCGGCGCGGAGCGCTACCGACAGGAGACTGGCCAAAGAAGGCCAATAATGCACGCATAGATACAGGAGAAAAATGCTGACGACTACCTTTAGGCAGGTCTGCCATTTCAGTTTCATACTGCACTGTCCTCCTTCTCTTTTTCATTGCTGCCCCATATGGCGGCGATCATGTCACAGATAGCCTCGGCGATGAGTCCGATAGCGGTGAACATCCACAGCACTGCCGTGGAGCTAAAGGGGCTGGTAATGATGACAATACCGCAAATGAGGGAAACTGCGGCACTGATCAGCGCCAAGAACCATCTCTTCCGCTTTAGGCGCAGCATGTCTGCCGTCCACTGTACCTTTCTCAGACCCACAAACAGGATTGCAACACCGTAGAGCAGCGTCAGCACAGGGAATGTGGAAACGAACCAGTAGGAGCGGAAGGCACAAAATGCGCCGATCAGCACCTTAGCCAAGCCTGTTGCCAGCAGCTGCTTTGCCGCAGCCTCCTCTGCCCCTGTGCGGAAGTATTTCACAATATTTGCCAAGCCCCAGAGCATCATCACAATACCGAAAGTAATGATAATACCCGAGGTAAATCCAACAGGATTGATCAAGAGCAAAATACCGATCATCAGCTCAATAAGACCCATCAAAATTCCGCTCAGGCCTCTTTTTAGTGAATTCATCTTTGTTCCTCCGTTTTTCTAACTTTTTTAAGTCCGCTCTTCACGGGCAGAACGCGCTGTATAATCTGTCACACCCAAGATGGTTTCCCCATCAATTTGCAGGGGCGTGGGACAATCAAATTCCACGGTGATCTCGTGTCCCGTATGGATGGTCACCATATTTTTATGCTTTACATGAGTGCCATTAAAGATTCCGGGTAAGGCGCAGAGAGTGCGCAGCCGACCTGCCCCATGAAGCACCATAAGGGACAGCTTTTTCTCCATGTTCCCTCTATCCTGTAGGGGCGCGGGCATCATTCCGCCGCCATAGTACTTCCCGTGCATGGTGGGGGCGATCCACACCTTGTCGTATGTATACCCCTGCCCGTCCACCATCACCGTGGCTTTTCTCGGCGCGAAGTGGAACAGCAGCCCCTTTATGGCGATGGCGGTGTAGTTCACCTTTTCATCGGATTTTTCGCGGAGCTTGTCCCCTTCCTCACAGCAGTATCCATCAAGGCCAAAACCAACGCCGTTGAGAAAACGATAGGTTTTTCCCTTCACCTCTACGGTAGGCAGATTCTTTAGCTGCTCCGTCACAGGAAAGGGATCTGCATAGGGCTGTTTGCCAAATTCGCGGGCAAAGTCGTTGCCGGTGCCGATGGGGAAATAGAGGATCTCCGGAAGGATCTCGATTCCTGCTGTGTCATTGGCAAAGCGGTTCAGTGTGCCATCACCGCCTGCAACGATCAAATAATCCTCCGCCTTCATCCCACTGAGAAACGCAGCGTAATTGGTGACCTTCGTCATGTCAAAGAATAGTTTTGCATTAGGAAGGGCGATGTCCAGCATTTTGGCATCCTCCTCACCCGATCCGTTTCCGCAGAGAGGATTATACAGTACATAAAAATCTCCCATAGGTTATACTGCCCTCACTTTCTCTTTTGTTTGAATCAGCGCATGCCTTCCCTTATCCAAGAGAAGCAGCACACAGGCGGCAAATGCGCCTGCCGTCTCCAACAGCATATCCCGCATGGTGTCGTGGAGCCCCACATCGATGTACCCCTCCACAGGCAATGCTGCACCGTCAATGACCACCGATTGAATAGTGTCAATGGTGCCCGTCATACCTCGTTCCTCCCCCAAGAGGTAGGAGGTGATACCATACACCACCGTGTCATCTTGCATGTCCATCCCCAGGAAGGTGTCCGCGCTGTATTCCACGAATTCCCACAGCACGGCAACCGCCATAGAAAAGCACAGGGCGAATACCACTGCGGAGATGTGGTTTGCCTTGCCGTAGGACAGCCTCTCAAATAAGTAATAGCCCAAAATTGTAAACACCACACCACCGCACAGATGCAGCAGCCGATCCCAACAGGGGATGGTGTAATAAAATTTCCAGCAGTGACCCATCATGGGACCCGTAGCGTACAAAACCGCGAACATATAGATGGCGGTGTTGATCTTGCAGCCAAAGAGATGCTCCACCAGTGCAGGTAGCAGCACCAGCACCATCGTTCCGAAGGACAGGAGCAGCCGCTCATAGTCTCTGGAGGTCAATAGGGAGATCGCCGTTCCCAAGGCCAGCAGCTCTCCGATAGCAACGACCGCAATGCGCAGCGTTTTTTCATTTTTCCCCATGATGCGTTTCTCCCGAAGATAAAAAGCAAAGATTTCTGACCCCATAGAGGATACCGGACAGCAGAATCATGCCCGTGCAGAGGCCGATCAGAACATAAGACACCGCGGCAGGAACATTGAACCACGCCAAATGTACCAGCATCGTACCGTATAGCAGCACCGTGGTGACTTTGCCGTGCCAGTCAGCGCCGATGACCACGCCGCGCTTGACCATCATCAGCCCCGTGATGCCCGCAAAAATCTCCTTGACGATCAAAAGGATCAGCGGGATCCACATATGGGGAAACCGCGTTACGAGGCAAAAGAGCATGGCAATTTGGGTCAGCTTATCCGCAATGGGGTCAAATGCTTTGCCGAAATCGCTGACCATGTGAAATTTCCTTGCGACGATCCCATCCACGATATCGGTCGCTCCCGACAGCGCCAACAGATACAGGGCGTTAAAATAGTTGCCCTTCCACACATACTGCCAAACGATCAGCGGGATCAGACAGAGTCTGAAAAACGACAGGATATTCGGAATGGTAATGATCTTGTGTTGATATCTCTCTTCGGGGTATTCCATATGCCATCAGACTCCTTATCCAATATATGTACTGACTATAACGACGAAGTTACAACCCAAGTTCAATTGTAGGTCAATTATTGTTGAAAAAGGAAGTGCCCGCGTTCACGCAGGCACTTCCTTACAGGGAAAAGCGATATTCTTTTTTTCCGCGGGAAGGGTTACGGTAAAACGGCAGCCGCCGCAGGGTCGATTCTCCACACAGATCTCGCCATGCTCAATGGCCAGCACACGCTTGGCCAGCGCAAGACCGAGACCGTTGCCCTCCTGCTTATGGGAACTGTCGGCTTGATAGAATTTATCGAAGATGTGCTTTTGATCCTCCTCCCTCAAGCCGGGGCCGGAGTCCTCGATCACAAAGGTGATGTGCTGCGGTGTCTTTGTTAGCCTTATTTGTACAAGACCGCCCTGAGGGCTGAACTTCACGGCGTTGCTGATGAGATTATCCCACACATGGCGCATCATAGGCTCGCTGCCTAAATACTCCACACGATCAAGCTCTACATCGAACTCGATGTCCTTTATTTCCCACGCAGGCTCAAGTCCCACGATGGATTGACGGATCTGCTCATCGAGGCGGTAGAGGCTTTTGTTGGTGGGGATCTGTTGATTTTCCAGCTTGGACAGCAGCAGGATGCTGCCTACCAGCGAAGAAAGGCGCTTGGTGTTGTAGAGGATCTTCTCCACATATTCCTGCTGATCTTCGTTGAGATTCTCCCCATCCTGCAGCAGCGTGGAGTACCCCTCAATGGCGTTAATAGGGGTCTTGAACTCATGGGACACATTAGAGACAAAATCCGTCTGCAATATCTCCGTGCTGCTGAGACCGTGAGCCATCAGATTAAAGCCTGTGTAGATCTCCATGATTTCTTTAGAGGTGGACTTTTCCTCAAGGCGGACAGAAAAATCTCCCTCCGCCACCTGATCCATGGCCTTGCGCAGCTTCTTAATGGGATCAAAGAAGAATTTAGACAGCTGACTTGTGACCAAAATGCCGATCAGCAAACAGATGCCGATAAACTCTACCACCATAGGCGGATTCCATTGCAGATGGAGTACATCCTTCAAAAACGCATCCAAGCCCAAGGAAAGCAGCGCGCAGAGGAGCATCTCCACCGTGACCAGTGCCGTGAGCCGTGTGCGCAGGCTAAAGCGGTTGCGCTGCTCACGCCGCACCTTTTCGTAGCGTTCTCTCACCGTCATAGCTTTACCACCTTATAGCCTACGCCACGCATGGTGACGATCTTAAAATCCTTACTGTCGCGAAAGCGCTCTCTCAATCTGGCGATATGCACATCCACCGTGTGGGTATCGCTCTCAGAATCGTAACCCCAGATCTCATCCATCATCTGCTGACGGGTGAATATCCTGCCGGGATAGGCCACCATCTTATAAAGGAGCATAAACTCCTTTTGGGGCAAAATGGATGCCTCTCCATTCACTGTGACCGTCAGCGAGTCGCACTCCATAGTCGTCCCGCCGATGACCTGCCGCCGCTCGTTGATCATCTGCGCCCGCCGCAACAATGCGCCTACCCGCAGGACCATCTCGTTGACATTGATGGGCTTTACCATATAATCATCCACGCCGGACTGAAAGCCCATGCGCATATCGTCAAAGGCATCCTTGGCGGTGATCATCAGCACGGGGGTGGTGTTACTGGCCTCCCGCAGCTGCCGCACCAGTTCATAGCCATCCACCCTTGGCATCATAATATCGGAGATGATCAGGTCATAGTAGTCTACATCCAGAGCATCCAAAGCCTCCTGACCGTCGGATACGCCGGTCACCGTATAGCCGTGCTTAAGAAGCACATGGATAAACAGCTGCCGCAACTCGCGGTCATCCTCGGCGATCAATATTTTCAGCATAAACGCAGCCTCCCTGTGTGGTGTGTTTATCTTTACAGTAGCATAAGTAGCGACACTTTTCCATTATTTTTGTAAGTATACCTGCAATATTTCAACTTTTCTTCAACTGAAGTTCAACGATTGTTGATGTACTATTGCGTTGCTCCCCTTTTCTTGCCGAAACAAGTAAATTTTCCCACTATCTAAACGCCAAAATAGCAGGGAACCCAAGGGTTCCCCGCTGTTGTTTCTTCCTATGCCACGCGATAGATCTGCTTATTCAGCGCACGAATAATATCACTGAAGTTCTGCATACATCGGCACATTTGCTTAGCGCTCTTTTTTCACATCTGCCCTTAAACCCTTTCTTTCGCATTACTGCATCCTCCTTGTAATCTGTTTCGATGGATTTTCCAAAAAACACTCCCAAATCCGTCATTCAACCTCCCAAAAGTGAATTAGGTTTCCCAAAAAACATGAGAGCATTTTAGAAAAGCCCATAACTACGGCATTTTTTATCCTTCTAATTTTAAAAACATCTCCCCAAAAGTGCAGTTGTTAGAATACTCTATGTTCCGGGGCAACCCCGTTTATCATTTTAGGGGCAAGCCCGTCTATCATTTTGCATTTGAGCAAATGTGTATAAAATCGTAGTTTTATTAACAAAAATGCCGTATTTACAAGGTTTTCTCCACAAAAAAAGACCTCGGGGAATTGCTTCCTCAAGGTCTGTTTTCTATTTGGATTTGCCCTGCTTTTGCTAAGCAGATGTGCCCAAAAACATTTGAAACTATTCCCATTCGATAGCGGTTTTTAGGCTTTGTAGATATGTGGTGGTTGCTGATATTTTAGCATTCAAAATGTAGTGCTATTATACTGGTTATTTTCTTTTACCGGACTTTTGTTGGTCAAAAGTTGGTCACTATTTCAGGGGAAATAAGGAGCAAATTTGCGTTACAATATACCGGTAATTTGACCACTTTTATGCTTCGATACCTACCCTATTTTTTTACCCCAAAGCACATATATGTCAAGAATCACCTTGTTGTTTTATTCTGGTTTTTACAGAAGGTCACTACTGCTAAACTAGGAGTATTCATATTTCCTCAATGTATTCTTTAAAGATATCCATTATGAAGTCAGCACTTGCTGGTGTGTAATTCGGTGATTGCGCCAATACCGCATAATCAAATTCTCCGCGGAACGAGACATCCTCGATTGTTGGTATTATCAGAAGTTCTACAGCAGGATCCTTTATTGCACCTTTAAGATAGTTTTTCTTGTATATGTCGGAGGCATCATACTCGGGCATTTCCATTGCCGTATTATACTTCAGTTGAATGTAGTTTTTTATAGGTTTATCCCAAATGTATTCTTCATGAAAGTCTTTTAGTGTATCCCACAAGTAATCATTCTTCTCCCCGTTTGCGACATCTCTCAAAAAAGTTTTATGGTTTATACTTCAGTAGTTCAAGCAGCTGCCGGACATTCTTCTTCCCAAAGGTGATGATCTCACCATCACCAACCACCAGGCAGGGGACGCTCATGACGCTATATTGATCTTTGATCTCGGGGAAATGATTCAGATCATAGACTCGTGCGGTAATATTCTCGTTTTCCGCCGCGATTTTTTGTGCTGCTGTTACCAACTCCGGGCACATAGTGCAGGAGAGTGAAACCAGGACCTTGATGTCGATCCTACGGTCGATAGCCTTTATCTCATCCAAAACATCTTGGTCTAACGGCTGACCGGGACCGGCAGCGTTGTACAGCCCCAGCACGAAGGAAGTGAACTCATGGCCGCCGGGTACGCCATGGAAGGCCATACCTGTCCAGCTGCCGTCGGCACGGCACACCTGCACACAGGGGGTATTCACGTCGCCTTCGGAGAACTCCACAGTAAGCTTATCCGTCAGAGAGGACAGCTCCTCTATATATCCTTTCAGTTCGCCGGATACCGGGCGGCTGTCCAGATACAGCTTTAGAACCAGAGGGGCTTCCATACGGCTAAACACGGTGTTTAATTGGGATAGCATAGCATCATCAAACAGGGTGCTTTGCGTACCGCCTTCCATCGGCTGGATGGCATTCTCCTTCTTCTCGGTCTGAGGAATGGACCACGGCTGTTTTGGGTGCAGCCCGGTCTTTCCTTGAAGGGCCGCGGCATATTTCTCCAATTCTGTGGCTGCCAAGGCTCCGTCGCCCACGGCGGTGACTACCTGACGCAGCGCCTTAACACACACGTCCCCGGCGGCATACAGGCCGTCCAAAGAGGTCTTCATAGAACGGTCCGTCACCACATAGCCGTCCGGCGTTGTTTCTGCCAACCCTTTCACAAGGTCGGTAGCGGGAGCGTAGCCGGCAAAGACGAACACGCCGATGTTATCACCCTCCGGAGCCCGGCGCTCTGTCACCTCGCCGGTGAGCTTATTGCGGTAGCGGATGGCGCGCAAGGTGGAGTCGCCGGTAACGTCTACAACCTCCGTGTTGGTAAGAACTGTGATCTTGGGATGGCTGCGGGCGGCATCAGCCGCGCTCTTGGCACAGGAGAAGTCGTCTCGCCGGATGAGAATGGTAACATGGCTTGCGTACTTGGTGAGGAACACCGCTTCCTCCGCCGCGGCAAAACCGCCGCCCACCACGAACACCTCTTTTCCGGTGAAAAACTCGCCATCGCAAGTAGCGCAGTAAGCAACGCCCCGGCCACGAAACGCCTCCTCGCCCTGGAATCCCACCATTCTGGGATGAGCACCGGTGGCCAGCAGTACGCCGAAACACTTGATCGTGCCCCGGTCAGTATGGACGGTTTTGATGTCTCCGGCCATATCCAGGCTTTCGACCGATGCCAGCATAAATTCCGCGCCGAAGCTTTCAGCCTGCTTGCGCATTGCCTCGGTCAGCTCCGACCCACTGGCGTATTCCACGCCCGGATAATTGACAATTTCATGGGTAATGGTAATCTGTCCACCAAACTTCTCTTTTTCCACTACCACAACGCGATATCTGGCCCTTGCCAAATATAGAGCAGCGGTTAAACCGGCAGGGCCTCCCCCGATCACCACAACGTCATACAGATTTTCCATATTTTATTCTCCTTTCTGTCCAAAAAGGCGGCGTCGGTTTTCCTTCCGACGCCGCCTCGCAGTATCTTAAAGCTGGCCAACAAGATCCAGGCTGGGTTTCAGGGTCTCGGCACCGGGCTGCCACTTAGCAGGGCAAACCTCATCACCATGCGCATAGACAAACTGGCAAGCCTGCAGCTTACGGAACAGCTCATCGGCATTGCGGCCCACATTGCCGGCGCTGACCTCGTAGGAAACGATCTTTCCCTCGGGGTTCACGATGAAGCTTCCGCGCTCAGCGAGGCCATCGGACTCGATCAGAACCTCAAAATCCCTAGCAAGAGCGTGGGTGGGGTCGGCAAGCATAGGATACTGGATCTTCCTGATGCGCTCGGAAGCATCGTGCCATGCTTTGTGGACAAAGTGGGTATCGGTGGAGACAGAATAGATCTCACAGCCGGCACTCTGGAACTTGTCATAAATATTGGCAAGATCCTCCAGCTCAGTGGGGCACACGAAGGTGAAATCGGCAGGGTAGAAGAAGAATACACTCCACTTACCCTTAATATCCGCCTTGCTTACAGGCTTAAAATTGTTGTTCACATACGCCTGCACGGAAAAATCACTGATTTCTTTATTGATCATAGACATAATTACGTTCCTCCTTTACTTGTTCTGTTAGGTTTTTTAGTGTTAAATATGATCGAATTTCTGTTTGTCACCGCAGCTTGCAATCTTGTCCTCAATAAGCGCGGTGGATACCGATACTCTGCATGAGCCGAAGTTTTTGCAGCATCAGGATCCGCTCAACAGGGCAGCAGCCAGCCGTTTGTTATCGGGGACGGGGAACCACGCCCGGCTTCGGGTAAAGAAGTGTCTTCCCGTGCCCCGCCAGGGCGCGGGGCGGCCTGCCGATCCGAACATCCTCGGCGGCGGCATACAGAAGCTTTCGCAGCGCCTGTCGCTGAATTTGATTTCCTATGAAGACCGCCCGTTTTGGCACGTCTGTTCCGGCACCGGTGATGGCATAACGCCCATCGGCCAAGTCAAATCGAAGGGCGGTTTTTCCTGCGCGAACACATCCCTTGGCGCGGATGATATCCCCAAACGCCCCTCGGATCATGTTTTCCAACAGGATAAGCAAATCTTCCGGAGCGGCAAGGGCGATACCATCCAGAGAAAATGTGTCGGGAGGACGTTGGCTGGCTTCCGTCACCTTCAGGCTGGTTCCGTCATACCGGGTTTCCAGCAGCTCCGTCCACCATCCATCATCCATAGACGAATAGTGTTGGGTGAGGATACGAGCCTTGGGATTATGCTGCCGTAAAGCCCGGGACAGACTCTCCCGCTCATCCTCTCCGGCCTGTTCCATCTTGGACACCACGATGCTGTGAGCCGCCGCGATCTGATCCCGGTACAGCTCACCATACTCCCGGATATAGCGCCCGTAGCTGCGCCCATCCACGATGGTAATGGGCGCCATCAGAGTAATACGCTCATACTCCACCCGCAGCAGATCCCGGATAATGCCGCTCAGCATCCCGACCCCGGTGGGCTCAATGACCAGATATTCCGGGTCCACTGTGTTGGCAATGGTCAATACCGACTGGGCGAAATCTCCCCGCCTGGAGCAGCAAATACAGCCCTCTGTCAGCTCCCATATATCAATTCCCTCCGACTCCGGGCTGCGCTTCAGCGCGTCTCCATCGATACCAAGGGAACTGTATTCATTTTCAAGAATGGCAATTTCTCGGTGGGTCCTTTGAGCCAGGATTTGTATGAATGTGGTCTTGCCCGCTCCCAGAAATCCCGACACAATCAGTATTTTCATCTATATTCACCCCGATGTGCAGTAAAAAGCGGAATCAAGACACCACTTTCCTCTGATTTGCTTGTGCTTTTTGCTTGACTGCGTATCGAATCAGTCGGACAGCTTGACCACGGGCTTGATGAGATCGGCAGGCTTATCCCGCATCAGGAACAAGGCCTCCTCGATATGATCCCATCCCTCAAAGACGTGGGTGCTGAGGGGAGACAAGTCCAGCTTCCCGGCAGAGACCAGGGCGGACAGCTTCTCCATACGCAGACGGCCTCCGGGCATCAAGCCACCGCTGATCATCTTGTGACCCATACCCACGCCCCACTCAGTGCGGGGAATGTCAATGACATCACCACGGCCCAGATAGTTAACATTGCCGATCTTTCCGCCGGGCTTAAGGCACTTGACCGCCATGGAGAAGGTCTTCACACCGCCGCCGGCGATGATAACCTTATCCACGCCCTTGCCGCCGGTCATCTTCAGCACCTGCTCGTCAATCGGACCTTCCTTATAGCTGATGAAATCGGTGGCACCATAGCCCTTGGCAGCCTCGACGCACACAGGGCGCGTACCCACGGCGATGATCCGGGAAGCCCCGCGAAGATTGGAGCCGGCAACTGCCATCAGACCCACGGGGCCGATACCAATGACCAAAACGGTGTCGCCAAACTGCACGTCGGCCAGCTCCACGCCGTGGAAGCCGGTGGGCACCATATCGGACAGCATACAAGCATCCACGGTGTTGATGTTATCGGGCATATGCGCTAAGTTGCCGTCGGCGTCGTTGACATGGAAGAATTCGGAGAATACACCATCCTTAAAATTGGAGAACTTCCACCCCGCCAGCATACCGCCGGAATGCATGGAATAGCCTGCCTGAGCCTCCAGGGAGTTCCAGTCAGGAGTGATGGCAGGAACCAAAACCCGGTCGCCGGGCTTGAAATCCTTCACCAATGATCCAACTTCCACAACCTCCGCGCAGCCCTCATGACCCAGAATCATGTTATGTCTCTCACCAATAGCACCCTCCCACAGAGTGTGAATATCCGAAGTGCAGATGGCAACGGCCAGAGGCTTGCAGATGGCGTCCATGGGACCGCAAGTGGGACGCTCCTTCTCGATCCAGCCGGATTCCCCGATCTTGAGCATCGCGTAACCTTTCATATTCTTCATATTTCAATCTCCTTTCAAATTGATATTGACAGATTGTGGCTGTTCGTTTATAATGATATTGCATTAAGAGCGACTTGTATAGTAAAATTATGCTTAATATTAATACAATCATAGCTTTGCGTGCATTTTATATTTGTTAAAGGAGGCGTGGCCGTGGCATTTGTAATAACCGAGTCTTTTGACGACGACAAGAACAGGCACATCCTGACCCATTGGCATGAAAAAATTGAGGTTATCAGGGTCGTTGAAGGCTCTATGACATGTATAGTCAACGGAGCGCCCCACGAGCTAAAGAAAAACGACATTTGCATCATTAACTGCAAACAGACACATCGGTTATGCTGCATAGAGGGCGCCGCTTGCGTTTTTCAACGCTTTATGGTTGATCTTGCTTTGTTAAGGGAAGATCGAGGAGTGTATCAAAAATATATCCTCCCGCTGCTATCCGATGATTCCTTTGCTCACGTCCATTCTCGAAACGGATATAGTTGTACCTCGACGCTGCTGAACCTGATCGACGAGATCGCAGATTTAGAAAGGATCAAGCCTGTCGCATATGAACTGGGGATCATCGCCCTGATCTATACGTTTTTCAGGCAATTGTATCAATTCTATGCCTTGCAAAAAGAGGGTGCGAACGTAGAGCATAGTGCTGACATCTTACTGTACCGGCAAATGGCGGCATTCATTTATCAGAATTATAGCGAAAAGCTTACTTTGGACATGATAGCTAATTCCGGCAATGTAAGTAAAAGTAAATGCTGCCAGGTATTCAAAGAGTATGCCGACCACTCTCCTATCGAATTTCTCAACTTATATCGACTGGAGAGAAGCACAAATATCTTGCTTAACACGAGCAATAGCATTGCATCGATCTCTTCGTCATGCGGCTTTGGACAGCAGAGTTATTACAACAGGTTGTTCCTCAAAGAATATGGCGTTACACCAAAGGAGTACCGCCGCTTATCAACAGAAAAAACTAAATTATAACCGTCAGTTAGCAAACTCTAACTGACGAGACCTCATTCGGGCGGTATTTTTTTGATATGGAGTTAGCTTTGGCTAACTCGGATGTG
This sequence comes from uncultured Oscillospiraceae bacterium, assembly GCA_964439545.1. Classification (GTDB taxonomy): domain Bacteria; phylum Bacillota; class Clostridia; order Oscillospirales; family Oscillospiraceae; genus Vescimonas. Next base: position 24,963 of record CAYTOO010000005.1, on the reverse strand, counting down.
TTTGACTCATATGAAAGGAGGAAGACCGCTTTGTTCTGTTACAGTGCGTTTAGCAAAAAAAGAAAGAACTATATCAGAAATAGAAAAGGAGGATAAAAATATGGCATATTCAGAATGGCATGATAAGACAAGTGAGTTTAAGAAAATTGACGTCAGAGGGGTTACTGGTAATTTTTTCCCAGGGATTAAGAGACAAGCCTTGGAACTGCTGGTTGGAGAGGGAATGGAAATTATCCAGTCCTTTGACCCTATCCCTTTGTATGAGGTGATGGAGCTCCTTGGCTTTGAGCATTACACTGAGAAGGCCGGCGAGAATGAGTATCACGTCTTCTTTTATCGAAAGGAAATAAAACAGGATACAGGAGAAATCCCAATGCGACCGGCCGCTCTCACTAACTTCCCCCTCATTGATGAGCGTCTTGGAAATATCGCTGTGAATTTCTGGGATTTAACGTGGAGCGATAAGAACCGTCATCTGTCCTATGAGGTCCGTTTGCTCCTCTCCCTTACCAACGCGGTAGGTGCTGGGCGGATGCGGCAGGCCACGCGGGAGCTTGTGAAAGCCTACGCCTATGGCGTTGATTCTGCTGCTCTTGACGATGTATTTGAGCTCCTGGCCTGGAATCAGGGCATTGGTTATTTTAGCTCTGAGATTGGCCCTTCCACATTGTTTGCCGCCTACAAGGCAATTAAGCATGGTGAAAAACAAGGGAAGAATCGCGAGGAGATTAAGGAATTATTATTTGAGAAGTTTGGCGAAAATAATCCAGATGTGAAAGTCTAAGGGAGGTACAGATAATGTCTAATTTACCGGAACTGAACAGCAACACAAGGCTGTCCGATATCCTGTCCGTATATCCTTGGTTAAAAGAGGAGCTTCCACGTATCAACGAAAAGTTTAAAATGTTGAATACTCCTTTGGGTAAGATTGTTTCGAAAACAGCTACTATTGCTGAAATGAGTAGGCGTTCTGGGGTTGCAGAAGATATTCTTATTGAAAAGTTGAAGATGCTGATATCCTCTCGGACGCAATAAAAGATATGGCTTCGGCCTCCAATCAAGTTATTTGATCGGAGCCGAAGCCATATCTTTTTGTAACTATATTACCGTCGATAGTTTGGGACGGAGAGTTTGCTGTAGAAGACCACATAGAGGGTTTTCGTGTCAACGGATAAATACCACCGTGTGGATGGAAAGGGGTAGTGATTGCATTCATATCGGCTGGTTATTCCGCTAAACCGTATCCAGCACAATGCGTACCCTCAGGGAGATTCATCAGACATCTTGGTATCCCTTTTTTACTATACGAGGTGGGATTCCAAATCTCTTCTGAAACGCCTCGGAAAAATGGCTAATATTTGTATATCCCACAGTAAAAGCAGCCTCGCTCACATTGCATCGGCCTGTTTCCAATAAACTAAACGCCTTTTCAAGACGCTGTTCTCTAACATATTCATAAACAGTTTTCCCAAATACAGACTTAAATCCCTTTTTGAGTTTGCAGTTGTTTATCTGAACTAGACGAGAAAGCTCATAAAGTGAAGGCGGCGATTCCAAACGATCCAATAATATTTCGCGAGCATATTTGAGGCTCTCAATCTCTGTTTTTGACAATCCGCATTCCGGCCATTTTGCGCAGCTACAGCATAGAAGCCGTTCAAGATTGATAGATAAAAGCTCCAAAACGCAGCTTTCAGCCAGAAGACGATTAATCGAGTCACGCTCATCTATTAGACAGGTGTCTAATTTCTTTAAAACACTTTCCTCCCGCACATCCGACCTATAAGAATGGTATGTATATGCTTTATCCTGAAAATCTCGAAAACACACATCGGTTCTTCCACTAACAGCTTCGCAGAATCCGTCAAATGCGCGAGGTGTGGCCCAAACGGAGTAAAGCTGAACAGCCTCACCCTGGTCGTATTTTGAATGGCTACATACGGAATCCATGAATCCAATTAAAGAATACCCGGGCCGCAGCTCTACAAGCGTGTTTTCAACCTCTCCACAAACAGATCCTTTTCGTGTATAGCTTAATTCAAACATCGGAGCAGTGGTGGCCGCTTCCCTTTTTGTTTCATCTGAAAACACGCCCGAAGATACAACGATATGCAGGTCAGGGCTTATCGCAAGTGTGCGTTTTGGAAATATGGTTGATGCTTCATATCGAAAAGGTAGATATGACATTTGTATCATCCTCCTTTGGAACTAAATTAAACTCAGGTTGTTTGCAAACAAATTAGAAAAAATAACCATCCTTATTATAGTTAGCTACCGCTAACTCGTCAAGGCTTCGTGAATAATAAATCGAAAAATCGTCCCTCTGTGGGTAAAATAACTCCCTCGCGGAGCAGAAATTGAACGGAAAACTTACTATAATTAAATCACTAGTAGCTACGGGTAGTTATGGTCGTGAGTTAGCTGTGTCTAACCTGCGATCCTGTTATTGTAAGGAGGAATTTTCAAATGAGAAGAATTGTAATTCTTATATTTTGTTTGGTGCTGTTGCTTTCCTTTTCCGCTTGTTCTAAGAAAAGCGATGGACAGGACGCCTTAGGCGCAGACACGGTGGTTGTAAAAGACATGAAAGGCGATGCTACTATTCCATCCGTTCCGCAACGCATAGTTGATGTTGCTGGCTTGACAGAGGAACTTTTGATTTTGGATATGAATGTGATTGCTTCAGCAAATACCAGTATGTTTGACGGCACTTCTGTTCCAAGTCATTTGGAGGAGCTTTTTGCCGAAAAAGGTATTGAGGTTGTAGGTAACTATTCAGGAGCAATCGGGGATCTAAACCTTGAAAAGATTGCTGAGCTGAAGCCAGATTTAATCATCATGAATGTACGCCACGAAAAAGTATATGAACAGCTAAAAAACATTGCCCCTACGGTTATGATTGATGATGATTTGAACTATGTAAATTGGAGAGGACGATTTCAGCAGTTAGGCCAGTGGTTTAATAAAGAACACGAGGTATCGGAATGGCTTGCAGATTATGATGCCAAGGCTGCAGAGTTTGCCTCACAGATTAAAAGTGTAGTTGGAGAAGAATCCTTTGCGGTCTTAGAAGCAAATTCTGTTCATTTTGGTTCTTATTACGTTTATTGTACCGGTGGCCCCGGTGGATTGCTGTATGACGAATTAAAACTCACCCCCTCTGCAGGTGTCCCTGAAGATGTTTGGGGGGAAGTCGTGGACGCGGAGTATTTTTCTTTGATAGAAGCAGATCACATTTTCTTTTTTAGCGATGACGGCACCGCCGGTGAAACAGGTAATCTTACCAGTTGGAAAAATCTGAAAGCTGTAAAAAACGGGAATGTGTACTTTGGAAAGAATGAAGAACAGTACAATATGGCATACACGGCAATGGGAAAGTTGGTTTATATGGAGAAGCTCGCCAATGCCATTTTAAATCATGGCAATGTTAAGTAAAAACAAGGGTCCAGTTGTGAGCGTGGCGCAAAAAAAAGAGAAATATAAGCACTCAGTATTATCTTATATCATCTTGATGATGCTGTTGATACTGGCGCTAATCCTTTCACTTATTCTGTCTATCTGCACTGGAATAACTGGTGGAAACTTAAAGAGTTTTGCCGAAGCAATCATAAATCCTGCCAACGCATCTAATGTTGGCAGGATTATGATTGGTATGCGTATGCCGAGAGCACTGGTTGCCTGTCTCACAGGCGCGGCCTTTTCTCTTGCTGGTTCTATCATGCAGGGGCTCACCCGAAATCCTTTGGCAGATGCCGGACTTTTGGGCATCAATGCAGGCGCTAGCTTTTTTGTTGCGCTGCTGGCAGTCGTCTTTCCAGGAACGCATAGTATAATGACTATGCTTGCAGCTTTCGCTGGAGCGGCCTTTTCGACTTTCCTTGTTTATGGGTTGGGAGGCGGTAGACATAAAATAGACCCCTTGCGTTTGATTTTGGCTGGAACTGCTATTTCAGCGTTGTTAACCGCACTGGCTCAAGCGCTTTCATTGGCCTTCGGTATGGCAAAATCGTTGTCTTTTTGGACAATGGGCAGTTTGTCCGGAATCACATGGAAAAGTCTGGAAATGACCGCTCCTGTTGTTGTGATTGCTTGCGGCGCTGGCTTGCTTTTATCAGGACGATTATCAGCTTTGTCTCTCGGCGAGGATAATGCTATCGGGCTTGGTGTCAATGTTCAAGCTGTAAAGCTTATTGGCCTACTTATAGTGTTGATTCTTGCCGGAACCAGTGTTTCGCTTGTTGGGGGAATATCTTTTCTTGGGCTGATTATACCACACGTTTCTCGATATCTTATAGGCGAGGACTACCGAAGAGTGATGCCCGTGTCTGCACTGCTGGGAGCAATTGTTCTGGTATTATCAGATATTGCAGCCCGTATGATAAACGCTCCTTTTGACACCCCTGTCGGTGCACTCGTATCCATAATCGGCGTCCTTGTCTTTCTTCCACTCACCTATCGAAAAGAGGTGAAAACCTAATGAAAAATGGAAATAACAAATATTACATACGCCACCATACGATACCGCTTGTCCTTGTTTTTCTAGTCGTAGGTACAGCTGTGATATCCGTAAACTGCGGTTATGCGAAAATTTCATATACAGATGTATTACAGGCTTTGTTGCATCCATTCGAAGATGGAGTCTCTGTAATCGTGATACAATTTCGCCTTCCCAGGATTGTTCTTTCGATACTATGTGGGATGGGGCTGGCTCTCTCCGGTTGTGTTATGCAAACCGTGACGGGAAATCCTCTTGCTGATCCTGGAATACTAGGTATCAATGCTGGAGCTGGTTTTTCCGCGATGCTATTCCTGACCTTTTTTCCGAAACTCCATATTTATACGATGGTTTGTCAACCGCTTTTTGCTATAGTAGGTGGAATCTGTGTAACAGTCTTGCTCTATCTTTTCTCCAGAAGAGGAAAATCTCTGCTCCCCTCACGCTTTTTGCTTGGGGGGATTGGCTTTTCAGCGCTTTTTTCCGCCTTTATGACAATTATGGCAGCTGATATGGACAACAGCAGCTATCAGATTATTTCAAGATGGTTAGCAGGTAATTTGTGGGGAATAAGCTGGTATCATGTTGCAGCATTACTTCCTTATCTGATTGTTTTCGTTCCGCTGCTATTTACAAAAATGAATGTTCTGGACATTATGTCTTTGGGTGATCATTCTGCATTGGCCTTGGGTGCTCGTGTTGAGATAGAGCGTAGGCTGCTACTGTTTGCCTCTGCAGCATTGACTTCCGCATGTGTTTCTGTTTGCGGTGGAATAAGTTTTGTCGGACTGGTTGCTCCACATATTGCACGGCAACTGATCGGCGGCAGACATAGGGCCTCAATGCCGGTATCTATGCTGTTTGGGGCGTTTTTAATGATGTTAGCAGATATGCTGGGGCGAGTCGTTTTCCAACCGTTGGAAATCCCTGTGGGAATCGTAATCTCTATACTTGCAGCGCCCTATTTTCTGTATTTATTGCGAAAACGGTTTTAGGGGGTGGATCAAATGAAATCACGAATACAGGCTAAACAGTTAGCTGCCGGTTATGATGGAAAAAATGTTTTTCAGGGGCTCGATTTGTCCATTCCTCAAGGAAAAATAACTACCCTGATTGGAGCAAACGGCTCTGGGAAGTCTACTATTTTAAAAACGCTTTGTCGCATCATTTCTCCTGATTCAGGGGGAGTATATCTGGATGGAGAGGCAATTCATAAATCGCCGACAAGGCTTGTCGCACAAAAGCTTGCCTTGCTTCCACAGGGGGCTCAAATACCTTCTGGTATCACGGTAAAAGATCTTGTTGAATTTGGAAGATTCCCTTACCGATCGTCATTAGGTGGGCTTAATGCAAAGGATAGAGAAATCATTCAATGGGCACTTGCCAGCACAGGGATGACGGCGTTTTCCCATAGGCAAATTGATCACCTTTCAGGAGGACAACAGCAACGGGCTTGGATTGCGATGGCCTTGGCCCAGAAAACAGATTTGTTGTTTTTGGACGAGCCAACAACCTACTTGGACATTTCTCATCAACTTGATATTCTATATCTCTTGCGTAAGCTTAACCAGGAAAATGGTGTAACTATTGTGATGATTTTACATGATTTGAACCATGCTATCATGTTCTCCGATTATTTGGTTGCGATTAAAGATGGGGAATTATATAGCTGTGGCAATTCATCACAGGTTATTACCCCAAAGACGTTGCGTGAAGTGTTTGATGTAGAAGCAGCGGTTATTAGACACCCTGTATTGAATACTCCAATTTGTCTCCCATATAGGACGATTGGACAAATGGAAACCGATGATAAAAAGTGAAGGGAGTTTAGATAAATGAGAAAAGGAATCCCTGTAATAATCTTTCTTTTATATCTGCTGTTGTTTTGCGCTGGTTGCACTAAATCCGAAACAGCTTGCTATAATGCGGGTATGTATACGGCTTCTGCAGAAGGCTATGCAGGGCAGGTGTTTGTCGAAGTGGAATTTGATGAGAGTAGTATATTATCCGTAAGAGTCACTTCTCATAGCGAAACAAAAAATTTGGGGGATCGTGCTGTAGAAGAAATTCCTTTGAGAATTGTTGATGCCCAGACGTGGAATGTCGATGCAATCACTTCTGCAACAATCACAAGTGAGGCAATTCAGGAAGCAGTTAAAGATTGTATTAAACAAGCGGCAGCTAACTGAACATCAAAGATACGTCATTGGATTTAGCTCAGACACTATTGACAAAGTGCTGTAAGCGGACTATAATATAACAGTGTTATATAACACCGTTATATTGTAGATAAGGGGGCTGACAGAATGGGTGAGGCTGAAAACGCAACATTAGAAACGATCCATACAGTGGCGGCAAAGGAGTTTCGTGAAAAGGGCTTCAAATCAGCTTCGCTGTGCAATATTGTAAAGTCTGCCGGCGTCACCACGGGAGCATTTTATGGGTATTACAAAAGCAAGGAAGAGTTGTTTGATGCTTTGGTCGGCAGACAGTACAGTGTCTTTATGGGCAGGTTCAAGGAAGCGCAGGAGGCGTTTACCCACCTCTCTCCTGAAGAACAGAAAACAGGCATGGGTGTGCAGGCCGGTGAGCTTATGGAAGAACTGCTGGACTATGCTTACGCGAACATAGATGCATTCAAGCTCATCCTCTGCTGCTCGGGAGGCACCCGGTATGAAAACATGATTCACGAGCTGGTGGAGATCGAAGTAAATGCAACTCACGCATTTGCGAAAACTATGGAGGACCTTGGGATGTCCGCCTATCTGGTTGATCCGTATTTGGAGCATATCCTTGTCAGCGGCTTGTTCTCTGCTTTCTTTGAAATGATCATATACGATATACCACACGAAAAGGCCAAAGGGTATATCCGTGATCTGAAAGACTTCCACATGGCTGGGTGGAAAAAAATTATGGGGTTTTGAAACCCTATAATTTTTAGTCATTAGTTAGCAATAGCTAACTTGTATCGGATATTAGGCGTTGCCCGCGGAAACGCTTGTATCATAAAAGATCCACAAAGGAGGATTTTGCTTTGAAAAAACAATCGAATCTGTCAAGGCTGATGGGTTATGCCGGAGGGCATAGATTTTTTGTGTATGCCTCCTGGGTACTGTCGGCTGTAAGCGCCATTGTCGCGCTTGTACCGTATTGGTACATCTGGAGAATCATCCAGGAGGTTCTGGATGTCACCCCGATCTTTGGACAGACGAAAAACCTGTCCCATTACGGATGGATGGCGGTTCTGTTTGCCATCCTGTCCCTGCTGGTCTATATCGCCGGTCTGATGTGTTCCCACGTCGCCGCATTCCGCGTAGCGACCAATATGAGGTTAGAAATCGTAAACCATATTGCCAAACTGCCGCTTGGTTTTTCTGACAGTTTCGGCAGCGGCAAGCTCCGTAAAATCATCAATGACAGCACCGCTGCGACGGAAAACTATCTCGCTCATCAGCTTCCGGACAAGTACGGCGCAATCGCAACACCCATCGGCTTGATCGTCCTTCTGCTGGTATTTGACTGGCGGCTGGGGCTTTTAAGCCTTGCCCCTGCCCTGCTGGCTTTTGCTTTTATGGCTCTTATGACCGGCCCCCAGATGGCGGAAAAGATGAGGCAGTACGGGAACGCGCTTGCCGCCATGTCCAACGAGGCTGTGGAATATGTGCGGGGAGTCCCTGTTGTCAAGACTTTTGGGCAGTCGGTGTTTTCCTTTAAGAAATTCAAGGAAACCATCGACGAATATGAAAGATGGGTTGTGGCCTATGCCAAGGAGTGCCGCATCCCCATGCTTTTATATACCGCAGCAATCAACGCTGTGTTTGCGTTCCTGATTGCCGGCGGACTGCTGTTTACAAGAAGCGGCGTTACCAGTGAGTTTCTATTGAACCTGCTTTTTTATATCATCATCACGCCCGTCATCTCGGTCACGCTGACAAAAATCATGTATATGAGTGAGAACAACATGATCGTGGAGGATGCGATGCAAAGGATCGACTCCGTTCTGAAATTGGAGCCGATGTCCGCAACTGCAACGCCAAAACGCCCGAAGGACGCCTCTGTCACGCTGGAGGATGTGCATTTCAGTTACGATGGAAAAACAGAGGTCATCAAGGGTGTCAGCCTGCATATCGAGCCGGGACGGACGGTGGCCTTTGTCGGGCCCTCCGGAGGCGGAAAATCCACCCTTGCCAGCCTGATCTCCCGCTTCTTTGATGTTCAGGGCGGCAGCATTCAGATTGGCGGCACGGACATCAGGGACATCCCAAAAGAAGAACTGATGGATACCGTTTCCTTCGTATTCCAGAACAGCAAGCTCATCAAGGGCTCTATCCTGGATAACGTCAAAATGGGCAGGCCCGACGCTACCCGCGAGGAAGTCATGACGGCGCTGAAAGCGGCGCAGTGTATGGATATCATTGAAAAGTTCCCCAAAGGCGTGGATACCATCCTCGGAACAAAGGGCATCTATCTTTCCGGCGGCGAACAGCAACGCATCGCCATTGCCCGTGCGGTGCTAAAAAATGCCCCCATCATCATCCTCGATGAAGCCACCGCCTTTGCCGACCCCGACAATGAGGTAAAGGTACAGGCGTCCTTTGCCGAGCTTGCAAAAGGCAAGACGGTGATCATGATTGCCCACCGCCTTTCTACGGTTGCTGGGGCAGACTGCATCTATGTCATTGAGGACGGGCGTATTGTTGAGAGCGGAACCCGGTCGGAACTGAACGAAAAGGATGGGCTGTTTGCGAGAATGTGGAAGAACTACCAGCTTTCCGTCCAGTGGAAAGTGGCAAAGGAGGTTTAAAGGGTTATGGTAAAACTGATTCAGAACGCAACTGCTTCAACCAGGGACGGCGCAATCGGTCTAATCAAAGGCATTATCGCCTGCGCCGTTCAGAATATCGCCTTTATGCTCCCGGCCTCCCTGCTTTATATGATGGTGTCCGACTTGATGAACGGCGGTGTGCCGGAGGGCAGAGGAATTATTTATATCATTGGCTGTGTCATTTGTATTTTCTTGATTTTTATTGCTTCGTGGTTCCAGTACAATGCTACATACTTCACCACCTATGAGGAAAGCGGTAAACGGCGCATAGGCCTTGCGGAGCAGCTTCGTAAGCTGCCACTGTCCTTCTTCGGAAAGAAAGATCTGGCCGACCTGACAAGCACCATTATGTCGGACTGCGAGGTGCTGGAAAAGAACTGCGCCCACTTTGTCCCGGCGCTGTTTGGCTCCCTGCTCTCCACGATCCTGATCTCTGTCAGCCTCTTTGCCTTTGACTGGCGGATGGCCATCGCCGCCCTGTGGGTGGTGCCGGTATCTACCCTTATCGTTGTGCTGAGCTACAAGGTGCAGGACGGTATCCAGCGGAGGATCATGTCCGCAAAGATTGCCTGTGCGGACGGGATTCAGGAGTACATTGAGGCAATCCGTGACCTGGAGGCCAACAACGCGGAGGGGGATTATCTGAAAGGCTTGGAGCAAAAGATCCGCAGCCTTGAAAAGCAATCTATCTTTGCGGAGTTTGGGACTGCCGCTTTTGTGGTGACGGCAAGTATGGTGTTAAAGCTGGGGATCGCCACCGTTGCCCTTGTGGGTTCGGTGCAACTTGTCAACGGGACGATGGATGTGCTGACCTTCTTTATGTTCCTTTTGGTCGTCTCCCGTCTTTATGACCCCATGCAGTCCGCTTTGCAGCATCTGGCGGTGATCATTGCCATGAGGACCAATGTGGGCCGCATGAACGAAATTCTCAACCACCCGATCCAGCAGGGCAGGAACGAACTGACTAACAACGGCTGCGATATCACCTTCGACCATGTGGGATTCTCTTATAACTCCGGCGAAACGGTACTGAGAGATGTATCTTTCACCGCAAAGCAGGGCGAGGTTACGGCACTTGTCGGCCCCTCCGGTGGCGGCAAAACCACCGTGTCCCGGCTGGCGGCGCGATTTTGGGACCATCAGCGGGGCAAAATCACCGTTGGCGGCATGGATGTGTCCGGCATCGATCCCGAAACGCTGATGTCCCTATACTCCATCGTGTTTCAGGATGTAACATTGTTCAACAACACGGTCATGGAAAACATCCGTCTTGGTAGAAAGGACGCAACTGATGAAGAAGTCCTTGCGGCGGCTCGTCTTGCCAATGTAGACGAGTTTGCCGAAAATCTCCCGGACGGCTGGAACACCGAGATCGGTGAGAACGGCTGCGAGCTGTCGGGCGGCGAGCGTCAGCGTATCTCTATTGCCCGTGCGTTCCTCAAAAATGCACCTATAATCCTGCTGGACGAAGCGACCGCTTCGCTCGATGTGGAAAACGAAACGCTGATTCAGTCGGCGCTGTCCCGGCTGATCAAGGATAAGACCGTCCTTGTTATTGCGCATCGTATGCGTACCGTAGCCGGTGCGGATAAGATCGTTGTCCTTGCAGACGGTATTGTTGCCGAGCAGGGCAAACCCGATGAATTATACAAGCAAAACGGACTCTATACCCATATGGTGGATCTGCAAAGCAGCAGTCAGAATTGGGTACTTCAATAAAGCTAAGAACGGCAAAAACACGAGGGAGAGACGGCTCAAATAGCTATCTCTCCCTGTTTATCATTAACCCAACAATCCTTTTAATCCGAAACTTCATTCAGCCACTGCTGTATCAGTCTTCGTTTCGGGGAAGTGGATTTATAAATTGCGTAGTTCTTCATTGGAGGTATTTCTTTGTTCAAAATTGTAATGCAAGGGAAGGAGAAAGAGTGACGAAAACAAAGAGTGTCAATAGAATTGCAGTCCTATTGCCACGCTTTGTAAGTACTTTGTTTTGCGGAGCAGCCTCTATTTTATCTCAAAAAGGCATTGACCATTCCCAGCACTACTGAAACGGTGACTAGAATGCGGGCAATTTTGGAATACTTCTCACTCTTGCCGCAAACTTCTAACAGCAACGCAACTACGCACAGTCCTCCAAGCGCCCAGCCGAGAGCCCGCTCAGTGGGATAGGTGGCCGGCGTCATCTTAGCGTTCATCCAGCTGATCAGCATTCCCTGCACGGACAGAAAATAGAATGCAATCTTTTTCCCAATCTCCTTTTTCATCAGGAACATCATGCAGATCGCCAGCAAGCTCGCCGTGCTCATCCCTATAAATACCAATACCAACATATCCAACGGATTCATCATAATTCATATCCTATATTATACTGTTTTACCGCAGCATTTGGGGTCAAAGATGGGTCAGGTCTCAAAAGTTCCGCCAGCACTTTTCGCGCATAAATTTTCTGATCTCGCCGTTATCTCGATCCTCGTAGTAGGCCACCAACAGGCCCTTGAACTCCGATACATGGCTTTCCGGGATTACAAGTAAACCCTGTCCCTTGGAGATCATAAAGTGATTGGCAAAGATTACAGCCGCCCGCTTGTTACCATCGTTGAAGACCTGCGTTTTCATGCAGTAAAGGCACAGATCAATGGCGATGTCCACAGCCTCGCTGTCCTGCTGAATGATCGCCTCAAGACTCTCTTTGACAACGGTCGCAATAGGCAGAGGCGGGATATAGCTTGTACCGCCAATAGCCACTGGGACACCGCGGATACGACCACCATCGGCATAGAATCCCTCGTTGACCAATTTTGCAATGTGGCAGAGAATGTCATAATCAGTGCCGTAGCTGAGCACATCTTTGTCCAAAATAAACTCCCACGCGTGCTTCAAGTTCAAAATCTTCTGCACATCTGTTGCAGTCACGCCGGATACGATGCCGTTTTCAATGACGTCCTCCGTCTGAGGGAATGTGGTGGCAACCCCCTCCAACACCGCTTGGTCATAGATGTTCGCTTTCATGTTGACTCTGGCGAAGTCGAGGTTCAGCATCACACGGGGCGATAGGTCTCTCTCTTCATAGCCCAGAGCAGCCAGCTCCTTCTCCACTTGGCGGATATACTTGCGCAGTTCTCTGGTCTCTCTGGCGTTACGGAGCAGCAGCTGATACAGTTCGTCAGAGTAGGCATCCACATAGGTCGAGGTCAAGCGGCTGCCGACACGCTTGCGCATATAAAGGTACTTCTGTCCCTCTCTATCTTTAACCTCTGGCGTACCTTCATATGGAATCAGATTCAACCGCGATTGATAGTCGGCTTTCTGATGCAGCAATTCCTGAATCTTGGAGTAATTGTTTTCCATAGCAACCTCCTTGGGGAACTTTTTTGATTGTAGTATACAATATTATTCCCCAACGTGCAAGAGGATAGTCAATGTTTTGGGGAACTTTTTTATTTCAAAAGCGCAGAATAGTTCTCTAGGCAATGCCTTTTACCTTTTCATTATATCGCCTTTCTTATGTCCGAACAACCACCAAGATCCCACATCTGGTTTGGCAATCTGCCTTCCCCTTCCATCATCAAATGATCCCCTAAGCGCACAAAAGCCACCCCAAACGGGGTGGCTTTCGCGTTGTCGGTGCAAAGGCACCATTAAAGTCAAAATCTCAGCAGAAAGATGTCATAGGATAGGAGTTTTGGGGGATTCCCCGCGCATATTGTATAAAATGAGACATTACCCGTGAGGCGCGAAAGCAGAGGAGCCCCACATAGCTCCTCTGTTTTCTCACTCTATTTCCTTCTCTTTGTTCCGATAAGAGAATGAAGATAAATTAGGTTCTCGCCGTGCTTTTCAAAGTATCAAAAAACGCTTCTGCCTGTTCGTGGTCTGCAAAGCACGGGTGTTGGTCAAACAAATACTCGGCCACATTTTCAATCGCTTCAAGAGGATAGCGCGACAAATCCAGTTCGGTCATTATTCTTTTTGCCGCCATCACATAGGGCTCCACTCTCAAATCAGATATATACTCGCATTGAACGAGCTTTTTAAGATCTCCAAAGATATCACGTTTCTCTTCAGCCATATGTAGTTTTTAATCGGCCTCCTTTTCTCGTACGCTGGATCAACTCCTCCCTCCCTCGAGGTGACGGTGCTCACACCGAACACCGTCCCTCAGAGAGGAGAGATTGCGCGAAAAATTAGGAGACATGAAGAATGAAGTTTGATAGTTTGTTTGTGTTTTGCTGTGCTTCTCTCCCGCAGAGGAGACGGCGCCACGCAACAACGCCGTCCCGTCTGCAGAAAGGAGAACAGGAGTACTTCCCAAAGCACATCAGCCATTATTCGCCGTAGAGCACTCGGAGCTCCGGCATAAACTGCGCGTAGATTCGCGCGGTGCAGTGCGCTGTGGGACTAGCTCCACTGACCGCGTGGAGCCAGTTCCGGCAACGGTCGACCTCAAGGCGTTTCCCGACGGAGGGAGAAAAGGGAAGGAACTCCGTCGTATCCAATCCTTGGTCGTGTCCGATACCAAACAATTCGTACAGCGCTTGCTTAAAATTGGCAAGGTGGCGCGCTTTATCCATGCTTTCGCCCTCCACATATCAGTTTTCCTCAGAGAAATCAAATAGGTCTTTCAGCGGGATCTCCAGCGCATCGCTGATGGAAAACAGCAACGGCAGCGATGCTGCGCCCATACCTTGCTCAATGCGAGCCAGATGCGCGCGGCTGATATCCGCTTTCTCGGCCATTTTCTCTTGCGACAGGCCGAGCTGCTTTCTATAGTGGACGATGTTCGCCCCAAGCTGCTGAAGCCGGTGATAATCCTGCCGATTAAATGTTACTTGCTGAGCCATGTAACGCCTCCACGATATGCCATGTTCGGTGATATTCTCGCTCCCGCTGAAGGAGCGGTGCCGCTGGGCGACACCGTTCCTCCGTTGCGAAAGGAGAACAAAATGGAGAATAGAAAGTCTGTTGCCCAGTAAAACTATGCTTTAATCGCGTTTTTTCTTGCGCACAGCCATGCTGCCCAGCACTCCGACAGCGCCAGCCAGCGCCACGATGCCGATACCGATCCACAGACCTGCACCGCCGCCCTGCTCAGTGTCATCTGCGGGCACATCCACTGCGGGATCGTCCACCACAGGCTCATCCACCACGGGCTCGTCCACAGCAGGCTTGTCCTCGGGTGCGGGAGTCACAACTTCCTCTGCAGGAGGCGTGACGGGAGTCGTCGTTGCGGGCTTGTCGGCGGGCTTATCTGCAGGATTATCCGCGGGCTTGTCAGAGGGGGTTGTGGTGGGGATGTAGTAACCATAGGAGTTATGCTTCACCGTACCGTCAGCAGTGACAGTACCGCCGATGGTAAGGGTATTCTCCTTGCCGTCCTTGTCGGTGACGGTAGTACCTGCGGGGGCAGTGATCTTACCATCAGAACCCACGGTGGCAGTCTTGCCATCAGGGACGACAACGGTGGAAACCGTTTTGCCATCCTTGTCCTTGGTGACCACAGTACCACCGGCAGTGATACCACCGTCAGCTGCCACGTCACCGCCATCGCTCAGCTCCACGCTGGAACCATCTTCCTTGGTGACGGTAGAACCGGCGGGGGCGGTGATCGTACCGTCATCGTTTACGAGGATTCCCTCGCTCGGCGTGAAGGTACCGTCATCATTCGGGGTGAACGTTTTGCCATCGGGCGTGGCAACGGTGATGTCCTCAGTCATCTTGGTATCGTTGATGAAGCCACCGTCCTTGACAATCAAGGTACCGCCGATCTCCTCAGCCACAGTGACGGAGGAACCGGCACCCACGGTCACATTACCGCTGACACCGCCAACAACAGGAGGATCCCCATACTCATCAGCCAGGGCGGCACCATTGATTTTCACGCTTGCGGCACCGGATGCCTCAAGGCTGCCATTGATACCACCAGCAGCGGTGAGGGATGCAAAATCGCTTACTTTAACAGCCGTAGTGCCGAGAACCGGACCATCCGCGCCGTTATATCCGTTACTAATGCTACCGCCGGGGTCGGTACCCATTTCTTCACTCCAACCATCTTTCTTCCCCAAATCCAATTTCGCATTATCCTTCAGTTCAACGCTATCTGCGCTGATGCTCCCCTTAACGGTCACATCGGCATCACCAGAGACAACGAGATTGCCTGCATTGATCGTTGGTTTCCCGCCGTTAGTACTTACCGCAGTAGCAGTAGCCTTAACCACGCCACCGGTGATACTGATGCTCATGTTATCTGTATTGGATAAAGCCTCGCTTGTTCTTCCGGTACCGATTGCCGTAGTACTATCCTTAACTTCCGTCAGGACATAACCGTCGCTGATGTTGATGGCAAACTCCTTGGTCATCGTATTACCACTCACCCAGCAAGTACCGATCGCAGCGGCGTAGCCGGATCTTTGATTAACTTGGACATAACCGCCATCAATGTTCAACGTAAATCCGTCGGGTTCAGCCCCATCAACCTCATAGGCGAATCTCGTACCAATACCAGCACCACGAGGACTTAACGCGCCGCCTCCCATATCGATGATCAATTTATGCGGGCATTCTGCATCGCTACAACCGCTCTCCTCTACACAGTCGATGGTCAGCTCTGCGTTCTTAACCTCAATACCGCAATATGCTCTAGAATTACCTCCGTCAAACGAGCGCACGATCTTGTTTTCTCCGCTGATAAGCAATTTGGCGTGATCAGCAGTAGCATCCGTACCCTCAATCAGAACGGTAGACAAATACTCATTTTTAGGACTAGCCGCATCAGAGAGGGTAACATTCTCAAGCACGATGGTGGGGCTGCAATCTTTGATATGGATCGCATTGATATTCCCAGTATTGTAGGAGTATGTGCCGAAGATCACGACCTTTTCGCTCTCGTCAACGGTGTAAACTACGGCACCATCCTGCTTGTAAACGACCTTACCGGCCTCGGCAGCAGCCTCCACGGTCACAGGGCCATTGCCGATATCAATGCTCTTGATGGTGCTGTCAGCCTTGACATTGATAGTATGGGTATCCGTGTTCAGTGTCGCAGAACCCAAAGTAGCCTTCAGCACAACGATGTAATCCGTAGCCGCAGGATTCAGCGTCAGCTTGTCGCCGTTCTTTACGGCGTTGCCCTCGGTAACAGTCCACTCCACATCATCCAACTTATGGATGGGCATGGAGCACTTGTCCACAGTCACTTCCACAGGAACGGTCATAGCAGTGCTAAAGACCTCTGCGGTGGAAATGGTGCTGCCCCAGTCAAAAGCGGTGGGGGCACAGGTGCAGGTACCACCAATGAGCCAGCCGCCGTTCAGCTTATCGGTACCATTGACCTTATCGCTATCGTGCAGATAGGTGGTGATGATACCTTCTGCATCAGTAATAGACTTCCAAGGAGTACCGTTGGTTACGGTAACTTCGACTTCGGTATTTGCCTTAGCTGCACCGCTTGTACCTACCACGTACAGCTTTGCCAACTTGCGGCTGTTGCTGTCAGTCTCAGGCAGACCACTTGCGGCGATGATATTACCGCCGGTGATGTCATAGCTATCAGCAGAGATGCCGAGAGAACTGGTCAAAGTACCTCCGGAGATTTCCAGAGTGTTGACTTTGGTATTGGTATCTCCTTCACAGCCCATAGCGGTCCCGCCAGTGACAGTCACTACGCCGCCAGCAATTTCGATCTTCTCCATATCCTGTCGTCTGCCAGGGCCGATACCAGAAACATGCCCATTTGTAGCACTCTTTGCAACTACAGTACCACTTTTAATAATCACAGTACCCGCAGAACGCCAGCGCGAGCTGCCAATACCGGCACACTCTCTGTCGTTGGTGTTCTCTGCAGTCAACGTACCATAGGTATCATTCTGCCCGTCAGGCACCTTGATGGTCACCGTGCTTCCGGAAACCACTTCAAGAGCCGCACTCTTTTCAGTAGTGTTCAGATTATTTGTGCCAATGAGGGTCAGAGTTACAGTTGCATTGCCGTCAACAAAAAATGGTCCCTTGTCATTTTTAGTATCACTTTCATTGCCCTTTAACCAGCCATTCAATTTCACACCATTCAAGGTGATATTATGGGTACCACCGTTGATGTGGATATAATTTGACAGCGTGTCCGTGGCGGACTGCGTAATGACATAATCGCCGGTGTAGGCGGTCTCCTCAGCTGCATCACCCTGCGTATAGCCGGTGGCAGTGATCACGATGGAACCATCGGCGATGTCCAGCGTGCCGTCAAACTCCGCCACGGGTGCAGGCTGCTGCTCCTGCTGCTCGGTCTGTTCCACAACGGGAGTTTCCGTCAGTTCAACGGACGGAACTTCGTCCTCTGCCCATGCCATGGTCGGTAGCATGGTCAGCAGCATGCACACCACAAGTATGCAGCTTACCAATTTCTTTCTCAATTTGCATTCCCTCATTTCTCTTAAATTTTCTCTTTCAATGTTTTCGCTCTATGTGAAGCTGCCAAAGCAGTTATCACAACAAAGTAAATCATATTTTCCATCGGAAAATATGAAAGCCCTAGGGCTTTC
>CAYTOO010000005.1:0-7009 GCA_964439545.1 uncultured Oscillospiraceae bacterium | reverse complement strand
TCATATTTTCCATCGGAAAATATGAAAGCCCTAGGGCTTTCGCGCTTTTTTGTAATAAAAAACGCTATCGAACGAGCTTTCTCGTTCAATAGCGCACCATGCTCCTCACATGACAGCCCCTACGCACTGGGCGGAGGGTCCAAGCACACAGAAAAGGGCATCCCATGCACTTTCGGCAACGAACACATTCACCGGCCCCATCCGGAGCCCTTTCCGTTAGCATCGGTCGGCTACCTTGTTCTTCGCACCTCTATTGTTGAAAATATGTACTTTTGTAGGGTAGTTACCAAACGGTCACTTTACTGGTTTAAACTGGATTTACTATAGCTTAAAAAGTAACAAAATTCAACAATAGTTTCAAATTTCACAATGTTTTGTTACTATGCATAACTGTCACGGGGCCTTATTGTGAAAAAAAGCGAGAAAAGGGGCAATATATCACGCCGACATTAAAACAAAAATTCTGCTTTTTTTACCGATATTAAAACTTATAGCCATTGTATCTTGACATTTTATTCTTACAGTTACATACTATAAACAGATGTCCCTCCTGGTTTCTTTGAGGAGGATTTGCTATGAAAACTAATGATGTGCTGGCGCTGTTAATTGACTTTGGTATCTTCATCTTTGCTATGCTTACCTACATCAATGGGTAGTCGGCTAGTTTTGTGGCAGGTCTTGATTGTTACTAGATCGTGCGGGTCAGTTTCAATCTAAAGGGAGGGACAGCCGCCTGGCTGCTTTTGCTGCCAGGCGGTACTTTATTGGGCATTTCAAACATGAACAAAGACATAGGCTCTCGTTTTCCCCAGCAGAGCCGGGGGTTGACTCTTATAATCAATGTAAGGGTAGGCACATGATTCACCATGATGTCTACCTTTTTATAATAGTAAATACAATTTGGAGGTGGCAATGGTGAAGAAGGAAAAACAGATGCGCACGAACACCGGAGCAGATGCCTATTGATACCAGCTCCTTTATCGGCAACTATAATTCAGTTGCAGTCTCAATAATGTTGATATTTTGCCGATAACATGGTATACTATATGCACGAAACTGTAATAGGAGTGTAACTATGGAATACGAATCTGTTGCAAATATAGCTAAAAAATGGGGACTTTCTGAACGCAGCGTGCGAAATTACTGTGCCCAAGGGCGCATTGCCGATGCCAATTTTATCGGCAAAACTTGGTACATTCCTGCTGATGCGGAAAAGCCAGAAAGAGCCAGAAAAAAGCAGACCTCCCCTTCCCTGCTCCAAATCCTGCGGGAGGAAAAATCCGCCGGCAGACGCGGCGGCATCTATCACAAGGTGCAGGTTGACCTCACCTACAACTCCAATCACATCGAAGGCAGTCGCCTCAGCCATGATCAAACCCGTTATATCTTCGAGACTAACACCATCGGCTTTACAGACGAGGCGGTAAATGTGGACGATGTAATTGAGACCGCCAACCACTTCCGCTGCATTGATATGGTGATCGCACAGGCGGGAAATCCACTCAGCGAGAAATTCATTAAGGCGCTGCACGCAACACTGAAAAGCGCTACCGCCGACAGCCGCAAGGACTGGTTTGCCGTGGGTGAGTATAAGCGCTTTCCTAACGAGGTCGGTGGAGAGGAAACGACAGCACCCGAGAATGTGGCAGAAGAAATACAATCTCTGCTGGCCTCCTACAACGCGCTACCGGTCAAGACTTTCAACGACATTGTAGCATTCCATGTGGCTTTCGAGCGTATTCACCCCTTCCAAGATGGAAATGGTCGTGTGGGGCGTCTCATTCTCTTCAAGGAGTGCTTGAAACACAACATCGTTCCTTTCATCATCGAGGATAATTTGAAGCTATTCTATTACCGTGGACTCAAAGAGTGGGATCGTGAACAGGGGTACCTGTTGGATACCTGCCTCACTGCACAGGATCGCTTCAAGAAGTATTTGGACTATTTTCGGATAGGATATTGAGAGTTTTTGAGACAACCATATTATCATTTCTTTCCCCTTTATCTACATGGATGTAATATTACTCTCTTAATAAAAAATGCTGTTGATTTATTTTGGACCAACATTACAAGGAGAAAATCGAATGAAGAAACAAATTACAGCAGTTTTGATTGATACCTCAGCATATCACTATAATCACATGCAAAGCACAGAGGAAACGCTATTGACTTCAGACCTTGATGTAACGCCAGCGAAAGGGCTTCTCTAAAACACCCTCGTAATTTCTTGCGTTCTCCATGTCCACCACCATACCAGGCCGGCGCCGCTATATGTATTAATTGACTGTCAGAATACGGATCTCTTGTGATCCTAATAAAGCCTTCCTCGCAACATTCAAATCCACACCGTTTTGAAACGGCTGTGATTCTTTCATCAATAAACACAGGTGCTGCGCTCAAACCCATATCCATCGGTCTAATCGGAGAAAGCGCTGCATCAACCTCTATTCCTTCGAATTCTAAAGCACGCACAAAGGTAAACGGCATATCCTATACCTCCATAAAATTATTATGCATACTTTAAATGTACTCTATTTTCAAAAACTTCTCAATACATTTTCCCCTACTTTTCCCCCTTAAAAAATTTTCCGCCGCTGATAGAATCCATTTTAAGCAGTAAAAAACTCTTGTTTTGAAGGTCAAAATGGGGTCAAAAGACAAAAATAAATCCCGCAAACCCTCTTGAATAAAGGGTTTGCGGGATTTGTAGTCTTATTCCCACTCGATGGTGCCGATGGGCTTCGGCGTGAGATCGAGGCAGACGCGGTTGATGCCCTCCACCTCGTGGGTGATACGCTCGGTGATCTTATGCAGCACAGCGTAGGGCACTTCCTCGATGGTGGCGGTCATAGCATCCACGGTATTGACGGCGCGGATGATGGCGGGCCAACCCTCGTAACGCTTGCCATCGCGGACACCCACGCTCTTAAAGTCGGGGACAGCCACGAAATACTGCCACACGTGGTTGAGACCGTTGTTGTCAAACTCCTCGCGGAGGATGGCATCAGCCTCACGCAGAGCGTGGAGACGGTCGCGGGTAATAGCGCCCAGGCAACGGACACCGAGACCGGGACCGGGGAAGGGCTGACGATAGACCATGCTGTGGGGCAGGCCCAGTGCCTCGCCCACCACGCGGACTTCATCCTTGTACAGCAGCTTCACAGGCTCCACCAGCTCCATAGTCATCCATGCAGGCAGACCGCCCACGTTGTGGTGTGCCTTCACGGAATCCTTGGACTCGAGGATGTCGGGATAGATGGTGCCCTGACCGAGGAAAGCGATGTCCTCCAGCTTGTCAGCCTCTTCGCCGAAGATCTTAATGAACTCCTCGCCGATGATCTTACGCTTGCGCTCGGGCTCGGCAACACCTGCCAGCAGGTCAAGGTAACGGTCGGTGGCATCGATATAAATGAGGTTTGCATCCATGGCCTCGCCAAAGACGCGGATGACGGCCTCGGACTCATCCTTACGCATGAGACCGTGGTTCACGTGGACGCACACCAGCTGCTTGCCGATGGCCTTAATGAGGAGGGCAGCCACCACAGAGGAGTCCACGCCGCCGCTGAGAGCCAGCAGCACCTTCTTATCGCCCACCTGTGCGCGCACTGCCTCCACCTGCTCGGCGATGAACTTCTCAGCCAGCTCGGGAGTGGTAATGCGCTCCATATCAGCGGGACGGACGTTATTCTTATAATCGTACATAATTACACCTCACCACGGAAGAAGATTCCGTTCTCGTCAGCCTTTTCAATGACAGCCAGTGCGTGATAGGGGACATCCTCCATTGCGCGGAACTTGTCGCCGCCGCCCTGGAAGCCCTTCTCCACTGCAACACCGATACCCACCAGGCTTGCGCCTGCCTTACGGACGATGTCCAGCAGACCGCCCATAGCGTAGCCGTTGGCCATAAAGTCATCGATGATCAGCACGTTATCCTCGGGCTTGAGCCATTCCTGAGAAACCAGCAGCGTCACCTTCTTCTTATACGTATAGGAGAAGATCTCGCTCTGAATGAGGCCGCTCTCAATGTTGTCGCTCTTGGCCTTCTTTGCAAAGAGCATGGGCACACCGTAACGGGTGGCGCAGGCAGTTGCCAGTGCGATACCGCTGGCCTCAGCCGTCAGCACCACGGTGACCTTGTCGATGTCAAAATGCTTGGCAAACTCGTCAGCGATGTCACCAAGCAGCGCCGTGTCCACACGGTGGTTGAGGAAACCGTCGATCTTAATGATGTTGCCGGGCAGAACTTTACCCTCGCGGCGAACGCGTTCTTTCAACACTTCCATAGTTTCTTCTCCCTTTATCTAAAAATTTTCTTGTCAAAATATAGCAGCATATAGACCCCTTTATGGTACACTACACCGCAAAAAATTGCAACTGCAAATATCGGATTTCAGCAATAAGCTGTGCTAATTTTTTCCGTCTCAGAACTTACAGACGATACCCACCGCCGCAGACAGGGCGATGAACACGATGGGGTGGAACTTTTTCACTTTGGGGACAAAGTTGGTCAGCACCACGATGACCACCGCCAGCAAAATTTCACGCCAGCGCAGCACAGAAAATCCCGCCGCCGTCAGGTCGAGGAGGGTGGTCACTGCCACGCCGATACCCGCCGAGGCCACCATGGCCACAGAGGCGGGGCGCAGGCCGTAGAAGGCCGACTCCACATAGAAGTTAGTGCGGAACTTCTCAAGCACCTTGGTGATAAGGACAATAACGATGACCGAGGGCATCACCAAGCCCACCGTGGCACAGAGAGAGCCCAAAATACCCGCCGTTTCAAAGCCCACATAGGTGGCCATATTGATACCGATAGGGCCGGGGGTGGACTCGCTGATGGCCAGCATATCCGCCAGCTGCGCCGAGGTAAACCATCCCGTTCTGCGGGAGATGTCCTCCAAAAAGGGCAGCGTAGCCAACCCACCGCCGATGGCGAAGAGTCCCGTCTTGAAAAACTCGTAGAATAACTGTAGCAGGATCATTTCTTTGCACCTCCTGCCACTTTGATGAGGATACCTGCCACCGCCGCTGCCAGCACAGGCACGATAGGCGTAATATCCACCAAAAGAGAAAGTGCCAGCACTGCCGCGAAAATGAGAAGTCCCTTCACATCCTTCACGGCGCTGCGCCACAGTTTCACCACGGCGTTGAAAATCAGCACGCAGACGCACACGCGGATGCCTGCAAAGGCGTGCTTCACCGCCGCGATGTGGGAAACCTCATTGATGATGCCCGCCAGCGCCATGATGATTACCAGCGAGGGCAGCACCATACCTGTCGTGGCGAAAATCGCCCCCAAAAGTCCGCCCCGCTTATGTCCCACGAAGGTGGCCGTATTCACCGCGATGATGCCGGGGGTACACTGACCGATGGCGAAATAGTCCGCCAGCTCCGCCTCCGTTGCCCAGCCGCGGTTTTCCACCACTTCACGCTGCAAAATAGGCAGCATAGCCATGCCGCCGCCAAATGTCATCACGCCCACCTTGGCAAAGGTGAGCAGCAAGGTCCACAGTTCTTTCACTGATACTCTCCTTTATCAAACATATCCATAGAGCCCCCGCACCGACACCTCGCCGCTGCGAATGGTCTCCAATTCCTCGCCGCGCCGCACTACAAGACCGTAGCGCCCGTCAATGTCCAGCGCCTCCACCTCGCTGCCCTCGGGCAGCAGACGACATATTTTTCCCGTGGTCACGCAGCGGCAGCGATACTCGTCAATATACGTCTCGGGGGCACACAGATGCCGTAGGGTTTGATGGAGGGCCTCCACCACTTCCCGCTCCAGCGCTGCCATGTCCACGCTGCAGCCTAGTTCCATCTCCAAAGAGGAGGCAATGGCTGCCACATCGGGGGTAAAATCTTCCGCTTTCGTCCCCACATTCAAGCCCAAACCCAGCACCACATGGGCCACGCTGCCGTCCCCATTGAGGGCAGGCTCGGTGAGGAGTCCTGCAATTTTTTTGCCGTTTAACGCAAGGTCGTTGGGCCACTTGATGCCCACCTGCGCCCCAGTTGCCTTCTCGATAGCCATTGCCGCCGCAGCAGCCGCCATGGCCGTCAAGGGCAGCAAGTCCTCGGCACTGCAAAGAGGACGCCACAGCATGGACACATAGAGTCCCCGCCCCGCAGGCGAGAGAAAGCTGCGCCCCATACGCCCGCGGCCTGCGCTTTGGCTCTCGGCGATGACCACCGCCTCCATAACGCCCTGCCGCGCCAAGTCCTTGGCAACATCGTTGGTGGAGGTGACCTCCTCATAGCGATAGTATTCCATAGAGGTTGTCCCCTCCTTCTTTTTGTGATAATAGAGTATTTTACCATTATTCCCCGCCGCCGTAAAGTGGCAAACCGCCCACCCTTGACAAATCCGCAGCCGCCCTGTATGGTAAAAACTACAGGAAGGAGGCGAGGAACATGACAATCAGAAAACTGGTCTATGTGTCCCTCTTTGCCGCCTTGACGGCAGCCGCCGCCTTCCTGCGCCTGCCCTTGGGGATGGTGTCGGTAACGGCGCAATTTCTCATTACCGCCATGGCAGGTGCGGTGCTGGGGGGAAAATGGGGTGCGGTCAGCCAAGGGGTCTACGTGGCCCTTGGTCTCCTCGGTCTCCCCATCTTCACCATGGGCGGCGGCTTTGGCTACGTGCTGCAGCCCACCTTCGGCTTCCTCCTCGGCCTCATCCCCGCCGCCTATGTGATCGGGCGCATTGCTGGCGAACATACCACCCCTCGCCGCATGGTCTTGGCCTGTGTGGCAGGTCTTGCCGTTCTCTATGTGGTGGGGCTGCCCTACATGACCCTCATTCTCAACGGCTATCTTCACAGCGACTTCTCCTTCGGTAAGCTCCTTATGCTGGGCTGTGTCCCCTTCCTGCCCTTCGATGCCGTGAAGGTAATTTTAGCCGCCATCGTCTGCCCTGCGGTGCAGCGGAGATTAGGCGAAATAAGCCCCTAAAATGGCTCTCATAAAAAAATCTCAAAAATTTGAAAATTTTTGTTGACAATCCGCC
>CAYTOO010000004.1:0-41202 GCA_964439545.1 uncultured Oscillospiraceae bacterium | reverse complement strand
CAAGAACCCCTGTCTTTGCCTAACAAAAACATGGGTTCTTTGACAAACTGAAAAAAGAAAGCCCCCTCGGGGCTTTCTTTTTTATTTACACATCGTTGCGGCACAAGTCCTCAAAACTCTCACGGCGCACCGCCACATAGCTCTCGTTGCCGCCGCGGAGCATCACCACGGGCGGACGGGGCAGGCGGTTATAATTGGAGGCCATGGAATAGTTGTATGCACCCGTAGTGCACACTGCCAGCGTGTCACCACGCTGCACCGTGGCGCTCATAGTGACATTGGGCTGCAGGATATCGCCGCTTTCGCAGCAGCGACCCACCACATCGGCGGTAAAGTCTCCCGCCTCCTCCATCTTGTTGGCAAGATAGCAGGTGTAGGCCGACTTATACAGGGCGTAGCGGGGATTGTCCCCCATACCGCCATCTACGGAAACGTAATTCTTGTAGCCGCGAATCTTCTTCACCGCGCCCACGGTGTAGAGGGTCATGCCCGCCGCCGCCACGATGCTGCGGCCCGGCTCCATGTGGATCTCCGGCATATCGATGCCGAGTCGGGCGCAGGCGTCCTTAATAGAAGCCGCCACCTCGGCCACCTTCTCCTCCACATCCAAACGGGGGTCATCTTCCCTATAGGCCACGCCGTAGCCGCCGCCCAAATCCAGCTGCTGGGTTTTAAAGCCGTGCTTACGCTCCATGAGCGCCACAAACTCCAGCATAATAGCAGCGGCACGCTGGAAAATATCCTCGCCGAACACCTGCGAGCCCACGTGACAGTGGAAGCCCACCAGCTCCACATGGGGCTGAGAGAGGGCAAAGAGGGTAATTTCCTCAGCCTGTCCCGTTTCGATGGCAGCGCCAAACTTGGAGTCCACCTTACCCGTTGCCACCGCCTCATAGGTGTGGGGGTCAATGCCGGGGCTGAGGCGCAGCAGCACCTTCTGCCGCGTGCCGCGGCGGGCACACTCCGCCTCAATAGCGCTGACTTCCTCCACGTTGTCCGCCACAAAGTAGCCCACACCGCAGTCCATAGCGTAGGCGATGTCGCCGTCAGTCTTATTGCTGCCGTGGAAGTAGGCATGGGCCAAATCATACCCTGCGCTGTAGGCGGTATAGATTTCGCCGGGGGACACCACATCGATGCCCATGCCCTCTTCCGTCATGATTTCATACATGCGACGGAAGGAGTTAGCCTTACTGGCATAGAGAGGGCGGGAGGTCGCACCAAAATGCTTTTGGAAGGCCGCCTTATACACGCGGCATTGATGGCGGATATAGTCCTCATCCAACAGGTACAGGGGCGTGCCATACTGCTGCGCCAGCGCCACCGTGTCCTGCCCTGCAAAGTGTAAATGTCCGTTCACCACGGAGAGATTATTGCAAATCATGGTAATTATAGCTCCTCATCGGTAATCTCGCCCTTGCAGACGATGTTGGTGGGGCCTGTCAAATAGAGGTCGGTAATTTGCTCGCCCTCACGCTCCACATCGATGGTCAATCGGCCGCCCGCCATGTCCACCGCTACATTTTTGCCGCTGACCTTGCCCTTCAGTGTCACCACCGTCACCACAGAGCCCGTACCCGTACCGCAGGCGTAGGTGAAATCCTCCACGCCGCGCTCATAGGTGCGCTCATAGAGGTGGTTCTCGCCGATGATCTCATAGAAATTCACGTTTGCCCCCTTGGGGAAAGCGGGGTGATACCGCAAGGCACGACCCAAGCGGAAGAGGGCAGCTTCATCGTAGTCCCGCAAATTCTCCACAGGCACCACCGCATGGGGAATACCGGGGTTGCCAAGCTCTACATAAGAGACGGAATAGGTCACGCCCTCCACCTCCAAGGGCAAATCAAAGCGCATATTGCAGGGGTCGTTGAGCCGTACCCGATAGTGGCGCTCGTCAAGGCGGCGACCTGTTACGAGACCTGCGGTGGTCTCAATGCGCTGTACCTCGCCTGCGAGACCGTTTTCATAGCCGTAGCGGCTGATGCACCGTGCGCCGTTGCCGCACATCTCCCCCATAGAGCCATCGGAGTTATAAAAGGCCATGCGATAGTCGCCGCCCATGGTGGGCTGCTCCACCACCATCAAGCCGTCCGCGCCCACCGACAGGTGGCGATGGCACAGCGTTTTTGCCAAGTAGCCGTACTGCTTGGGGTCTATGCTGCCATCCATATTATTCAGCACCACGAAGTCATTACCCGCGCCGTTCATCTTCCAAAACTGCATACGCGCCCTCCTGTTGATTTTTTCTTATTCTACCCCAATCCTTCGCCGCAGGCAAGTGTTTTTCCCGAAAGGGCAATTTCTGCAATTCCTTTTCCCCATTTCCCCCGAAGATGACAAAAAACGCCATTCCATAGGCAGGAATGGCGTTTTTTCAGTATCGGAAGTTATGCGCCCAGAATCAAGCGGGCTGCGCCGTAGACACCGGCATCGTTGCCCAGCACTGCCAGCGTAAAGCGGGTTTCCTCAGATGCAGGGAAGGCATTGGCGCGGAAGTTCTCCTCAATGGCATCGAGGATGATTTTTCCCGCCGCGCTGACACCGCCGCCGATAACGAACACCTCGGGGTCACACACGCAGGAAACATTGGCCAGCGCACGGCCCAGCACGCGGCCGAAGGTGTCCACCACCTCCTGTGCCATGGCATCGCCTGCCTTGGCGCAGTCGAACACATTCTTGGCGCTGACATCGGCAAATTCGCGGAGAGCGGAAGGCGCATCGGACTCACTCAGCAGCTTCTTGGCAACACGCACCACGCCCGTAGCGGAGGCGTACTGTTCCAAGCAGCCCTTCTTGCCGCAGCCGCAGCACTCCGTCTCGTGGGGATTCATCTTAATATGACCCAGCTCACCTGCTGCGCCATGGACACCGGAGAGGAGCTTGCCCCCCACGATGATGCCGCCGCCAACACCGGTGCCCAGCGTAACGAACACCACATTGTCGCTGCCTGCACCGCCGCCGCGCCACATCTCGCCCAGCGCCGCAGCATTGGCATCATTGACAGCCTTGACGGGGAAGCCACACAGTTCAGAAAGTGCGCCTGCCACATCGCCGCCCCAGCCGTTGAGGTTGACACAGGGTTTGACGTAGCGATCCTCCAGCACTGCGCCGGGAACACCAAGGCCAGCGCCCAGCACCTGCTCGGTGGCAATGTTCAGCGCAGCCATCTTCTCCTTCACGGAGGCGGCAATGTCGGGCAAAATCTTCTCGCCGCCATTTTCCGTGCACGTGGGGATCTCCCACTTCTCCTTCAGCACGCCATCAACGCTCAAAAGACCCAGCTTGACGGTAGTGCCGCCAAGGTCGATACCAAATACAAACTTATCCATAGGTGATCCCTCGATTTCTCTAAAATTTATCGTTTTCTATATTATACATGACCTTTCCGTAAAAAGCGACAGGCAATTGTAAAAAAGAGCCCCGCAGGGCTCTTTTTTTAGGCGATCTCTACCTCGCGCACTTTCACGCCCACCAGCGGGACGGGAATATAGGCGGTACGGGTCGCCACCGTCAGCTGCACCTTGTGCTTGCCAACGCTCAAACCCTCGCCCAGCACGCGGATGTACAGGGGCTCACCGTACTCCCACTTGTAAGTGGTGACGGTCTCGGCCTCCTTCATGGTGAACCAGTCGTTATGATCCACGCTGATGCGGATATCCTCCACATTGGCCTCGACACCGTCCACTTCCACCTTGATAAACTCCACCATGGACAGGGGGATGCCGCGGTAGTAAGTGATGTTCGTCTGCAGCTCGTAGCCCACCACAGCGCCGTTCTCTACAGCGTTGGTGCAAGTACCTGCAATAAATACGTTGTTATCAAACATGCCCTACTCCTCCTTAGCCCTGAATTTCCTTCAAGCAAGCCTGCACATAGGCCTGCTGCATGGCCACCTGCTTCTTCTCCTGCATGGGCATGCCATCCAGCGTGAAGCGGTTGCCCTCATACTCGGTGGACACATAGCCATCCCAATCGTGATCGTGGAGATACTGCAGGAGACTCTTGTAATCCATGGAATACTCGGGGCCTTCCTCGGTCATCTCGAACATCTTGAAGTGGAAGTGCTTGATATAGGGCAGATACTCGTCCAACACCTCGTAGGGATAGTTCTCATAGCCGTCCATGATGTGTGCCATCATGCGGTCGTGGTCATTGAGCTGGGCATCGATCTCGGCGGGGAACTTCCAGCCAGCCTTCTTCATGTACTGGTGGAAATCGTTGCCGTTATCATCGAAGGTGGACTCGATGAAGTCAAACATCACGGGGCTGGAGCCAACAGACTCCTCATACCGGCGCACCACGCGGGGGAAGCGGCGGCAGAAGATACCGGTGTCGATGACGAGGCCGATGTACTTGCTATCGAGGCGCTTCATCTCCTCGATGAAGGACAGGGTAGCAGGCTCATCGAAAGCCATACCGGCATGGACTTCCACAGCTACGGTGACATCGTACTGCTCGCAGTAGGGCAGCAGGGGCTCGAGAACCCAGTAGGGCACCATGGAGACAAAGCGGAGCATGCGGATGCCCATCTTGTCAGCCAGCTTGATCTCGTCGATCAGCAGGTCGATGCACTCCTTATGGGTCAAAGAGCGGTTCTTATAGAGGTTGGTGTTCAAAAATACGTCGGCAATAACAGGCTTGAGACCGGTCTCAGCCACAGCAGCGTGCCACTTATTAAGCTCCTCTTCGGAGGGGTGGGGCGCGCCCTTGATCATCTGGTCGGGCAGGATCTCCACGCCCTCAGCGCCGCATTCCTTAGCGTAGCGCATGCAGCCCAGAAGATCCATGCGGTGATTGAGATACTCATCCTGCAAGCTGTACAGGCTCACGCAGGTCTTAATTCTGCTCATGTGGATCGACTCCTTTCAAAATATGCCATGACAGGGTAAGACCGCAGTCTGACCCTGTAGTGTAGATGGATTAGCCCAGAATGACTTCCTTACCGGTAGCGGAGGACTCGTAAATAGCCTCGAGGATCTGGGTGACTTTGAATGCCTGCTCGGGCTTGACCAGAGGCTCACCATCATTGGCGATGGCATCCAGCCACTGACGTGCCTCGGCAAGACCGGGCTCCTCACCCAGACCGCCCTCAAAGTAGGCCACGTTGCCTGCGCCGCAGATCTCCTCATCGGTCAGCATACCGTTGTGACCGCGGTTGATGATAAGCTTATTGTTGGGGAAGCTCATGCCGGAGTAGACCTCTGCGCCGGCCTTAGTGCCGCACAGGGTGGTGGAAGCCTCACGGGAGGTCTGGACATTGAGTGCCCATGCGGCCTCCAGCTGGATGGCAGCGCCGTTTTCAAACTTGATCATACCGAAAGCGGAATCCTCCACCTCGTAGGTCTCGGGATCCCAGGGGCCAAACATATTGCCCTCGGTGGCCTGAGGCAGGTTGCCCATCTTGTAGAACACCTGACCGGTGACGGACACGGGCTTATAGTTGTCCATCAGCCACAACGTGAGATCGAGGGCGTGGGTGCCGATGTCGATCAGGGGGCCGCCACCCTGCAGAGCCTTGTTGGGGAACACGCCCCAGGTGGGAACGGCGCGGCGACGGACAGCGTGTGCCTTACCGAAGTAGATCTCGCCCAGCTCGCCGTTGTCGCAGCACTTGCGCAGCATCTGGATCTCGGGACGGAAGCGATTCTGATAGCCGATGGTGAACTTCTTGCCGCTCTTTTTCCATGCGTCCAGCATGGCCTGAGCATCGGCAGAGGAATGGGCCATGGGTTTTTCGCACATAACATGCTTACCGGCCTCGAAAGCAGCCACGGTGATGGGACGGTGAGCAACGTTGGGGGTCAGCACGTGGACCACATCCACATCGGGATTGGCCAGCAGCTCAGTATAGTCGGTGTAGACCTTGGCATCGGGAGTACCGTACTCCTTGGCAGCCTTCTCGGCGCGCTCAATGAGGATGTCGCAGAAAGCCACCATCTCACACTTGTCAGCCAGCTTGGCCAGTGCAGGCATATGCTTATTGTTGGCGATACCGCCGCAGCCAACCAGACCGATCTTCAGCTTCTTCATTAGAATCTACCTCCATAGTTTGATTTATGTTCCGAATCTAAAAGTGCAGTTTACCAACGCTCCCAAAAGAGCCCACTGCCCTAATTCTATGCCATTACCATACCATGTCAAATACGATTCCACACCCAAATTCCTGCCCGCTTTCCACCAAAAAATCATCCCGTTCGCTTCTTTTTTCCTCTTGGACAAAATTTAGGATAAAAAAGCACTTCGATTTTTTGCCATTTTCCCCGTTTCTCGTTAAAAAATAGTCATTGCCCCGATGGTACTCCTTGTAAAAGGAACCATCGGGGCAATTCTCTTTATCACTTTTTGCTCACAGCTCACGGAGGACAAGGAGGAACTTCACCTCATGGGGCAGCATCTGCATGGTGAGCTTTAATGTGCCGTCCTGACAGTCATGGTAGCGCACCATGCGCTGGGGATGGACAATGTCCTGCAGATAATGGATATCATGGGGCTGCAGGCCGTCAATGATGCCGTAGCCCAGCCACTCGTCAAACAAGCTGCCGTTTTCACGGTTCAAGGTCATGGTGATGACCTTATAGTGTCCGTTCTGCACACCGTTGAGGGTGATGCTGATGTTCTTTGTCGCTGCCTCGCTAAAGACGGTATAGGCGTTATCGTAGTTGACACCCTCGCCGTTGCTGAGACAATAAATATCCGTAAAACGGGCATGGTTGCAAAGAACAATGTTATAGGTATTGATACCGTTGGTGGTCACCAGCAAATTGGGCTCTTTGCGGATAAGAAGGGTGTTGATGCTGCTCAGCCGTTTCAGCGCGCCGAAACCCGGTTTTTTCAAACCGTCCTTGGAGATGATGCCCGTACCGCCGAAAAGGATACGGGTGGTGTCGATATACTCAGCATCAATATCCGACAGCTGCCAGTAGCCGATCACATCCACCAAGTCGATGAGGTCGAGGGTGTTTTTCGTAATAAAGGTGGCTTGGTAGGCGCTGTCGTTCACATGGTTACGGGTACGGATATCGGGGCTGAACACCGTAAGCCAAATAGGCATATGTGCGCCAAAACGCTGATAAATCATGTTGCGGACACTCTCCACGCGATTGCGGATATATCCGGGATCAGAGGCGATGATATAGTGACCCTTCTCGCCGCTTGCGGTGGCAGGCTCGTAGGGCACAGCGCAGAGGGAGAGGAAATCGGGTCGTATTCCCCACTGGTGGAGATAGTCCGCCACCTCTTCAATAAATGTATTATCCTTGGCGATATGTGCCTCAGGGCCGCCTACGGACATATTGGGCAGCCACGCCTTGATCATCTGATAAGTAAGGCGGAAACGGCGTGCGTACTCCTCCGGTGTCTCCAAAAATTCCAGCGCCACATCGTGGAGGGCGCACAGCTCCACACCCCACTTCTCTACTTCACCGGCACCGAAGGTGTTGATGCAATGGCGAATCAACGCCGAGGCCTTGTCATAAAACGCCTTTTCCGAGATTTGGCGGCGTGGACTGTCACCGCGGTAGAGATTCTCCGAGCGGGTAACGAGGGTATTGTAGTCATCCTTGAAGGACAGATCGAGGAATGGTGTCAGCTTCAGCGACAGCAGCAGTTCCATAGCGCGGTCAAACTGGGAGAAGTTGTACTGCCCGCTGGGCATCATGGGCATGGAGTCCTCCGTCAGCACGCCCTCAATGCGGCCATACTTAAAGCCGATCTCCTCCTGCAACAGTGTCAGGTGGGATTTGGTGTTAATGTTGGTAAGGCTCTTGAGTGTGCCCAGGTTGATCATCTGTTTCCAAATGGGCTGGATGGGGCGGAACACCGACACATCCTCCACCACATAGTCCATTTGATCGGGGAAACGATACATTCCCAAAGCCTTCACAGGCTCAGAGCCTGCCAGCATCTCCAAGTTCTCACGGACGGTGTGGTACTCTACCTCGTCATAAGGCAGCACCTCGGCAATGGTCAGTTCCTCCTCTGCCAGGGATTTTCTGAACTCGTTGGGGGACATGTCGTACTTCTTTCGGATGGCACTGGAGAGGGCGCTGACATTTGGAAAGCCGTTATTATAAGCAATGGCGGTGATGGTCTGATCCGTATTACGCATATCCTCCACCGCGTGGCGCAAGCGCACCTCCTCCAGGTAGGCCTTAAAGTTCATACCCGTCAGCTTCTTAAAAAGGCGGGAGAGGTAGGAAGTGGAGAGATAGGTGGTCTCAGAGAGGTTATCCAAACGGATATCCTGCATATAATTACTCTCAATAAAGGACGTGATCTGCCGTCCTCGCAGGTCATTGTCATGGCTGCCCGAAAGGGCCACATCTCCCGCTACATAGTGGGTGGTATTGAGATAGAACAGCAGTGAATAGCAAAGTTCCAGCTGTCGCAGTTCCCTGCACTCACCATTTTCAAAATGGTTCAGCGCCAAGTGGGACAACATCTGCCGCAGAAGAGAATAATCGCGCTGGTCGTCCTCGGCACTGTTGCACACCAGTGTTCCCAGTCTGCCACCGCGACCCTGGGAGAAGAAGTCATAGTCCATGCGGATGATCATGAGAAGATTGCTGCCGTAGCCTGTCACGTCAAAAGGTGTGTCCGCCTCAATGAGCATCAAACCGTTATCGTTGAGATACACCGCGCGGTTATTCACCTGCACCTGCACCTCGCCGCTGAGGATCATTAAAAAGCAAGGCGTGTGCCAAAGACGGCGCACACAGCCACGAACAGAGAGAATGTTGATCTCTTTGACAGGGGGATTACTGGAAACATATGCCATAGAAAAACCTCCGCAATGTTGGTTGATGTTATCTTAACATCCCATGTGCAAAAATTCAACATTGTTTTTTGCCCTCATCACCCCTTTTTCGTCGTTTTACCTCTTCACCTTTTGTTGAAACCCATTTTTTCGCAAAAAAACATACAAATATTCAATTGAATCTCTACTATAAAAC
Source organism: uncultured Oscillospiraceae bacterium (assembly GCA_964439545.1). Taxonomy (GTDB): domain Bacteria; phylum Bacillota; class Clostridia; order Oscillospirales; family Oscillospiraceae; genus Vescimonas. The sequence goes on along the minus strand of CAYTOO010000004.1, from coordinate 32,251 downwards.
AGTTAATCTCTATGATAGAGTTATATACTACCAAGTCTGCGGCCTTCTTTCGTTTTGGATCATAAGCATGCAGTCCTTGGTTTCTCCGCAAGTATTCCATTGCACGCTGAGAGGAGGCGTTTTCTACGGAACTGGAACTGAGACACATTACAAAGGTCTACCCCGGCGTGACCGCACTGGACGATGTATCCATCTCCTTCAAAGAAGGTGAAGTCCACGCGCTGGTGGGTGAAAACGGCGCAGGTAAGTCTACCTTTATCAAGACCATCGCCGGTGCCATCCATCCCACTTCCGGTGAGATCTGCATCAACGGTACAAGCTATCCCCACCTCGAGCCTGCACAGGCCTTGGATCTGGGTATCGCCGTGGTGTATCAAGAGATGATCCAGATGGAGGCCATGACCGTGATGGACAATATCTTCATGGGCATGAAGGATTCCACAGGCATCTTCGTGGACGATAAGGGGCGCGCTAAGAAGACGAAGGAGCTGCTGGAGCGTTTCCGCTGCTACGTCTCTCCCAAGGCACTGATCCGTGAGCTGTCCATGGCAAACCGCCAGATCATCGAAATCGCCAAGGCCGTTGCCAAGCACGCCAAGGTGGTCATCATGGACGAGCCTACCGCCTCCATCACCGTGGAGGAGCAGCAGCGCCTGTTCGAGATCGTCCGCGAGCTGAAGGCCGAGGGCGTCACCATCATCTACATCTCCCATCGTCTCGAAGAGCTCTTCGAGATCTGTGACCGCATCTCCGTCCTCCGCGACGGTCAGTATGTGACCACCGTCAACGCCGATGAAACGGATAAGCAGCAGCTCATCACCCTGATGGTAGGCCGCGAACTGAGCGAGACCTATCCTTCCAAGCCCGCCTGCGGCGAGGAAGTGGTGCTGCGCACGGAAAATCTCTGCGGCAACGGTTTGGAGAACATCAATATCGACCTGCGCAAGGGCGAGATCCTCGGCTTTGGCGGTCTGGTGGGCGCAGGACGTACAGAGCTGATGCACCTCCTCTACGGCGCAGCAAAAAAGACCTCCGGTCACATCTATTTGGGGGATAAGGAAGCGAACTTCCGCTCTCCCGCCGATGCGCTGAAAGCCGGTATCGGCCTCATTCCTGAGGATCGCAAGTATCAGGGCTGCTTTTTGGAAAAACCCCTGTTCTGGAACATCTCCATCTCCAACATCGACACTCTCAGCCACGGCGGCTTTGTGGATACCAAGGCAGAGATGGAGCAGGCAGAGGAATATAAGGGCAAGATGCGTATCAAGGCTCCTACCATGAAACAGCTGGCACTGTCCCTCTCCGGCGGTAACCAGCAGAAGGTGGTCATCGCCAAGGCCATGGCAGGTCTGCCCGACATCCTCGTGTTCGATGAGCCTACCCGCGGTATCGATGTGGGTGCCCGCCACGAGATCTATCAGATGATGATCGATCTGACACAGCAGGGCAAGTCCATTTTAATGGTGTCCTCCGACATGGAGGAGCTGCTGGGTATGTCTGAGCGTATCGTGGTACTCCACGAGGGCAAACAGGCCGGCATTCTCAATAAAGACGAATTCTCGCAAGAAACGATCCTGACCCTTGCGTCCGGACTTTGAGGGGGACAATAACAATGAGTGAATTGAAAAAAGTTGAAATTGCCGCAGAGGGCAAGGTAAAAAAGAGTTTCGGTCAGATCCTGTCCGACTTCTCCATGCCCATCCTGTTGGTGCTGCTGATCATCTTCTTCAGCATTATGAGCGATGTGTTCTTTACCCAGCTGAACCTGACCAACATTCTGGTGCAGAACGTACATACCGCTGTGTGTACCACCGGCGTGTTCATCATCATGGTCTCCGGCGGCTGTGATCTGTCCATCGGCTATCAGATGGCAGTTGCCGCTGTGCTGATTGCCAAAGCTATCTCTACCGGCACGCTGCCCATCGCCGTAGCCATCATCCTCGGCATTTTGCTGTGCATGATCCTGGGTTCTTTCAACGGCATCATGTCCCAGATCCTCAAGAGCCACACCATGATCATCACCCTGGCCACCATGGCTATTTTCCAGGGTATCGCCTACCTGATCACCGATTCTAAAAACATCCATAACCTGCCCACTGCCTATATGTATATTGGTCAGGGCAAGCTCTTTGGCTTCCTGCCCCTGAATATCATCATCGCCGTGGTGGTCATCGTCATTGCAGGCATCATTATGGCAAAGACCTCCGTCGGCCGTAAGGTCTACGCCGCAGGCGACAACCCCGAGGCTGCCCGTTTGGCAGGTCTGAACGTAAAGAAGATCAAAATCCTGGCCTTTACCTTCGCAGGTCTCCTGGTGGGTATCGCCGCAGTGCTGTTCTCTGCACGTAACGGCTATGCCAATGCCACCACCGGCTCCGGTATCGAGTTCACCGGCATTACCGCATGCGTGCTGGCAGGCGTTGCTCTGAAGGGCGGCGAAGGTACGCTGTGGAAGGCTATCGTGGCCGTGTATGTCCTGGGCGTGCTGACCAACGGCATGCAGCTGCTTGGCCTTGGCACCTACCCCCAGTTCATCGCCAAGGGCGCACTGATGCTGCTGAGCCTGTACCTGTCCAACCGCAACGCAAAGACCGCGTAAATTCATTGGTAAGTGTTCCTGCAACGCAGGTCATTTATAAAACAGTTTTCCCAAAATTTTAAGGAGGAAAGAAACATGAAAAAGATTATTGCTCTGCTGCTGACTCTCGTCATGGTGCTGAGCCTGGCCGCTTGCGGTCAGCAGGCTCCCGCCGATGACGGCGCCGATGCTCCCGCTGATGAGCCCAAGACCGTCGCTTTCGTCGGCTTCGGCCCCGGTGACTTCTTTGACATGCTGGCCAACACCTACATCGCCACCATGGAGGCTGAGGGCTGGAAGGCCGAGTACACCAGCGGTAACTTCGACCCCCCCACGCAGATCGCTGCTGCTGAGAACTACATCGCCATGGGCGTTGACGTTCTGGTCATCTGGTCTGTCGCTCCCGAGGCTATGGGCGGTGTGATCGATCAGGCTATGGCTGCCGGCATCAAGGTCATCGCTTTCGTGGCTCCCACCGAGAAGTATGACGTTGTCATGGTGTCCGAGGATGCCGCTATGGCTCAGGCTTGCGCTAAGCTGGCTGCCAAGTGGGTTGACGAGACCTATGCTGACGCTGCTGACGGCTCTCTGCCCGTTGCCGTGTTCACCTGCCGCGCTGCTGAGACCGGCGTTGTTCAGGGTGATGTCCTGCTGACCATGGCTGAGTACTCCACCAAGATTGGTGAGGTCATCGAGGTTGAGTGCGAGGATGAGACCCCCGCTACCGGCCTTACCAAGATGGAGAACCTGTACACCACCAACCCCGAGATCAAGCTGTTCCTCTCCGCTCACAACGGTCTGGCTCAGGGTATCAGCAACTTCTACACCGGCATCAACTCCCCCGTCACTGACTACTCCGACATGGGTATCTTCTGCATCAACGGCGATACCGCTGTGTATGACATGATCAAGGCCTCCACCGAGGGCACCAACCCCCTGCGTGGTACCGTCATGACCGGTTCCGTCCAGGATACCGCCAACGAGCTGCGTGACATGGTCGTGGGTATTGTTGACGGCACTGTCCAGCCCGGTCACGTCCAGAAGGCCGGCACCCTGTTCGTCTATGCCGACACCATCGAGGAGTTCCTGTCCACCGGCACCGTCACTTCCGTGACCAACGCTGACTTCGGTCTGTAAGATAGACTGGGAATCACCGAATCTATTAGGTAATCACATGGGCGCGTGCGTGATTCGCGCACGCGCCCTTTTACCTCTTTTGCCGCCCCCATCGGAGAAAAAGACTCCCTCTTTTTCTGCGCTGAGCGCAGCAAACAAATGAGAAAGCGAGGCTACTACATATGAGCAAAGTTTTAGGCCTGTCCTTTGGCCGCAAGATGAGCAACTGTGACGTGATGGTCAAACAGGCACTCATGGCCTGCAAGGAAGCCGGTCACGAGGTGCGTTTCATCAATGTCAATAATCTGGAGATCAAGGATTGCACCGGCTGCATCGCCTGCACCGTGGGTATGATCATGGGCAAGCGTGGCGACTGCGTGCTGAAAGACGATTTCCACATTCTCGACGAGGCCTTCATGGAGGCCGATGCCATCATTTACGGCTGCCCCACCTTTGAGATGACCCCCACCGGCACCTTCAAGACGGTGTGCGACCGTTTCGGTCCCTCCCACGACATCTCCTTCCGTAAGGTGGCTATCGAGGAAGGTCTCGCCGCCGGTAAGAGCCCCGAGCAGCTGCCCGACATGCGTTCCCTCAAACCCCGTGTTGGCGCATTCTTCTCCGTGGGCGGCGCCATGACCAAGAACTGGCTGGCCTTCATGCTGCCTACCATGTACTGCCTGTCCATGTCTCAGGGCATCGACATCGTGGATACCTTTGAGTACCACGGCGCTATGGCCTATAACCATGTGGTGGGCAATCAGCCCATGATGGATCGTTCCCGTCAGATGGGTCTGAACATCGTGGATGCCCTCGCCCACATGGACGATGAGGACGAGCGCCGCCGTTGGCGCGGCGACCACGAGGGCACCTGCCCCGTGTGCCACTGCGATATGCTGACCGTTTCCAAGGGCGGCGAGGTGATCGAGTGCCCCGTGTGCGGCATGTACGGCACCGCCACCATCGAGGACGGCAAGCTGAAGGTGCATTTCTCCGAGGCGGAGCGTGCCCGCTCCCGCCTGACCTACGCCGGTAAGCTGGAGCACTCCACCGAGATCAAGACCTGCGCTGCACCTCCGGGCCAGATCCCCAACCTGCAGGAGTTGCTGGCCCCCTTCAAGTGGGAGGACTAAGACTATGACAGAGAAGGAGAATCTGCGGCTGGTTCACCAACGGAAGATCCCTCAGTGGATTCCCCAGAACTTTGCCGCCGTGCAGCTGTTCTGCCCCTCCTGCTATCAGCCCCACGGTCTGCCCTTCCAAGGTGGCACTGACCTCTTCGGTGCCAAGTGGATCGTGGAAAGCAACGCCCCTACAGGCGCTATCCCCGACCCCCGTTTCCACATCATCCCCGATGTGGATGACCTCCCCAACTGGCGGGATTTCGTGACGCTGCCCGATGTGGAGGCGATGGATTGGGCCGGTGCTGCTGCTCGCGATCTGCCTTCCTTCGATCGCGAGAACAAAATGCTCTGCACCGATGTGATGGACGGCAATTTCAACCGCCTGCAGGCACTTCTGGGCACATGCGAGACCCTCATCGCCATGCTGGAAGAGCCCGAGGCAGTGCTGGATTTCTTCGACTACCACACCGACCTCAAAATCAAGATGCTCCACAAGATCATGGAGCATTATCACCCCGACATCATCATTAACGGTGACGATGTCTGCTCCTCCGAGGGTCTGTTCTTCAGCCGCGAGCTGTACGATAAGTTCATCGTCCCCTTCGAGCGCCGCTTCGCCGCGGCGGTGAAGGAGTATAATGGCGTGATCCTGCAGCACCACGTCTGCGGCAAGTGCGAGGACATCATCCCCAACATTATCTCCTACGGCACGGATGTCATCGAGACCATGCAGCCCCACATGAACGACATTGTGACGATGAAAAAACTCTACGGCGACAAGGTCATCTTCAACGGCGGCTGGGACTCCTATGGCCCGCACAATGAACCTACCGCCGAGGAAAGCCTCGTCCGCGCCGCCGTCCGCGAGGTCATTGACAACTACTGCTACGACGGCAGCTTCATTATCTACGGCGGTGTCATCATCCCCGTGGACAAGGGCTGGGAGCGCTTTAACGAGATGAACGACTGGATCTTCGACGAGACGAAACACTACAGCAGCGCCTATCTCCGTAAAAATTTTGGATAACCGCAAAAAGCACCCGTTGAGGGTGCTTTTTTGCACCTGACATTACTAAATCCCATAAAAATTCGCCCATATTTGACTTTTCTCTTTACGCTCTGCCGTACATTTGGTATTATAGAACCAAGATAATTATGAGAAGGAGGATTCTCTATGCATCCTAAATTCCCCCATGTTTTTGACCCCATCACCATCCGCGGCAAGGTCTACAAAAACCGTCTCATCGCCGCCCCCACCATGTTCGCCCATTCCATTTTCACCATTCCTCCCATGAAGGAGAATGTCTACCGCATGGTGGAGAACCGCGCCAAGGGCGGTTTCGCCGCCGTGTCCACGGGCGAGCATCCTGTGAATGCCGAGGAAGGTACTGCCCTGTTCTACGAGCATCACATGGACTTCACCAAGACCGAGGGCTCCGACTTCGAGGCCATCAAAGAGTATGCCGACCGCATTAAAAAGCACGGCGCTATCTGCTACTTTGAGTTCTGCCACGAGGGCGCTCGCGCTGAACATAATCCCCCCTATTCCCCTTGGGGTCCCGATGGTTATGTCCGCGATGACGGCGTGGAGGTCAAGGCTCTCGACCTTCCCATGATGGAGAAGATCTGCAACGACTTCTATAACATCTCCGCCTATGCCAAGGCCTGCGGCTTTGACGGTGTGCTGGTACACGGCGGTCACGGCTTCATTATGCAGCAGTTTATCTCTCCTTGGACCAACCACCGCACCGATGAGTTCGGCGGCTCTATGGAGAATCGTGCCCGCTTCCCCAAGATGCTGATTGATGCCTGCCGCCGCGGCATTGGCGAGGACGGCATCATTGAGCTGCGTTTCTCCGCCGAGGACGGCGTGGAGGGCGGCATGACCATCGATGACACCGTAGAATTCTGCAAGGAGATCGACGGTCTCGTGGACATCATCCACGTATCCAACGGCCTTAAGTGGGCAGGCAACCAGACCAAGACCTTCTCCTCCTTCTTGGAGCCCCACGGACTCAACGTGGAATACGCCGCCAAGATCAAGGCCGCCGTCAAGGTGTCCAAGGTAGCGGTGGTGGGCGGCTTCAACAGCCCCGAGCACTGCGAAGAAGTGTTGGCAGCAGGCAAGGCCGACTTCATTGAGCTGGCTCGTCAGGGTTTTGCCGATCCCGACTTCCCCAACAAGGCATTGAACGGTCAGGAGGACTCCATCCGCCGCTGCGTCCGCTGCTTCGGCTGCTATCCCGGCTTCTGCGAGCATCCCACCGATATCCCCCTGTTTGAAAAGATCGGCCCCGATGAAGCTATGAAGATCTATTCTCCCTTCGCCATGGGCAAGTGCGCCATCAATCCCAACTCCGGCTTCGGCTGGTATCCCGAGACCATGCCTGATCCCGAGGGCAGCCGCAAGGTGCTGATCGTGGGCGGCGGCGTGGGCGGTCTGCAGGCTGCCATCACCTGCGCACAGCGCGGCCATAAGGCAGTGCTGGTGGAGAAGTCCGACCGCTTGGGCGGCACCATGAACTTCACCGATGTGGACGAGGACAAGGTGGACATCCGCAACTTCAAGAACCTCCTCATCCGTGAGGCTACCGAGTGCGGCACCGATATTCGCCTGGGCGACACCATGACCAAGGAACTGGTGGATGAGGTAAAGCCCGATGTCATCATCCTCGCCGTGGGCGGCAAGCTTGTGCCTGCTCCCATCGAGGGCGTAGAGAACGCCCGCGATGTCATGGCAGCTTACTATGACCTCGACAGCGTTGGCAAGAAGGTGGTCATGGTGGGCAGCGGCCTCACCGCCTGCGAGGTTGCCTTGCACCTTGCCTCCAACGGCCGCGATGTGACGGTGCTGTGCCGCCGCGACATGATGGCCTATGAGACCTTCGGCTATTACCGCAACGCATTGCTGGACGCTATGGATGCACGCGGCATCCATCAGATGCTGAAGACCAAGACCCTCTCCATCGCCAAGGACGGCGTAACGGTGGAGGTTGACGGCGAGACCAAGGTTGTTCCCGCCGATACGGTCATCTATTCCACGGGCATCCGTCCCGATGCAGCCGCAGTGGAGGAACTGAAGGCACTGGCAGGGGACATCCCCGTCAAGGTCATTGGCGATGCCCTCGCCAGCGGTAAAATGGGTGACGCTGTCCGCGGCGGCTACATGGCAGCCATGGAGATCGTGTAAGCCCATTTCCCATTACATAGTGAACGCCCCGAAGCGGTTGCTTCGGGGCGTTTTCCTATTCCGCATTCTCCTCTACCACAGGCCACTGCCGCCCCGTGTGGTCGATGGTGTACTCCCCCTCCAACAGCAGTTCCGAGATGGGCACAACCGTGAAGCCCTCGTGGATGAGATACTCCAAAATCTGCGGCAACGCCTCGGGGGTATGTAGTGCGGCGTTGTGGAACAGAACGATGCTCCCCTCTTTCACCCGCGAGGTGACTCGCTCGCAGATGGTGGCGGCATCGTAGTCCTTCCAGTCCAAACTGTCCACATCCCACTGGATCGGCTCCATGCCCATAGAGCGGATGGCCGCGATCACATGGTCGTCATACTCCCCGTAAGGACAGCGGATCAGTGTCGGCGTCACCCCCGTAATGGCGGTAATTTTTTCGTTACAGGCCGTCACATCGGCAATGATCTCCTCGGCACTGAGGCTATTATAATGTGCGTGGTCGTTACTGTGGTTCATGATCTCCATTCCCGCATCGTGGAGCTGCGCCACCGACTCGGGATAGCGATCTACCCAGTCCCCCACCACGAAAAAGGTCGCCTTCACATTATACCGCCCCAAAATGTCGATGAGCTGCTGGGTGTCTTCGTTCCCCCACGGTAATGCTAAAGTGCGGTAAACCCTGAAACTCTTATGGCATAAGGGTTTCAGTCATCCGTAAGTTCCAAATTTTTCCTCCACAAAGACAACACCAAAAGAGGCTATTTAACCAACCAAACCGTCAAAACAAGTCCAAAAATAACAGCCTTGTTGCAAATAAGCCCTTTTTTCAGGTGCTTTGTGGCGGCACTTTTATTATTGCAGAAATCATCGATCGGCAATCGCTGCCGTCAACAAAGGGAGGGGCTGTTGGATTACAACAGCCCCTCCCTTTGTATCAGACCAGGTTACAAGACTTCAGAATCTTCCTCCTCTTTTACTGCCTTTGAATGGCGACGAACATGATGGTTATCGTAGTCCGTGTTGGACTTCTTGCGGTAGACCTCCTCACGGGTGTGGGGCAGTAACGTAGCTTGAAGCTTCAGAGACGCCTGCTGAAAGATGGTTTTCGTGGGAGAGAGAGTTTTTACGGTGATGGGATCATCGTATTCGTTGGCCTGAACCACGATGGTGACACGTCCTCCGGTACGGAGCAATTCAGGAGATACCTGCAAAGTATATCGTCCCATATTGGGAATCGACAGACAAGCGTCAGGTGCAATAGTTCCGCGCAATCGTGACTCATGCAACGGAAGATACTTAATCGTATGATCCAGTTTTACCAGCATCTCCCACAGAATCGTCTCATCGTTGTATAACGGCCTCTGATCCGATCCGTTATCCATGATGCTGTGGCCAAAGAAATACCGCTTTTGTTCGGCAGACAATTCCGTGGAGGCCTGCATCCATGTCCAGAAGTCATGCCGAAGAAGATAGGTAGACACCTGAAGGTCTTCTGCCTCTGCCCCGTCTGCAGGAAGAAGGTCATCTTCATAAGCAAACATATCCTGCGTACAAGTCATCATGGTCTCTTCTGAAACACGGATACTCTCCTTGAGGATCTTGGTAGCAAATGTCCCCAACTGGGAACTGGTGCAGCCCTTTGTGAACTCATTCTTATAGCAACACATAGGGAAGGATGCTATGTCCTCAAAGGAAGAGAAATGCTTCAGTGTGAAGTCCAGGCGCTGCTGGATAATCTTCTCTAGTTCAAAGTGAACCCCGATCTTTCGATAACTTGCCGGACGTTTCAGCCGATCAACCAGCTGGTTCTTATCGTCCCGTTGCCGACTCAGAGGCAGCATGTGCCGCTCAGGATGGCTTAAAAACGGCACCCAATCATACCAGCAAAGACCTCGACATTCACTGGGACGCATTCCAGTATACAGCAGAATCGCCAGTGCAAGATACCGACCATCCTCCTCAATGTGTTCTAGAATGATACGCACCAACTTAGCCTGCTGCGAAGGCGTCAAAGAGCGCGCTTTTGATCTGTTTTCCTTTGCCAATTGACGAAAAATCTTTTGGCGTTCTTTAGGAGGTAGTCCTACCCCTTTAAGATAATACCTTAACCGCTTATCATTGATATGCCCAAGGTCGTTACAGGCATCGCCACGATCTTCGGCAAAGTCATAGATATCCCGCAGGAGAGACAGCCGTCCTTTCAAAGTGGATTCGGCGTACACCTTGCCGTTAGCGGTTTTCGACTTTTGGATGGCCTGGAGCAATTCAAACGCCGAAAGGTCTGCCATAGGCTTGTCAGGAAGAAACTGGGCCACCGCGTTCATGTTGCGGTTGCACTGCCGGATGTAGGTAGCCCGCTTTTCGTCTACGGTCCTTTCTACTTTGGGTTTTCCGCCTAAAGTGGTTCGCGTGATGGTTCCCCAGCGACGTTCAACTGCAATGACATCACGGCTGAGCTTCCAATAGTCAGGAAGTGAAAGCCCACCATGCAAAGTAGTGCTATTTTGCATAATTTTCATCTCCTTTGCATTTTAGGTCTGCAAAGACCGGGACTTCACATCTAGAGAAAAACCCAGTCTTGCCCAGAACTGTAGCTGATACCCCTCGTCTGGAATGTATCCTTCTGGGACAGGAGGGATGTCAAGGGTGAGAACCACATGGGTGATCTGCCCTTCTGCTCCAAATACCGCAGTTGTCCCCGCAGAGGGATTCTGCAACTCCAAGTCTTCGCAAAGCTCGGATGGCAGGATGGTTCCCAACCATTGATCTATTATATTGCGCATTCTCTGCTGCTCGGAAGCATTGACGAAGTCACAATAAAATTCACCTGCAGTACTGGAGGGGGGATAGCCAAAAAAGTAGCGCAGTTCGTCTGTTTCGAAACCGGCATGGAATAGACTTTGTTTTGCTGTACTCAGACAACGATGATAAGGGTCGCGGGGGCGAATCACGTTGCCCTGACCATCGTGCATCCTGTTGTCTTCCAACTGCCCTTTAAGACGCTTGTTGATCCACTTCTTTAGCTCCTCACAATCTATTCTCCGCTGCGGGTTCTTATCGTGAGGAATCAGATACCGCTCAGAATATGCCTGCTCGCTGTCCGTTTTCTTCCACTCGTCCAACAAGTGTTTCATGCCATAGGCCACTTTTGTAGGAATAGGAATACTCCTGTTTTTAGGGGAAGTTTCCAGATAGCTTTCTGCTTTCCAGCGCCCTTTCTTCTTCTGGATGTTCCCTTTAATATGGATGTCCAAAGGTAGGTTGTCTCTATCACATAAGACAGCATCCATTTTAATAAAGCAGATCTCCGCTAAAGAAAGCCCCATGGTGAGACACAGAAGAAGGGCGAGGGCAAACTTCCATTCTTTCGGCTGGGAAAGAAGCTCCATCATTTCGTTCAAGATTCGGTGAACAGCCTCTCTTACAAGGTTGTTCGGCCGAATGTGCTGATTAACCAGCGTGCTGCTCTTCTTGGGTGCCATCGGACGGCGAACAGAGGAACGCTTCGGCCAGGGGTTATCCTTCAGTCGTTTGTGACCAATCTCATGCTGGGCCAGTTGCTTGAGCAAAGCTACGGCGGCACGATGTTCAGTGACAGAAAATTCCGTCACAAACACATCTCCGCAATATGCGACATCCAGTTTCCCTATGGGAACAGCCCCCCAGCCTTGATCTAACAGGAGTACCAATGTTTTTTCTTTTCGCTGAATGGTCTTAGGCTCCCAAGTCAGTTGCTGGGCAAGCTCTTCAGAATCAATGGTCCAAGCGACAGCGAGAGGAAGCCCTTCTTCCTTTTTTAAGGTTTTTTCCAGAAAAAGAGTTCTATTTTCCGCACATCCTTCTTTGTAAAAGAAGTTCCGCCAAAAATCCGGCGCATGCGTTCTCAATGCATCTTCAATAACCGTAGAGTCCACTGCAGTTTTTGAAGGAAGTTTATGGGTTTCATCGTACATGATTTTACCGTACGGGGGTTCTCCTTCTTTTACCTTCTTCTTAGGGAGTCGGAGGCTCATATTGAGTACGAATCCGTTACCCTCTTTGTAGACGTTGTAGTAAATAGGGATGCCGTCAGCGGAATAGACTTCCGGGCGAGCACGAGTAGTTTTTGCCATAAGCCGTCTCCTTTCATGTTTATGCTGCAAGTATAGTTCAACGGCTCATGGCAAAGCCCAGTTGGGACGCGTTAGGATTACAAGAGTTAAAAAAAGGCTTATTTTTGTGGAAAAACGGCAAAAAAGTGCTATAATAAACCTATCATAGTCTGGGTCTGTGGAGGTCTGAGTATGAAAAGCAAAGGAAGAGGCGAGGAATTCTGCTACACCAGTGAGAGTATGTATACAGGAGGCCGAAGGAATCCGAAGTATATTGCCCACGATGAGGAAATCAAAAATACAGCAAAGCAGAAAGGCAAAGGATCACAAAAAACAGAATATAAATTTCGATACGATAATTTTGTGGACTTTGATAGTCACGAAGAGTTTTGTAAAGATTTGCAGGATGCCCTCCAAAGGCAAAGTGTAGTTTCAGTTACTCCCTCAAAATCACCGCAGTGTGTGATGGCGGAACGTGAACAAAAAACTTGTAGCTCCTGTAACTCAAGAAGCTGCGACCTTAAAGATTCATTTATGGAGGCTTGGAAGGTAAACTGGGACTTACAGGGAATTTCAATCTGTCCTCATTGTGGAGAAAAAGCGGTTTATCAGGTGCGAAAAATATCGGAACTACCGCTCAAGATTCACGATGTTCGAATGGCTGGGCATCCGGCGAGATTAATTCTCAGCAAAACCAAAAATTGGGGTTGTAGCAATTGTGGTAGTAATATTTCGAGGGCAAGGATTCCGGGGATCCAGTGTGTTGCAGGAGGGGAATTCTCCCTGCGCCTACTCCGTTCTATCTTTGAATTGAATATTGCCGGCGTTCCCAACGGCTTTATCGCAGAGGGATATGATTTGAAACGAAATTATGTAGGGGAACTCTGCCGAAAATTTCAAGCGCAAACGGAAAAGATATTTTCCGAAAGGCGAAATAGTCTTCTGGCAGACATGCCTTCCGATACTTTCTATGGTGAAACAGTTTTTGCTCAAGGGAAAAAATATGAAGCTATCTTCGATGCAAATACGGACGAATTTTATACTATCCTACCGACAGAGGATATTCTCACCGTTTTCGAAAGTATTGCTTCAGATGAGCAGAGTCAACTCGTACGCAAATCGCTAAGAGAACCGGTCGCTCTTTATGCATTTTCTAAAATAGCTCCTATACGCAGGAAAATTGCCGCCGGCCTATTCGAAGTTATGCAAACAGCACAAGTGGAGTGCACAAATAAAATCACAGTAAGGGCTCTGTATCTTCCGGATGAAATTAGATTTTGGTTGAGAAGTACCATCACAGATGATGGTATAAACCTTTGGGACTTGCACTCGTACTTGTCTGACACAAAGAACTTCCATGCATTTTATCCGCGTTCTGGAGAGTCTGTCTATCTTTCTCGCACCCGAAAGAAAGCAAAAGAAGTTGCAAGCTTTATAAATACAATCCTTAGGGACGAAATGAGGACATGGGATACGGAGTCCGAAAGAGAAAACCACAATATGCGAATTAGCCGACTCCGAGATTTCGTGTGGTCGCTACAGCATGGATCGAGCTATCCTCGTCTGCCTGTGGTGAAACGCTTAGAACAAGCACTTCAAGATTCTGAATATCCAATTACCGAACGATTCCGGCGACTTCAGTTTTATAATGAGCCGTCAATTCTCTCCGAAGAAACAGGCTATCAAACTCCGCGCATGAGGGAAGATAACGGAATGCCGGAGCTGACCTCTTCGCGGATTGGACAAGGCATTCCTGTGTCTTGCCTGGAACATCTGCTTAATAATGGACTCTTGCAAAGAGAACCTGGTCACATAAAATGTGTTCACCATCGCAAAAAGCAATTGGACGGACACTGTACTTTGGATTGCCCATTTCTTAAATAGTCCACCATAACGAAAAAAGAGACGCTTCACGCGTCTCTTTTTTCGTTACACATCAACCTTAGCTTGATAAGAAAGAAGACTATATAAGACCAAGGGAAGAAATACCATTAACAATCATAAAAATCTATTTGTCAACCCATAGCCCATGCCACAAAATCATTCATTGTGATATAACGTGTTGCAACACCTTTTGGTGGCAAATTATACGTTCTACCATTGATTCTTCTTAGCATCTCTCCATCTGGATCCTTAATACAATACAAACAATCGGAGATAGGTGCTTTTTCTCCTTTGTAAACACACCATAAACCAGCTGACTTACCTATTCTGCTAACAATGATATCACCTGATTCAGCAAATACTTTTACGCTTTCTTTTTGAGAAACATAGCGAATAGATGGATACCAGTTTTCTGCTGGCTTTGCTGTGTGTAAAACCGGATTGCCTTGCTCTGCGAACATAGCACTTGAGATATTTCCTCTTTTTATATCAACACTACACTTATTCGATCTACAAGTTTCATTTAACCAATTTCCCGCTTCCATTTTAGTCTTAGTGACTTGATCAATCAATACGGTTCTATAGCCCTGCTCACTTCTCTTGGCCATGTATAGCTTAGTACGATATTTTTTTCTTTTGCAGTTTTGTACTATTAGTGCATAACTACTAATGAGGGTCGCCCCAAATGTATCATCCGCTAATTTTATAACATCACGTATATAGTAGTTTTGGGCAAGTAATTTTCTAGTTTTATTATAGCTTATAGCTTCAACAAAACTACTGGGAAGAATGATAACCAAACACCCATTTTCCTCAAGCATTAGCAGATTGGCTAATAGCATTTCGACTTCCAAACGTGATGTTTTAAATTCCTTAAAGGCTCCACGAAATATATCAGGGTACTCACACTTTTTTTCAAGTGAATCAAATGGAGGATTGGCAACTACGAGAGAAAACTCCCCTTTATGCTGTGCCGCATATTCTCGTCCATCTATTCTTAGAAAATGAATATCATCGGCATCACAGCTAGCTATATCTGCTCCGTATAGTTCTGTTTTCTTCCAACGTTTTTTCACTGCATTAAGCAAATTGCAACTTCCGCAGCAAATGTCTACTGTTTTAGACGGAGCAGGTATTCTCAACTGATTGATGAGCAGCTCTGCAACTTCTGGAGGAGTATAGAATTTACTATAATCCACATCCATCTTCCCTTCTAACTTTATTTAATAAATGAAGACAAGTGGTAAACCATTATTTCAGCAATACCAATAGCTCGATGATTATGCTCTATTGCAAAATCATAGACAATACGTGTTGCTTGATGCTGACAAGCGAAAATAGCGCAAGCCATCGAGTGCGGTCGCGTCCCTAATGGTGCTAAAACAACCGTTTCGTCCTGTGATATCGTTTCGTTAAGCAATTCAACCGCATCAAATACACTTTCCGAAAAGCATTTATACACAGAAAGATTTCTTGCCTCGCTTTGTATTACATCCATGCTATTCCACATCGTAACATTGTACCATTCTGGAGAACCAGAGGGAAAAGCAACGATTGGTATAAGTCTGTCAAAAACATGTATTGTTTCTAGCACACTTTTTAGACGTATTCCCTCAAAGCCAAGGAAGGTACATAAAGTTTGTTTCTCGCTTTCGCGTTTAGCAAACCCTGGGACCGCTTCAACCGCTAATAATTGCTCAGACAAGGCAGAACCCACATCACCAGATTGATTAATGTAACTCTCAGGTCTAATATAGGAAGCAAAGAGGGCGCGCGGTGTAACTTTTGTTAACAGTTGTTTCGTAAAAAACATTATTAAGACATTATCTAGACTTGACATGTCCAGCAAAATATTTCTTTCATCTGTTTTAATAGCGTGCAGCACCCTTGGCATCCCTATGCACAAGTCAACAATCTGCTCACTAATCACTCTATTGCTTTGCATATAACAACACCGAACACGTTCTGAGTCTTCTCTTTTTACTAATAGGATATCTCTTCCGAGAGCACTCCATTTTTCTTTGAAAAAGGTGCTGCGTTCTTCATTTGTGGGATATCCCACAATTAACAGATCAATTACTCCATACAAGTAATCTTCGATATCAGAAAAAGCATATTCTTCCTTAATCATATCTGCCCTCCTGAACCACCGTCAAAAAAAGTCATTTGTCCAGACGATACCAAATCATCATATGACTTGAAAAAGCGCTGAAAACCTTCTTTTGCTCTGCTTTCGTCACCACTAAACAACAGTCCCAGTACATCCTCTTGAATTTGGATTTTCCTCTGATTTCTATACGATATTCCAAAATATGGAACATATATCTTATTTAAGTAATAATCAACCGTTTCAGGAGAAAACTTTGACTGTTTTCTTTTTGTCGCTTCACCTTCTTGCAGCACGGTCCACATAATTGCAGAAGATATTAGCTGTTTTGTTCGATCCGACAGAGACAGATCCTTGGTGTTAAAATGATTGGGTTCTGGCTCTCCTAAAGTATTGTTTTCTGCAATATGTAGCTTATAAAATATCTGCCCAAGAAATTGAGTAAAAATACGCAATTCCTTACCATACGGTTCACATCTTGAGATATCGTCAACCTTGTACTCACTAACATAGTGTGCTGCCTCAGACTGGATCTCTGGAGTTATAGTTCCATTCCAATCGTATCCATCTAAAAAAGCCGTTCTAAAAGCGTATTCGCACAATTCTAGGAAATATCTTACAATATTTGAAGACAAAGCTGTGTATACGTCAAAACCATAATACATTTTTTCCCGCTTTGCCTCTTTGCACAAAAGAAAAACGACACCGTGCTTTCGATTATGCAGCCAATCCTGATACCTATCGTCTTTTGCTATATAGGATGCATACAAATCTTTAATTTTGGGGGTGTAGTATGTTTGTTTGCAAAGCAATGCATAATGCAGCCTAGAGTGCAGTATAGTCGCATTGTCACAAAGCACACTACAATACTCTTCAATAGCTTCAGGAGAATTTCCCTCGAGCTCTGCCTGTGTCCTTATTAATTTGTTTAATTTTTCGATATGCGGCAATTTTGCGAGAGACTGCTCAATTTTACTCAACTCGTAATCAATCGAGTAATTGCCAAGATAGCTTTCAATATCTTCCGAGGCTCCTTCTGGAATTTTCCCATCCTCTTTACCCATCAAGATTCTCTTTTTGCATATATCTTTAACGATTTCAGGGTATAATTCTTCATTGAATCCCAAAGGCAGTAACTCGTAATCATGCGGGGATTCAATCGTTTCTGTCTCGGATATAGTCGCAGGGGTCTTCATTCCCTTTGGCCGCAAGCCGATATTGAATACGACAGGTAATGTGCTATGCTTAATTAATGTATTTACTATCTTTTGCTGGTACTCTTGAAGTGTTTCGTATTCGTCAATAAAAATCTTGAAGAGGATAGCCTCGCGAGCAAACAAATTACTACAAGCTACGCATAAGTTTGTAATGAGACGATGTGCATTTACATATCTCAAAGTGAATCCCGGGTCATCATCTGAGCCATTAATCTTATCTTCAATTACATCTAAATAGATATCTGTCTCTTGCCGAAAATCCACAAGAGAAGTCACCGTACTCCCTCGATTAAATTTTCTCGAAAACTCCTTTACAAAGCTTAGTAAGCGGTCTTGATCCAAAGGCGTATATTGGTTGAACTCAGCAATCAAATCTAGCACTTCTTGTAAAATACAAATGCTTAGGTATGTTTCAAATATTGCCCCCCAGTTATCTTCCTCTCGACCACGCATAGATGAAACAAAAGTGGTATCAACTCTATAATAAATACCAACAAACGCTTTGTGATCAAAAAGATTCGTGATTGGCTCTTCATTTTTTTGCAATTGCGCCACCACTTGTCTCCAGGAGTTGCACTGAAAAAACATAGTCTTTCCACTGCCACGACCACCTTCAACAACAAGGGGTTTTCCATCGCTATCTAAACCAGAAAATGGAACATAATATTTCCACAAATCCTTCATTTGTTCTGCACGATTGTCCTTGAAGGGATTGAATTTCTCAATCATTTGAATTCTTCCTCCTTATCAACAAATTCCAATCTGCGTTCTCTTTCCAAAAAATCGGAAGTGACCAATCGGGAATGGTTTGATGCATTATAAATGCAAAATCCAAATCTCTATAACCGCGGAGAGGGATTCCTGCCCCCTTAGCAATGGACTCAAACAACTTAAGTGCGTTGTCTTTTTCTGCTGCATCAGTCCAAATATATGACTCATCCGAAAAAACTCTGTGTTTTTCCCTCAAATATCTTACGCAAAAAATCGATAAAGTTGGAAATAACTTACGTAGTCTCTGAATATTTTCTTCATATCCAAATAATGTTAAGTAGTTTGCTCTCACACCATACTTTTCACATGTATCCTTAAGAGTCAAGAGCTCTCCATTCGCATTAAAGACAGGCTTTCCCTCCCAAAAATCCGTCAACTGCTGACCGCTACCCACACAGTCGTCCACAATAATTAGATTTTTAATTTTTCCACCTACGAGTTGAGAAATCGCATCCCCAAGAAACATCGACTTATTTTGAGGAATTATTTCTTGCTGAACCAGTAATCGATTCACATAATTTCCACTTTCGTGCGGGGCTCCACTGTCAAGTAACGGGACAAAGCAAGCACCATTTAGATTTTGTTCGTAAATATTTCGAAGTGCTTGTTGACTTAATGAAAAGCCACACTCTTTCTGTGCAGTTAAAATGCTATTATAAGCAACGCACTCAAAGACACCTCGTTTAAGTACTTCTATAACATCATTTTCTGAAAAGTATATAATGTTTGTCAACAGCTTATATACCAGTTTCAACTCATCTTCAGATAAACCTTGAAAGTTACTTATCCACTTATCAACAACCCTCTTGGTTATCCCAGACCACTGCTGTTGCAAAAGCATAAATTCTATAAATGCTTTACACTTGTTTATAAAGAAAGCTTCCATTAAACAACCTCATTTCAGTATAAATATAGCGAGCATTTCAAAACGCTAAAAGAATACCGTGCCTTGCTTATACAGCCCCAATATAATTATAACTATTTATCGATAAAAATCAAGAATATGATAGGTTTTGTGCGAAGGAAATTACACCGTCGTCTATATACTGCAAATAATACCTATGGCTATCTCCATGGAGGTATACTGAGACATATCGCGTAAATCGTAAGAGAAAGAAAATCTACCGAAGCAAATCAAAGTATTATGCAAACTTCCCTTGCAAAGTGTAGCGCTAATGAAAATTGATATAGGATATGCGTTGCTCACATTATTGGTTTTTAACAAGATATTGTGTTTTCTACTATACAATGAACCAATATGTTCATGTTGACAAAAGTCGCCAACATGATATAATTAACGCATAAAAGCGTACAAGCGTTGCCGCTGTATTGCGAAGGGAGTTTTTTAATGGACAGTTACTTTAAAACATTCGGTGCATTTATCCGGAAAAAACGCATTGACAACGGTATTTCATTGCGCAAAATGGCAGAATTGATGGGCTATTCCGCTACTTATTGGTCGGATATTGAAAATGGCCGTCGCAATCCACCCAGTGTTGAAACACTACAGCACATATGCGAACAACTTGCTTTGTGTACAGAAGACGAAGACCTCTTGTTTGATTTAGCAGGCGATTTTATTCAGGTCCCCCCCCCTGATCTTACGGATTACCTGCTCGACCCCGATGTTAGGCGTGCTTTGAGAACTGCAAAAAAACATAATGTCCAAGCCGATACATGGAAGGCATTTGAACAGTCAATTTTAGACAAAAGTTAAATTTAATTGTGTAATTTATAGCGAAAAGAGGTTGTTATACTGTGATTGAAATCAATTCTTTTTTAGACAGTAAGATTCGTTACATCAATGATGTCCCTGTATTAACTCGGAATCAGATAGAAACAACCGCCGAGCAAGTCCTTGCACGCAATATGCCTGAAGCTCTTACTTGTCAATCTCCAATAAACATCGAAGGGCTTATGGAAAATTGTTTTGATCTGCACTTGGATTTTCAAACCTTACAGCCAGACGGAGCTATTCTGGGGGAAACCATTTTTCGTGATGGCTATCGACAGATTTTTGTTGACAACCACCTTACTCCTGAGATTATTGAGGTAAGGAAAGGGACCATTATTCTCGATTCTTTCATGTCTGAGAAGATGAAAACACGTACCGCATTCACTGAAGCGCACGAGTTTGGTCACTGGTGTCTCCACGGTCCTTTCTATAGCGCTACCGATAACAGAGCCTGTCGAAGTCATCGTTATCAGCGCATGTATTTTCCTCATTATCAAGCTAGGACTCCGACAGAGTGGACGGAGTGGCAAGCCAACACCTTCGCAGCAGCAATTTTACTCCCCCGGTCGGCTTTGCGCATTACATTAAGAGATTTTTTAGAAGAAAACAGCCTCACATGGAAGAGGCTTATTGATTTTACCGATTATCGCAATCGATTGAAATACATTGAATTACTAGATCGGATTGCAAATTTGTTCTGCGTATCAAAGGAAACAGCACGGATTCGTTTGAATAAGCTGTGTAATCTCACATTCCCCAATTAAGGGATGTCAAAAAGGCTATAGAAATATGGCCTTTTCTTCAGCGTACCTCGTTCGCAAATCAGCGTACGCGCTAACAATATATTGTAGGAGGGATATAGAAATGACTGGATATCTTGTAGCTGTAATAGCAATCGTCCTCGCATTTGCATTCACAATGGTAATCTCAATTATTGTTGCAGTGATCAAAGGCTTTCGAGCAGGAGAAACAGTAGTAGAGATCCGTCTTATGGGGGTTATCCAATTTTCAATTCGCCTATCTGATGTCTCCGCTAAGAAACACAATAACCGAGAATCTCTCCCCAATGATAAGTGATGCAGCAGTGGTAGCTGCTATTCACCCGGGCTGTCAAACAAGATGTTGTTTTTCTCTCCCGTCTTGGTTGGAGAGTCTCGTCGAATTCGATGCAAGCAGCATTACGAAAAAGGAAAACTCTCACCAGGGAATTAATACTGAATACCTCAGCTATAAGGCCCATACGGAATACCTCGCAAGCGAAACCCCTGTGACGGAGCATACCAATGACTCCGATACAGGGGTTTTTTCGTCACAATAACAACTAGCGCTCAGTCTGCGCAGAACTGCCCCCAAGTCCACTCGTGAACCGGACAATCTAATGGACATCAAGGATCACTGTCATAAGTATGTGGTCTGCAAAGATGCCCTCGCCGTCGGTAACGACATCGAGATCGTTCATATCGCTGACTTCCTGCTGAAGGATGAATGGTGATAGGTTTCCGCGACAACACATCACACTTATCAAAAGCCACCCCTGTTGGGCGGCTTTTGATAAGTGTCGGTGAAAGACACTAGTTACAGCTGCAACGGTTGCGAGCGCTCCTAATGTTCCGCCAACTGCACCAAAGGCGTTCCAAAACAACATCCAATCCACAGAATTTTCCACCTCATTCTCAAAATAAATGTCTAGTTCTTTCAGAAACCTTAAACGAATTCGCTCACCTATTGTGTAAAAAAATCTTTTTATTCATTATACCAACTCTTTTTCGCTTTCTTAACAGGAAATAACAAAACGCAACCAATAAGCCACGTCCAACAGCACCACATAGAAACAGAGGCGCACTTTCGTGCGCCTCTGTTTCTATTTTCCTTCTCTTTGTTCCAAAAAGAGATCGGCATTTTTACTTCAAAACAGGATCGGTGGTTTCAACAAGTACGTCATCGGCTGCTTGCCTGGCATCGCTACGATCGTGGCTGCACCAGAGGGCTTGACGACATTCCCATTCGGCTGTATCTCCACCGTCTTCCCTCTTGGGGTGAAAACTGTCGCCTCCATGCCGTTCGGCTCCGTGATGGTCACATCCCCGTTGGAGGTGACGGTGCCGTCATCTGACACCGTTCCCCCATCGGAGAGTGAAAGGAGAGTCCTATCGGTTTTCGTGACCACGCAGTTTGCAGGAAGCAGGAGCATCTCCTTTTCCTCATCCCGCGTGACACTTCCACCGTTGAGTGTAATCTTTGAAATGTTCTCCGGAACGGTAAATTTTATTTTCTCGTTCATTTCCTTCCTCAAACACATCATACGGGCACTCTTCTCTGTCTCCCTCCCTCGAGGTGACGGTGCCTCCCTTGGACACCGTCCCTCAGAGAGGAGAGTTTTGCGCGAAAGTTTAGGAGATATGAAGAATGCTTCTTGCTCATTTCTCAGGATTGACTGTGCCTCTCCCGCAGAGGAGACGGCGCCACGCAACAACGCCGTCCCATCTGCTGAAAGGAGAACAGGAGTGCTTCCCAAGGCACATCAATCATTCGCCGTAGAGCACTTGCAGCTCCGGCATAAACTGCGCATAGATCCGCGCGGTGCAGTGCGCTGTGGAACCGGCTCCACTGACCGTGTGGAGCCAGTTCCGGTAACGGTCAGATTCCAGAGACTTTCCAACGGAGGGAGAAAAGGGAAAGTGCTCCGCCGTCTCTTCTCCTTGATCGTGTCCGATACCAAATAACTCGTACAGCGCCTGCTTAAAATTGATGATGTGGCGCGTCCTATTCATATCTTCGCCCCCATGTTAATTTTCCTCGGGGAAATCAAACAGGTCTTTCAACGGAATGTCCAGCACATCGCTGAGGGAAAACAGCAACGGTAGCGATGCTGCGCCCATACCTGCCTCGATGCGAGCCAAATGCGCGCGGCTAATATCCGCCTTCTTGGCCATCTTCTCCTGAGACAGGCCAAGCTGTTTTCGATACCGGGCGATATTCGCCCCGATCAACTGAAGCCGGTGATAATCCTGTCGCTTTACAGCCGCTTGCTGTTTCATACTTTTACTCCTCGCGGCGTTTTTTGCCGATCACCAGCGCTGCACCGCCCGTGGCGCTCAACACGCTCATGCCAACATACAGGGCGATGCCGCCATCGAAGGTCTCAGGGGAGGTCACGTTGTCGCCGGAACTCTGGGGCGGCACATAAGCTCCACCACCGCCTCTGTATTTCCACTTGGCAATCACCGTCACGTTCTGATTTACCAGCGTATTCTCGGTAAATTCCGTGGTGAATGTGCTGTCCGTATACCAGCCCTCAAACGTATAGCCGGGGCGCGTGGGTGTTGGGAGATTCGTCACATATCCATCCGTCGGAAGCTCAAGCGTGGTTGTCGTCACCCGACCGCCGTTGGGGTCAAAGGTGACCACATGGGGCGGTTCTTTCGCCGCGTCGTATGTCACCGCCGTACTGTAGGCAAAGGTTGGCACCGTCAGACAACAGACCAGCACCAAAGTGAAAATCAGGCCTAACGTTTTTCTCATTTTTTTGTTCCTTGCTTTTTAAGTTTTCCTTCTCTTTTGTTCCTGTTTGGGGATATTCCCCCAAGAAAAGCGGCGCAGTAAGCGCCGCTCTTCTGTTGTAGGGGGAATGGAAACTGCTCAACTGCTTCAACTAACAGTCCAAGTGCCGTCACTATTTTCAGTCGCACTGTAACCATCAGAGACAAAACTAGTGGGATTGTTAGTAAAGGTACCGCTGCTAATCGTGAGGACTCCTCCGTTCTCTGCTACAAGGTCGCCATCGAAGGTACCCCCTCTAAGATTGATCATTCCTCCGTTCTTTGCTTCAATGTCTCCAGTGAAGGTACCACCGTTAACATTAACAGCAGTTCCGATTCCTGCATAAAGGGCGGTTCGTGCCTTATATGTGCCGTTGTCGATTTCAAGGTAAGTATCCATGGGCATATCATTAGTGCCATCATAATTAGCACTGACCACATATACGGCGTAGTCACTCGCCTCCACGAAGATAGTTCCATCCTCCCTCAGCATTAGCGGAGAAATATAATTCCCGGAAGTGCAACCCACGATCTTGATGCCTGTTTTACCGCTGGTTATGTTCAGATTACCTAGATAACGACAATCGCCTCCGTAGAGAAGTTCTTCCAAATCTGTTCCTATCTCGAGGAAAAACGCTACATCGGGGTTCCCCTCCGTGACGGAGATGCTTCCATCGTAATCAATAAACTTTTCGACTGCAGCTTCACCCTCATATACCCCATCGCCGGCCACTGTGAGCTTGGTCACCTCAGGCACAACAGGCGTTTCTACCTCTTCCGTCTC
Organism: uncultured Oscillospiraceae bacterium; assembly: GCA_964439545.1. Lineage (GTDB taxonomy): Bacteria > Bacillota > Clostridia > Oscillospirales > Oscillospiraceae > Vescimonas. The sequence goes on along the minus strand of CAYTOO010000004.1, from coordinate 8,123 downwards.
AAGGCTCACGTTGTAGTAGATGGTGCCAGTCCAGGTGCCGAAGAGGGCGTTCTGGGGCGCGGCGACAGAGATGGGCTCGGTAACGGCGTTGTTACCGTTGAAGTCCTGCGTGTCGCTGCCCAGCTGAGAGATACTGGCGAAGGTAACGGCTACGGTCTCTTTATCGCTGGCATTCAGATCGCAGACGAGATCGATGGTCTCGCTGGCGGTCACGGTGAGGGTCTGATTGGAGGCCCAAGAGCCGGAGGCCGTCACCGTACCACTGCCGCTGCCCGCCGTCAAACTGGCGGGGACAGTGACAGTATAGCCGGAGGAACCTTGGGCATTGTAGGTCACTTTGGTGCTATAGTCTGCGAAGGCGGGGACAGCCAAACTCAGCACCATTACAAGGCTGAGAATCAGACTAATATACTTTTTCATGTTGTTACTCCGTTACAATCAGGCAACATCGCTCATGGCGACAGTGTAGTTGAAGGTACCTTTCCAAGTGCCGAACAGGGGGGCGGGGACATCAACGCTCCAGTTAGCAACGGAGACGGTAGCAGTCTTGCTGATGGCCTCAGTGTTGCTGCCAGCAAAGACGGTCGTATTCATGGAGACAGCAAGCACCTTATCAGCACTGCCGGTGCACTTCAGTGCAACAGTAGCATCGGGGGTCACGGTGAGCTGACGGTTGCTGGCCCACTTGCCGGTGATGGTGACAGTACCGGTGCCGTTAACAGCAACATTAGCGGGGACGACCACGGTGTAGGTCTCGATCTTGTCATCGTCACCGTCAACATCGCCGTCACCGTCTGTATCCTCGGGCAAATAGGTAACGTCGGTATCCAAAGTGCTACCATTACCATTGTCTTCGCTCACAGTAGCAAAAGCGGGGACGGCCAGGCTCAAGGCCATCACGAGGGACAGGATCATGCAAAGCATTCTTTTCATTTGTTTGTTCTCCTTTTCTTATTGTTTTATTTCTATTTCTACCTCAGCATTAAAACCACTGCGCGGGGTATTATCTGAGGCAAAAGTAGCTACAGTGATCATGACGAAACCACCGCTGGTTCCGCGGAAGTGATCCATCACATTGACATAGGCATATTCGCCGGGGGCGACGCTCTCGGTGACGGCGATGACCTCGCCAGTGGCCTTATCAGCAACTGTAAAGACGAAATCCACAAAATTAACTTCGGGATTGGTCAGCTCGATATAGGGGTTTTTCTCGGAGACGAGGGCCTTTCCATAGCCGGAGAAGGCAATGCTGTCCTGCAGCTTCTCCACTTCCGGCGCGGGGTCGGTATCTTCCTCCACGCGCTCGATGCGGTCGCCCACCAACGCGTCACCCTGTGCATCGGGGCGGGTATCGGGGTTGGTTAGGCCGAAGCGGAACACCAGCAGCGCGATCAGTGCCACCAAAACAAGACCCAGCAGCCACCACAGGAGGAAGCGAGGGCGCAGCGCCACAACGTAAGTATCCTCACCAACACAGAGATACCCTGCCTCACGGTTGAATAGCAGAGAATGCGCTCCTCTTTGGGACACTGCATGGCCGCTGCTCAGTTCGCCGGCCTTCTTCTTATCGCTGCCGTTCTTCACCTCGCCAACGACGGTATAGTTCTCCTCGGGGTAGAGTTCCTTTATTTTCTTTTCAGAATAGGCGCTGTAAGTGGTGCTACCCAGCTTCACCTTGGCGTCCTGATCCGTTTTTTTAATGATGTTGTATTTCATGGTATCTCCTCCCCTGCCGGGTCATTGTTATGTGTACAGTAGGAATCCTATTTGCTGTAGCAAATAGGAAAAGCCCTAGGGCTTTTGCGCTTTTAGGGTTAAGACCTAAAAAAACAACAAAAAAGCGCCATTGAACGATAGCTCTTGTTCAATAGCGCAACATGCTTCTCACATGACAGTTCCTACGCACTGAGCGTAGGCCCCAAGCACATGGACAAGGGCTTCCCATGCACTTTCGGCGAACAACACATTCACCGCCCCATCCGAAGCCCATTTCGTTAGCATCGGTCGGCTACCTTGTTCTTCGCACCTCTATTGTTGAAATATATGTACTTTTTCTACAGGTGATTACCAAACGGTCACTTTAGTCGTTTAAACTGGATTCACTGTATCAAAAAATGGTAAAGAAAATGGTAAAGATTTCAATAATAGTTTCAAAATTCACAAAGTTTTGTAACCCTGCACAATTGTGACAGGGCGTTGTTGTAAAAAGCGCACGAATCGTTTTTTCACGTGTTACGAAACTTTTTCGCCAAAATCGATGTTTTTTCTTCACGCAATACAGGCATTTGCAGGCGATTTTAGGGGGTGAGAGGGGCATATTGACCACCAACCTGCGCGATGCAACGACAAAAAAGGGAACCCATGGGTTCCCTTTTTTGCTTCACTCTTGTTTTGTTGTATCCCGTTCCATCGCCTCATTGATGGCTCGGGTGATGAACCCGTTTCGGGACTCTCCCTGCTGAGCGGCGTGAGCATCGATCTGCCCACGCATCCCCTTGGGAACGCGAACCAGTATCTTATCTATCTTCTCAGCTTCGTATTTTCTGATGGCACGATCCTCTGCCTCAGTTCTCGCCATAACGGTCACCACCTTCCACTAATACGAATAATACACGTTACCACTAAAAAAGTCAACTTTTTATACGACTTCGCATTTCCCTGTTGACATACGAAGTCGTATATGGTATACTATCCTTAGAAAACAAAAAAAACGGCAGCACAGAGGAGCGGCAACTCCTCTGCGCCTGCGCAGGTGAATCAGGCACCTACACAACGGACTACGTCCGCACCGCGGGAGTATTATACCCTATTTTGGCCTATGAGGCAAGAGGGAGATTTCTGCAGGCGACGTAACCACGCTCGAACTTTCGACACCGTGTAGGGTAGACCCTGCACGGTGTTTTTTAGTCGGTTTTCAAAAGGAGGACAGCAGCGTTTCAGGTATGTTTGCCGACACGCCTTCATAACTTTGATTAGGTCGTTTATGGAGGTTTTGTTATGAACACGAATACCGTCAACCCCGCCACCTTCGTCGGTGGACACGCTCCCGCAACTACGAAAGCGTCCCACGGCTACCGTGTTGACCGTCGCTACATTGGGGAGCGCACCGCCAGCGAAGTGGTAAGTGCACTGATGAAGGTGCACGATCGCAAGGGGGCAGCGTAATGGCTGCCCCCCCGCAATACAAAGTCGGTTGTTACTCGCGCTTGTCCCGTGAAGACGGGGACAAGCCCGAAAGCGACAGCATTATCAATCAGCAGCGCTTCATGGAGGACTTCTGTGCCGGGCGCAACGACCTTGCTATCGTAAAGCACTATTCTGACGATGGCTATACCGGCACGAACTTCCAGCGCCCTGCGTTTCAGGAAATGCTCGCTGACATCGACCGCGGCGTGATCGACTGCGTGGTCGTCAAGGATCTGTCCCGCTTCGGTAGAGATTACATCGAGATGGGTTTCTATCTTGAGCGTGTCTTCCCTGGAAAGGGTGTCCGCTTTATTGCCATCAACGACAATGTGGACAGCCTCAAGGGGCAGTATGACATGATGCTGCCGCTGAAAAACGTATTCAATACCCAGTACGCCAAAGACATCTCTGAAAAGGTTCGCAGCAGTTTCGTTGCCAAACGCAGACGCGGCGAATTTGTCGGAGCCTTTGCATCCTACGGGTATTTGAAAGACCCCAATGATCACAACAAGCTTGTGATCGACCCTGTAGCTTCAAAGGTGGTCAAGCGCATCTTCTCCATGGCTGCCGAGGGAATAGGGCAGATTCGTATCGCCAAGATACTGAATGATGAAAGCATTCCCTGTCCCAGTGTCTACAAGAAGCTGGTGGGCTTGAAGTACACCAACTGCCATCGCCTTGACAGTACCACCTATTGGACCTATTCCACCGTTCACCGCATCCTGTGCAGTGAGATGTACATAGGAAATATGGTGCAGGGCTGTTCCGTACGCCCCACCATGCATGGCAAAGCAAAAAAGGTGCAGCGTAGCCAGTGGCAAGTAGTGGAGAATACCCATGAAGCCATCATCGACCGAGAGCTGTGGGATGCTGCCCAAGCGCAGGTAAGGAGTAACAGCCGCGATTTGGACTTCAACAGCAATGTCAGCATCTTCGCAGGCTTTCTGAAATGCGCCGATTGCGGACGAGCTATGGTGAAAACTAGAAACAACGGATATCTTTCCTACACCTGCGGTTCTTATCGGCGCTACGGCAACAGCGCCTGTTCCCCTCACAGCATCTCTCACATTACATTGGAGAAAATTCTTCTGGATGATCTCAACCGTATTATCGCCGCAGTAGCGGATCTTAAGCAGTTGGCTGAGGAGAATCAACCTACCAATGTTGGGTCAACGCACAACAATGGCGAGGCACGGCTGCAAGCCGCACTGGAGCGTGTACAGCGGCTGAAGAAGAACGTCTACGAGGACTACCGTGATCAGCTGCTGAGCAAAGAGGAGTTTCTTTCCTATCGGCAGGACTACGATCAGCAGGAACAGGCGCTACGCCAGCAGCTGGAAGCACTGGTGGAAAGGGCAGAAGATGTCCTTGAGCAGCCGTGGGTGGACAGGCTTCTCAGCCTTGGACATCTGGAGGAATTGGACCGGATCACCATCGCGCAGACCATCAAGGAGATCCGCATCTTTGAAGGAAAACATGTGGAGATCACTTATCTCTTCTCCTCGCAGCTGGACACGCTTTTGAACGACAGCGGCGAGTAAACTTCAACAACATCTACTAAAGAAAAAGGAGAATTCAATATGAGTCAGAACATCACCCATCAGTTCATCGGAGAGATGGTCAACGGCCTCGTCTTTGATGGTTTCTATATCCTCAACAGCGCACAGATTAGGAAGAGTCGGGCAGGAAAGCCCTATCTTTCGGGAACGCTGATGGACATCAGCGGCAGCATTAACATCGTCGCGTGGGACTATACGGGTCTTATCACTGCCGATGATGTAGGGAAGGTCGTATATGTCGATGGCGAGGCAGGGGAGTACAACAGAACGCCCCAGATCGTTTGCTCCGTGTTGGAACTGGCTACGGCCGAGGACAGCAATTCTTTCGATCTTTCCGATCTGATTCCCTATGCGCCTGTAAACTGTGAAGAGGCAGTTCAGCAGATGCACAGCATGTTGGAAGACATTGAAGACGAGGATTATCGCAATATCGCCCTTATGATTTACGGACGGTATGCTCATTTGTTGTCCACTCTCCCTGCAGCCAAGTCGGTGCATCACGCATTTATCGGTGGCTGGGTCATGCATACATTCGGTATGATGATCATCGCTGATAACATCTACAACAAGTACCATAAAATCTGCAAGCTCAACCGCTCTCTTTTAATGGCAGGAATCTTTCTCCATGATATTGGAAAGTTTCGCGAGTTTCAGCTCTCTGACTTCGGTCTCGTGGCAGACTATTCCATGGAAGGTAAGCTGATTGGTCACCCTGCTCTTGGCGCACTCATCATTGAGAACGAGGCGCAGTATAGAGCTGCATACCCGTTGGAAAAGGTGCGTTTGCTGCAGCATATCGTTCTCTCCCATCATGGCTCTCCGGAACTCGGTGCTGCTACGCGCCCGCAGACGATTGAGGCTGAACTTATCAGCCATCTTGACGGATTGGATAGCCGTCTGGAGATCTATAACGCTGCTCTTACCAAGACCGATGAGGGGGCGTTCAGTGACTTTATCCGCGCGTTGGACAAGCGTGTCTATCACGCTACGGCGTGAGAAACGGTTACTAAAGATATGCCGTCTCAAAGAGGAGGAACTATGGTACAGAGCACCCCCTATCCTGTCATCGATATGCGCAAGACGGGTGAGAACATCAAACATCTTCGCGAAGAGCGTAATATCAGCGTATCCGCCCTTCAAGAGTATTTGAGGTTGGCAAGTCCGCAGGCAATCTACCATTGGCAGCGCGGCACCTGCCTGCCCACGGTGGATCACCTCTGCGCATTAAGCCACCTGTTCAATGTCCCGATGGATGATATCCTCATTTTGAAGGGCACCGATAAGACCTATAGTCCCAACACGATCTACTTTGCAAAGGCTTTTCCGTTGATGGCAATGTAGGTGGGCAGGGCACATCTACAATGATCCCCGATGGAAGCAGCTAAGCGGCTAACTTCTATCGGGGATTTTATTTGTTTCACTTACCGTAAGTCGCCAGTTGCCTTGACAATTACATTTTTCTTTTACACATAGCAATAAACCGAGAGACTTCTAAAAAAGAGAAGTCTCTCGGTTTGTGCGTTCGTAGGAGATAACTAAATTTCATAATGCACACTACTATGTCTGTGCCAAGCGTACTGCGCATGGAGTCGCACTAAATTCTCTCAACTCCCTTTGATCTGTTTTATTATGCCCGGAATCTCTGCGTAGTTGTCAACCCAAATAATATTTACCCCGAGTTCTTTAAAAAAAGATTCCTGAAGAGCCTCATTAACATTTTCAAAGCTTTTGATTGAAGTGCTTTCGCCAGAAGAATCAATAGTGAATCTTGGCATGATAGCATAATGGTTGCAGGTATCTTTGATATTACCTCGTTTTTGCGCAGCAATCTCTAACAGTCTTCTCATATTAGGATCTGTCATAGACAAGCCAATAAATACACATGCGTTGTTCGTCATGTAGTTTAACTGCGTGATATTTGCCCAATTATACGGTTCAAGTATCAACTTATGATAGCCCTCCTCAGAGAATACTAGTAAAGATTTTGTTAAATTATCATATCCTTTCTTAACCTGCGGAAGAAAGCCATGGACATGATATATCCCAAGTTCGCTTGAATCCGGAATCATCCCCTCACTATATATTGATTGATGTTTAACCCTTAGTCGTTTTAGACTTTTTTCAACTAAATCATCAAAATTGTAGTTTATGATAGCTCGTATTCCCAATTTCCCTCTGTTAGGAACACAGAGTTGGCCTATTTCTTCTAACAGTTCTGAGCTATCCACGGCATTTTTATAAAGAATTTCCGAAACCGCCTCTTCAAAATCGCTTTCAAATCCATTACGCAAAAAACGTGTTTGCAACAAGGGAGATTTTCCGTTTTGACCAATAAGCGCCTTTATTATTTTTTCCTTTCCTTGCTCGTCTATTTGAATGTGGTTGTTTTTTAGTTGTTTATCAATCAACGTTACAAATAACTCAGAAATCAGATTATCCCAAGTAGCTATCTTGGCATCTTTTGATGCTCCTGCCCCAAGGAATAAAACAATATTATCATTTTTATATTCGCTTTTTAGCTCTTGAATATGTCTTTTTCGCTTTTCAATATAGGACTCGCTTCTCGGCGCAATACTATCGCTAATAGTATCCTTTAAAAGAACTGCATTTAAATTATTATAAATTTCAAAAAACAAGTCTTCGTTTTTGCTAAACACTTCAACCAATTTGTTTATATCCCATATCACCAAATTGAAATTGAGGTTATTTTTCTTTTCGCCGATTTGCTCTATCATTCGCTCGGGAATCTCATTAACAACAATCAAAAGTAAAGTGGTAACATCTTCATCATTTATCGTAAATCTTCCGATAGCATCATATATGATCTTCACAAACATCTGGCTATGTCTCGGCATTCTAATTTCTACAGCCACTTTTCCCGAAATATCATCAATGCCATTAGGAAACGTCATGTCGCTCAAGCCATACCTTCCCTCAATTAGGCAGTCTTTGTTCTGCCGCATTGCATAGTCTTGCAACATGACTGATACAAGCTTTTCTATCCCCCTAGCGGAATAACGAAAGCTTTCTGATTGCACAATATTTAATAGGGCTTCCTTAATATCCATTATTCCCTCCGTAATTCTCTTTTCACTCACTATTCTTTCATCAGTGTCTTCATTACCGTCATAATCTGATCATACTCAATGTCCGAAGCGTACGCAAATTGCTTGCGGTATTTATCCCACATTGTTTTGAGTTCCGGGCTTTCTTCGATGTTGTGAAGAATAGAGGAAACATCTGCAATCTGCTGAGCAGTGCCACGGTGGCTTGCGGTTGCACTTAATGCATCCCTAAATATTGCTTTATTGAATTTTTGTGTTGTGGTCAGTATGTAGGCATCGTAAAAATCTCTGGGACGGGTATTGAACACGCCAC
>CAYTOO010000003.1:0-42338 GCA_964439545.1 uncultured Oscillospiraceae bacterium | reverse complement strand
ATAATACGCCCGCGAAGCGTAGCGGAGCAAGCACCCTTGGGGTGTCCGCCCCTACATATTTATTGCAAGAAAAAAGACCGCCGTGAGGCGGTCTTTTTCTGCTCTTACTTCTTGTAAGGTACGTGCCAGATGGTGTTGGCGTAATCTGCGATGGAGCGGTCTGCGGAGAAGATGCCGCTGCGGGCAATGCTCAGCAGGCTCATACGGTTCCACTTCTCGCGGTCACCGTAGGTCTCCACCATGCGCTGCTCAGCTGCCGCATAGGAGGGCAGGTCAGCCAGCAGCATATACTCGTCATGCATGACGAGACGACGCCACAGATCCTCGAAGCTCTCGCCGCCGAAGCCCTGCTTCAGGGCATCCACTGCGGTGCGCAGCATGGGATCGCGGTTATAGAACATCTGGGGATCGTAGTTGGGACGGAGATTTGCCACCTCGTCGGCATGGAGACCGAATAGGAACATGTTCTCGTCGCCCAGCACCTCGTGCATCTCCACGTTGGCGCCGTCCAGCGTACCGATGGTCAGGGCGCCGTTCATCATGAACTTCATGTTGCCCGTACCGCTGGCTTCCTTACCGGCGGTGGAGATCTGCTGGCTCACCTCACTGGCGGGCATCAGCATCTCAGCCATAGACACGCGGTAGTTCTCCAGGAACACCACCTGCAGGCGATCCTTGCAGACGGGATCCTTGTTGATCTGCTCGGCAAGGGCGTTGATGAGGCGGATGATGCGCTTGGCCACGGCATAGCCGGGTGCAGCCTTGGCACCGAAGAGGAAGGTATGGGGGCGGAAGTCCATGTTGGGGTTATCACGCAGCTGCTGATACAGCAGGATGATGTGCAGCGCGTTCAACAGCTGACGCTTATACTCGTGGAGGCGCTTGACCTGCACATCGAAGATACCGTCAGTATTCAGCACCACACCCTGCTGACGCTTTGCCCAGCGGGCGAAAGCCTCCTTGTTGGCCTGCTTGATCTCGCCGATGCGCTTGAGAACAGCGGCATCGTCGGCGTACTTCTCCAAGCCCTTCATGAGGGAGGCATCGGTGAGGTAGCCCTCACCCACCGTCTCCTTCAGCAGTGTATCCAGAGGCATGTTGATCTGGCTGAGCCAGCGGCGATGGTCAACACCGTTGGTGACGTTCTTGAACTTCTCAGGCTCCATGGCGCACTGGTTGGCGAACACATCGTTGCGGAGAATGTCGCTGTGGAGGGCGCTGACGCCGTTGACAGCCATACCGCCTGCGATGCAGAGGTTTGCCATGTGAACGCCGCCGTCCCAGATAACAGCCATCTTGGCGATCTTGGCAAGATCGTTGTCGTAATATTCCTCGATGCGCTCCTGATAGCGGCGGGCGATCTCGGTGAGGATCTGCCACACGCGGGGCAGGAGATCCTCCATCAGCTGCTGAGGCCAGCACTCCAAGGCCTCTGCCAGCACCGTATGGTTGGTGTAGGCCACGGAGTTGGTGGTGATGTGCCAAGCCTCGTCCCAGTTGAGACCGGCATCGTCAATGAGGATACGCATCAGCTCGGGCACCACCAGTGCAGGGTGGGTATCGTTGATCTGAATGACGTTCTTCTCGTGGAAGTTCTTCAGCGTACCGTACACCTGAATATGGCGGCGGGTAATGGACTGCACGGTGGCAGAGACGAAGAAGTACTGCTGCTTCAGGCGCAGGGACTTGCCCTCATAGTGATTATCCTCGGGATAGAGCACCTTGGAGATCACGTCTGCCATGGCGCGCTCCTCGCCGGAGCGGAGATACTGACCCTGAGAGAAGAGGGTCATGTCGATGGGCTTGGGGGACTTGGCATCCCACAGGCGCAGCGTGTTGACATGATCGGTGCCGTAGCCGGCCACTTCCATGTCACAGGGTACTGCCAGCACGCGGGTAAAGTCCTCATGGACCACCATCAGGTGGCCGTTGTCCCAGCGGGTGCGAATCTTGCCGCCGAAATGGACTTCCTCAGCTTCCTGAGGCTTGGGCAGCAGCCAGGCATCGCCCAGAGGCTTCCAATCGTCGGGCAGCTCCACCTGCTGGCCTTCCACGATCTTCTGACGGAACAGGCCCAGCTCATAGCAGATGGAATAGCCGGTAGCGGGGATCTCCAGCGTGGTCATACTATCGAGATAGCAGGCAGCCAGACGACCCAGACCACCGTTACCGAGGCCTGCATCGGGCTCAGTATCGAAAATGTGGCCGGAGTCGAAGCCCAGCTCGTCAATAGCCTCACGCAGCTGGGGCAGCAGATCCAGGTTATAAGCGTTCTTCATCAAGCTGCGGCCCATGAGGAACTCAAGGGACAGGTAATGCACCTTACGCTTGCCCTCGGTCTCTGCCTTCTCGCGGCTGGTAACGCCGCGCTCGGCCATGATATCACGCAGCACCATGGCGCAGGCCTTCAGCATTTCGCCGTCACTTGCCTGCTGCTCGGTGCAGCCGTAATTGAGTCGCAGCTTCTGAATTATGCTTTCTTTGATTTGTTGCTTAGAATAGGTCATAGGGTTTATGTTGCTCCTTGTTTACAGGTTTTGATAAATATTATGATAGTCCTCGGCGCTGCGCGTCCAGCTGAAGTCGTAGGTCATGCCGCGCTTCTGCACCATGCCGAAGCCCTCGCGGTCGCCATGGTAAAGCTGCACTGCCTGATTGATCACGCCCAGCATATCCTCCACATTATAGCTGTCGAAGAGGAAGCCGGTACCGTTATCCTGACCCACCTGGCAGGACATAACGCTGTCGGCGAGACCGCCGGTCTTGCGGACGATAGGCACCGTGCCGTAACGCATGGCGATCATCTGGCTGAGGCCGCAGGGCTCACTCTTAGAGGGCATCAAGAACAGGTCTGCACCGGCATAGATGCGGCGGGACAGAGCATCAGAATAGGTGATCTGTGCTGCCACACGGCCGCTGTAGCGATAGGCCTGAGAGCGGAAGAAGTCCTCATAGTACTCATCGCCCTTGCCCAGCACCACCAGCTGTGCGCCGGTCTCCATCAGCTTATCAAAGCCGCCGCAGACCAGATCCACGCCCTTGTGGCCCACCAGACGGCTGACCATAGCGACAAGGGGTGCCTCGGGATCTTCGCGCAGACCCAGTGCCACCTGCAGTTCGGCCTTACACTTGGCTTTGCCTGCCATATCCTCGGAAGTATACACTGCGGGGATCACATTGTCAACTGCGGGATCATAGGCGGTCATGTCGATGCCGTTGAGCACGCCATGAAGCTTATGGGACACAGAGGCCACAATAGACTCCAGACCATGGGCATAGGCGCTGTCATGGAGCTGCTTGGCATAGGTGGGGCTGACGGTGGTAATGGCATCGGACACCATCATAGCGCCCTTCATCAGATTGATGTCGCCATCCATTGCCAGCGTGCCGTCCTTCCACCAACCCTCATGGAGACCAAACAGGTCATAGAGGGTGTTGGCGCCGTAACGGCCCTGATACTCCACATTGTGGATGGTAAACACGGTCTTAATGTTGCGCACGGCCTCCCAACGGGTAGCCACATCCTTCAGATAGATGGGGATGAGGGCCGTCTGCCAGTCGTTGCAGTGGATCACATCGGGCATGCAATCGAGGCTGGGCAGCAGGTTCACCACGGCCTTGGAGAAGAAGGCGAAGCGCTCGCCGTCATCATAGTCGCCATACAGGGTGTTGCGGCGGAAATAGTACTCGTTGTCCACGAAATACCACGTCACGCCACGATACTCCATCGTAAATAGGCCGCAGTACTGATGACGCCATGCCACATCCACATAGATGTAGCTGCGGTAGGTCATCTGATCGCGCCACTCCTGGGGTATCTGACCGTAGAGAGGCAAAATGACAGAGACGTTGTCGCCGCCCTCGGCGAGAGCGATGGGCAGGCTGCCCGCCACGTCTGCAAGACCGCCGGTCTTACAGAAGGGGAACGCCTCGGAGGCTGCAAATAATACGTTCATAAGGTTGTCCTCACTTTCCGTTTCAATCAGATCACGCTGTTTTTAGCCACCACCACAGGATAGTGCTCGTGACCCATCATGGAGGTATTCTGAGAGAACACCACGTTCTTATCGGCGATGACATTACGCACCGTTGCGCCTGCCTTCACCACAGAATCCTTAAAGAGGATGCAGTTCTCCACGCAGGCACCCTTCTCCACCGTAACACCGCGGAAGATGATGGAGTTACGGACATTGCCCTGAATGTTGCAGCCATCGGAGATGAGGGAATTGACACACTCCACAGCGGGGTCAATGTAGGTGGAAGCGGCATCGTTTTCCTTGGCGTACACAGGACGCTGGGGATTGAACAGCTCTGCCCGGATGTCGGGGCACAGCAGTTCCATGGAGTGATTGTAGTAATCCTGCACCGTGTCGATGCGGGCAGCGAAGCTATCCCACACATAGCCGCGCATGTTCAGCGTGCCGCACTTATCCTGCAGGATGTGACGGCGCCAACCGTAGCTGTTCTGTGCCATGGCGCTCTGCACCATGCCCAGCAGCAGTTCGCGGCTCATGATAAAGATGTTGAGGCTCTGATAGCCTGCGGGGGTGTTCACATCGTAGGCCACCTCAACGATGCGGCCGGTGATGTCCAGGGTAAAGTAGGTGTCGGCGGGACGGCCGGGACGGGAAGTGCATACGCAGGTCATGTCAGCGCCGGACTCGATATGGCTCTCCAACACATCCTTGAGGGGGATGTTGGTGACGATATCGCTGTCAGCCAGCACCACATAGTCCTGACGAATGTGGCGCAGATAATCCATCACGCAGCCCAGTGCCTCCAGCTTGCCGCGGAACTGACCGCCGCCCTCACGATTCTCCTGATAGGCAAATGCGGGCAGCAGCTTCAAACCGCCGTACTTACGGCTCAGATCCCAGTGCTTACCGGTACCCAGATGGTCCAGCATGCTCTGGCACTTACCATGCATAATAACGCCCACGTCAGTAATGCCGGCGTTGACCATGTTGGACAGCATAAAGTCCACCACGCGATAGTCTCCGCCATAGGGGACAGAACCATAAATGCGCTGATCCGTCAGCGTACCCAGCTCTGTTTTCTTCTCATAGGAGAAAATAATTCCGTGCATACCTTTCATCGTGCTGCCTCCTCTCCGTGATGCTTATCAAGCATCGTCTTGGGTGCTACCTTCTCACCTTCTGCCACGCAGGTACGGGGGCCGAGAACGGCGATACCCCACTGCGCGGGATCTTCTGCCTGCTCGGGGGGTGCACCCACCACGGCATTGGCACCGATGTGGCAGTTCTCACCCACGATGGCGTAGTGTACCTGTGCGCCGTCCTCAATGACAGCACCGGGCATCACCACGGAATAGGTCACAGATGCGCCCTCACCCACGGTAGTTCCGGTGGAGAGAACACTGTTCTTCACCTCGCCCAACAGCGTGCAGCCGCGAGCCACAGCGCTGTTGCCGATGTCGGCCTTCTCACCCACATAGGTGGGAGGGCAGACCTCATTGCGGCCGCGGATGGGCCAGCTGTCATCCAGCAGGTTCAAACCGGAATCGGGGCTCAGCATATCCATGTTGGCATCCCAGAGGCTATCCAGCGTACCGACGTCCTTCCAGTAGCCCTCGAAGCGGTAGGCCACCATCTTCTCACCATCGTTGAGCATGGAGGGGATGATGTTCTTACCAAAGTCGTTGTCGGAATTCTCATTGGCCTCGTCTGCGATGAGGTACTCACGCAGCTTCTTCCAGGAGAAGATGTAGATACCCATGGAGGCGAGGTTGCTCTTGGGCTCCTTGGGCTTCTCGGCGAACTCAACAATGTTGTCCTCGCCGTCCACAGCCATGATGCCGAAGCGGCTGGCCTCTTCCCAAGGCACTTCCATCACGGAGATGGTGCAGGCAGCGCCCTTCTCCTTGTGGAGGCGCAGCATGCGGTCATAATCCATCTTATAGATGTGGTCACCGGAGAGGATGGCCACGTAGTCGGGATCATACAGATCCACGAAGCCGATGTTCTGATAAATGGCGTTTGCCGTGCCCTTATACCACACAGCGCCGGTGGCACTCTGGTAAGGGGGCAGGATATGTACGCCGCCATGGCGGCGGTCCAGTTCCCAAGGCTGGCCGTTACCCACATACTGGTTCAACTCCAGAGGACGATACTGGGTCAGCACACCCACCGTATCGATGCCGGAGTTGGCGCAGTTGGAGAGGGGGAAGTCAATGATGCGGAATTTGCCGCCGAAGGGGACGGCGGGTTTGGCCATGTCACCGGTCAGCACGTACAAACGGCTGCCCTGTCCACCTGCCAAAAGCATTGCGATGCATTCTTTTTTCATGCCTCTTTTCCTCCTGTAGAGCATTTTGTGCTTTTTTGAGAGTTTTTGCCTTGTAAGATAACCACACCCAACAGAGAAAGGTAGCGAGATAAACTGCTTTTCCCTGCGGGAGGGAATGTGCTCGGGTTTTTCCGGGGTTAGTTTCGGAGATACCGCCTTCCTTTCTCCTCTCTCCTAAAAAAGGGCAGACTACTCCTTATTCTATCTCATTGTCATTCTACCCCATTTTTGTTCTATCGTCAAGGAAACGAGGTAACAAAAAAAGAGCCTTTTGGGCTCTCTTTTTATTTCTTTTTACGACTGAGCTGTAAAATCGCCATAATTTCCTCTTCGCGGCCGCGCATTTTTGCTTTTTCCTCCCCCTCATCGAGGTGGTCATAGCCCAAGAGGTGCAGCACGGAATGTACCACCAGATAGGCAAGTTCACGGCTGCGGGAGTGACCATACTCCTTTGCCTGTGCCGCCACACGCTCCATGGACAGGCACATATCCCCCAAGGGGATAAGCCCCGTGGCAGGGTCGGCGTCGTATTCATCGGGCAGTTCACCGGGAGTCAAGTCAAACATGGGAAAGCTCAGCACGTCCGTGGGACTATCCACACCGCGCATATCCAGGTTCACCTCATGGATGCCTGCATCGTCTGTCAAATTCACATTCACTTCGCACCGCAGATCCATACCCTCGGCCTCCAGCGCCGTACGGATGGCGCGGCGAATGAGGGCGCAGGATGCAGCGGACACGCCGTCAACATCAGCGGTAATGGGGATATAATGTCTCATGGCCATGGTCTCTACCCTTACTTTCTCTTTTTCTCTTCGTAGCGGTCGTAGGCCTCGATAATGCGCTGCACCATGACATGGCGCACCACGTCCTCCTGCGTCAGCTTGCAGATGCCCACACCTTCCACATCCTTCAGCACCTTCATTGCCTCCTTAAGACCGCTGGTCTTGTCGGCAGGCAGGTCGATTTGGGTAATATCGCCCGTAATGACCACCTTAGAGCCAAAGCCCATACGGGTGAGGAACATCTTCATCTGCTCACGGGAGGTATTCTGCGCCTCATCAAGGATAATGAAGCTGTCATCCAGCGTACGTCCACGCATGTAGGCAAGGGGCGCAACCTCGATGTTGCCCCGCTCGAGATACTTCTGATAGGTCTCTGCACCCAGCATATCGAAAAGAGCATCGTACAAGGGGCGGAGATAGGGGTCAACCTTACTCTGCAAGTCACCGGGCAGGAAGCCGAGGCGCTCGCCTGCCTCCACAGCGGGACGGGTGAGGATAATGCGGTTGACCTGTTTATCGCGGAAGGCCGCCACTGCCGCCGCCACCGCCAAGTAGGTCTTACCCGTACCTGCAGGGCCAACGCCGATGGTGACGGTATTGTTCACCACGCTGTCCATATACTGCTTTTGACCGATGGTCTTAGGCTTCACGGGACGGCCCTTGGAGGTGATGCAGATCACATCCTGCGTCAGCTCTGCAATGCGCTCAGATTGACCAGAACGGGCAAGACCGATGACATAGCGCACATGCTGCTCGGTGATGGTCTCCCCCTTGGCGCTGAGGGTCAGCAATGCACGGACAGCCTTCTCCGCCAGCACCACATTCTCCACATCGCCGCTGATGACGATCTCGCCGCCGCGGTTTACCACCACCACTTGAAACTCCGCCTCAATAAGGCGGATATTCTCATCAAAGGAGCCAAAGATGTCAATGGCCTCCTCCATACGCTCAATTCCGATGCGCTGTTCCATACTTCACTCTTCCTTCGTTTACGATTTCTCCCACACCACAGGGACTTCCTCTCCCAACTGCTCAAGACACTCGGCCTCCAGCGTGACGATGAGAGTCTCTCCTTCCGTGCGATGGGTAAATGTTGTCCATGTTACGCTGCCTTCCTCCGATAACTGCGCCGTTAAGCGCTGGAGGAGCGCCAGCTTCCCCTCATCCAGTGCCGATTCCTCTGTCCGTGTCACGGTCTGCACATCATATTGCACTTCTCTTTCATGGCACAGCGACAGGGGCAATTCTCCGCCAAAAGGCAGCCGCAGGGAATGGTATGTGGTTATTCTATCACAACCTGTGGTTAAGATGCTACCCCTTCCAAAGAAATTTATCCGCTTCTTTCCCACAATCAGCGAAAAATGGTTTCTCTCCTGTCCTTCACCCACCTGCTCCGTCACCGCTAGCGGCACGCGAGCGGTGAGGGTATACCACGTTCTTCCCCACACCTCCCCCTGCGCGTGCATGAAGCGGACGCCGCCGAACCGCCCGTCCGACACACCCGACAGCAGCAGCTGTCCCTTTTCCACCATCTCCCCTTCTGCAACGCAGGTTTTTCCGTTCAGCGCCACGATCTCCGTCACCAGTCCCGTCTTGGTAGATACCACATTGGCATATTCCTGCGGGTCAATGATGCGGGGTGGGCGCTGCCGCTCCACCACCTGCACATGGGCAGTGCAGCCCCGCACATTGACCGACAGCCATGACAGTTCATGAAGTTCCAGCAGCACATGATTGCGGAGCGTTTCCTGCTCAATATCCAGCCCCCGCGTGCCAATGGTCACACCGTTATGTTCCAGCGCCCGTAGAATTTCCGTATCCGACACCCGCTCATTGCCGCTGATAGAAAAGCTGAGAATAATATTTGCCCCGCACCACAGCCACACCAGCGCCAGCACCGCCGCCGCAATCAGCACATATCGCCGCCGCAATCGCCCCAGCATCACAGGGGCGCCCGAGGTGGACAGATCCTCCACCTCCACCGCCGCAGTGTCCATCACCTGCTGCAACGCTCTTCGTCCCTGCATGGTCGTTCTAAAGCGAATGTGGGCAGCATCCTCCCACACCACGTCCCAAAAGGGGATGTCGTGAACAGAGCAGAGGTTCAGCACCCGCTCGGGGGCGGCACTGCAACAGCGCACCTCCACCTCCCCGCGGAGATAATTGACTACCTTACGATACATACCCTCACTCCACCAGTTCTATTTTCTCGATCACGCCCGTGATACGCAGTTCTTCATCGGTCATAGCCTGCAATGCCAGCTCCCGCCCCGTCAAGCGGACAATGATGCTGCCGCCGTTAATATCCACCACCTCGGTGGAGTAACCCAACACGCCACGATGTCTGTCCATATAAAATGAGTGATTGCCCACCAGTTCCATCCGCGGCACACTGGGCGCTAATACTGTGGGCAGATCCAACTTATCGGTAACCTCCACCGTGCGGCGCAGCAGCCGCCTGCCTTTCTCCCCCATGCCCTCGCCCCCTTTTCTTCTCAAATCCTATGCCCGCCGCGGGCAAAACTTGCCTCACCGTGGCATAAGGTAGCAACGAGGTGACGGACACATGGCAAAAAAACACAGTAACATCCTCCTTTTTCTCCCCATCGCCGCATTGATGGCGCTGCTGCTCCTGCGCTCACAAGTGGCGGCAGCAGCAGTGCGGCAGGGGCTCACCCTCTGCGCTCAAAGCCTCCTCCCCGCATTGTTCCCCTTCTTCGTGGCGGTCAGCTGGGCGGTGAACTGCGACCTTTTCCACACCTTGCGCAGCATCGGCATCTCCACTCCCACCGTCGTGTTCTTCTTAGGAGCCTTGGGCGGCTATCCCTTAGGCGCACGCACCGTAGGCGAGGCCTACCGCGGCGATCTCCTTACCAAGCAAGAGGCCGAACGCCTCCTCGCCTGCTGTAACAACGCAGGCCCTGCTTTTATTCTCGTGGTGGTGGGGCAGAATGTGTTCCACTCCACTGCCGCAGGACTTGCCCTGTGGGGCATCCACCTCGCCACCGCGTTGATGGTCGCCCTCCTCTTCTGCCTCCGCCAAACCTCCTTTACCGCCTCACCGCCGCCCGCCATCTCTCCCGCCGCCGCCTTCATCGCCGCCGTAGGCAGCGCCGCCGAGACCATGGTGCGTCTCAGCGCCTTCGTGGTGTTTTTCACGGTGGTGATGGCGCTCCTCTCCTCATTCTTGGGCACTGTCCCGCCCCTGTTGGCAGGCTTTTTGGAGTTGACGGTGGGCATCACCGCCCTTACACCCCATCGTCTCGGCTTCACCATGGCGGCGGGAATGTTGGGCTGGGGCGGCGTGTCGGTACACTGCCAAGCCGCCGCCGTGCTGTCAGATACCGACCTCTCCCTGCGGTACTATCTCCTCGGCAAAGCGCTGCAGGGTCTCCTCTCCGCCGCCGCGGCATGGTGGGTCTATCTGCTTCTATAGGAAAATCCGCCCCGTGACAGCCATCACAGGGCGGATTCCTTATTTCTCTTTTTTCGTTGCTTCTTTCTCCATCAATTCCATAAACAGGGCAATGGCGGGATTATAGTTGCTTCTGCGCCACGCCATGGTAACATCGTGTCCCTTGACCTCGGGCATATTCAGCTCGCGGATCACCACCTTGGGGTTATACCGTTCCACAGTGCGATTACTGGTCACAGCAATACCGCAGCCCATCTCCACCCAGAGAAGCACATCATCGTTCTTCTCCACATACTGCACCTCGGGAGAGATGCCGCCACGGCTAATGAGGTTGGCAATGTATTCGTACCCCTCCCGACTCGCCTCACTGCCCAGCTGGATAAACCGCTCCTGCCGCAAATCGTCCATAGTCAAATCGGGCTTGTCTGCCAGGGGATGGGTGCGGTTAAACATAATGCAGGAATCAAACTTCTGCACATTCACCGTCACCAAGTCGGGCTTATCAAACAAAGAAAAGCCGTAGGTACAGATAATGTCCAGTTTCCCCTCGTAGAGCCGCTCGGGCAGTTCACCCAGCGAAAACCGCTCCATTGTCAAGCGGATGCCTCCATGATTCCGCTGAAAGGCATCCACCACAGGGGGAAACAACTGCGAGGCATCGTAAATATCCAAAAATCCAATGCGCAGCTGCCCTTCAAAATCCCTGTTGGCGTTCCGCGCATCCTCCATCATCTCCTCGTACTGACGAAGAAAATCCGGCAGCTTGCTATAGAGGGCACTTCCACCGGGGGTCAGCTTCAAAGTCTTTTTATCTCGGATAAACAACTGCGTACCCAGCTCCGCCTCCATGGCCTGTATCTGACGGCTCAAGGCAGGCTGTGTCATAAATAAGCTCTTCGCCGCCTCGGTAAAACTGAGGCAGCGTACCACCGCGATGAAGTATTTCAGTTGGTTTAAGGTCATGTGCATCACGCTCCTGCCCTTACCATACCATATCCATACTTTTTTTGCAACAACATCATTACCAAAAGGCATGACCCCTAACAATAATTGCATAAATGAAATAGCCGCAAAATTTGCACTTTTATAGGAAAAATGTTATGATTTTTTGGAGGTAAATCACCACAAAAAACAAATGGAGGATTTTGTTTATGAAGGTTTTGGGTATTGTTGCCGGTCGTCACGGCGGCAACAGCGAGATTCTGGTTAAGGAAGCACTGCTGGCTTGCCAGGAGGGCGGCGCTGAGGTCAAGATGATCAACCTGTTCGACTACCACATCGAGCACTGCATCGGCTGCGAGGGCTGCACCATCCAGATGGGCGAAGTCGAGATGGGCAAGCGCGAGAAGTATGACGGCTGCGTGCTGAAGAACAAGGACGACATGGACAAGATTGTCAACGAGATGCAGACCTGCAACGGTGTTATCATTGGCTGCCCCTCCTACGATCTGACCGCAAGCTCCCTGTATGTTAAGTTTGCTCAGCGCTTCCTGGCCTATGAGCTGGCTTTCCGTATTGCCATCGGCGACGTGGCCGAGGATCCCCACACTGTGGCCGGTCTGATCGCCAACGGCGGCTCCTGCCTCGACTGGCAGGGTCTCACTCTGGACACCATGTCCGCCACCATGTTCACCCAGTCCATGTACGTGGTTGACAAGATGCTGGCTACCCGTAACGGCCTGCCCGGCAACGTCCTGCTGCGCCCCGAGCAGATCGCTCGTGCCCGCAAGATGGGTGAGAACATCATCAAGGCTATCCAGACTCCTGTTGAGGAGCGTGGCTGGCTGGGCGATCCCGATATGGGTATGTGCCCCAACTGCCACTCCAACCTGGTCTTCAAGGGCGAGACCCACTGGGACGGCATCAAGTTCCCCTTCGAGTGCGTGGTCTGCGGCGCCGGCGGCGACCTGGTCAAGGGCGAGGACGGCGAGGTCAAGTTCCAGCTGGCTGAGAACGGTCTGATCCGTAACCGCTATGAGAACTCCGCCCGTGCTGAGCATCTGAACGAGATCATCAAGACCCGTATCGATTATCTCAGCCGCAAGCATGAGACTGCCGATCTTGCCAAGTACTATCGCGAGATCAAGTTCCCCGCTATCTAATCGAATCTCCACTACATACAAACGACCCTTCCGCAGCAGCGGAAGGGTCGTTCCTTTTTTATTCACCGTGCAGATGTTTCCACAACGCGTTGGCCACCACAGCAGGCAGCACTGCCGAAAGTTCTTCCTCCGTGGCATTTTCCACAGCACGCACCGTACCAAAATGCTTCAAGAGGGCACTCTTTCTGGCAGGGCCAAGACCGCTCACGCCGTCAAGTCGGCTGCGGAAGGTACGCTTTTTCCGCTTCTGCCGCTGGTAAGTGATGGCAAAGCGGTGTGTCTCCTCCTGTATCCGCCCAATGAGGGCGAAAATATGAGGGGATTGGGAAATACCCAACTCCGCCCCCTCGGGGGTAATGAGCGCGCGGGTGCGATGTCGGTCATCCTTCACCATGCCCAAGGTGGAGATTTCCACCCCAATCTCCCGCTGAGCAGCCAGCGCCGCATTCACCTGCCCCAAACCGCCGTCAATCAGTAGCACATCGGGCAGAGACGGGAACTTCTCGTCCTCCGCGTGGCTCAAGCGCCGCAGCAGCACCTCATACATGGCGGCGTAGTCATCCCCCGCGTCCGCCGTTTCCACGGCGAACTTGCGGTAATCCCGCTTCAAGGGCTTGCCGTCAGCAAACACCACCATGGAGGCCACCGTGTCCTGTCCACCCAAGTGGGAAATGTCGTAACTCTCCATCCGCTTGGGCAGTGTGGGCAGTGAGGCCAATTTCTGCAAATCCGTCAGCGTACGGCTCACACGCTCGGATTCGGTGGTGATGCGCTCCACCTCCTCTTTCGCGTTCTGCCGCGCCATCTCCACCAAGTGAGACCGCTCACCACGCTGGGGCACATGGAGGCGCACCTTCCGCCCCACACGCTCGGAGAGTGCCTGTTCCAATGTCTCTGCCCCGTCAAAATCGCAGGGCAGCAAAATCTCGCGAGGCAATGCGTTTCGCGCCAAGTAGTACTGGCTCAGCACCGCCGACAAAATCTCCCCTTCCCCCGTGTCTGCCGCCGTGGGGAACACCTCCATCTCGCGGCCCAAGAGATCACCATTTTCAATGTGCAGCACCGCCGCGCCGCACTTGGCAGCGCCGCTGTATACGCCCCACACATCTGTGTCGGCGCAGGCGCCTGCAATGACCTGCTGCTGCTTGGAGAGGACACTCAGGGCTTGAATGCGGTCACGCAATGCCGCCGCTTTTTCAAACTCCCAGTTCTCCGCCGCGGCGTTCATTTCCTGCTCCATAGCGGCGCTCACCTGTCGCAGCTTTCCAGAAAACAGCCCCGCCGCCTGCTCCATGCGGCGGCGATACTCCGCCCCATTGGGGCCGTCTGTACGGCAAAAGCCGTCACATTTACCAATATGATAGTTAAGGCAAGGCCGCTCCTTGCCGATATCCCGCGGGAATCGGCGGGTGCAGGTAGGCAATTTCAGCGCCGCCGACACGGCATGGAGGGCCTGCCGCGTTTCATGGCGACCGCCGAACGGCCCAAAATACTGCGCTCCATCCTCAGCAGCCTTACTGACCATAGTAAAGCGAGGATACTCCTCCTTCTCATCCAAGCGGACGAAAGGATAGCCTTTATCATCCTTCAAGAGGATGTTATAGCGGGGCTGATGGCGCTTGATGAGAGAGTTTTCCAAGATGAGGGCTTCAAACTCCGAGCGCACCACAATGGTGTCGAACTTCTCCACCTGCGACACCATGAGCCGTGTCTTTTCATTGTGCCGTGAGGCAGATTGGAAATACTGGCTCACGCGGTTGCGGAGCTTCTTCGCCTTGCCCACATAGATGACAAGCCCCGTCTTGTCCATCATAAGATAGACACCGGGGGACAGGGGCAAACTCTCCGCCACCTGCAGCAGTTCTTCTCTCGTCACGTTCCCTCACCTCCTTTTCTTACGTGCAGTATACCACGCCGCCACTATAGGGCGCAAGGTTGCTTTTTGCCGATACGAGGGGTATAATAAAGAAAAATTCCGCCTCGCAAATAAGGAGGACATTCCCATGATCCAAGACATTGCCCCTCATTGCCTTGACCGCCGCTACGATACACGCCCCGCCGCCGACGGCGACATCGCCCTTTGCTACCAAAAAGGCACGGTGCTGTTGGAGGTGGTAGGGGAGGACTATGCCCTGCCCCGTTTCGGCAAGCAGCTCCCCGTAAGCGATGCCCGCCATCTCTTCGAGCTGGATGGTGACGACTGCTTCATGGTGATGAACTCTCCCGCCGAAGCACCCGAAGGCTGCCGCTACGTCCCCTATATGGAACTGCGCTCCGTCCGCCCCCAAGAGGTGGCCTTCGCCTCCATCACAGGCGCACAGCTCCACCGCTGGTACGGCTCGCGGAAGTTCTGCGGCCGCTGCGGTCAGAAAATGCAGCCCAGCGACATTGAACGTGCCATGGTCTGCCCCGATTGCGGCCTCATTGAATACCCTAAAATCTGCCCCGCCGTCATTGTTGCCGTCATTAACGGCGACAAGCTGATGGTGACCCGCTACGCCGACCGTCCCTTCCGCGGCTGGGCGCTGATTGCAGGCTTTGTGGAGATCGGCGAAACACTGGAGGACACCGTCCGCCGCGAGGTCATGGAAGAGGTAGGCGTGAAGGTGAAAAACCTGCGCTACTATAAAAACCAGCCCTGGTCTTTCACCGACACGCTACTGTGCGGCTTCTACTGTGACCTTGACGGCGATGACACCGTCACACTGGACACCGCCGAGCTGAAGGAAGCCCACTGGCTCTCCCGCGAGGAAATCCCGCCCCGCCAAAACGAGGCCAGCCTTACCGCAGAGATGATGGAGCGTTTCCGCTTGGGCGAAGAGTGTTGATAAAAAAGAGAGTCTGCTATGAGCAGGCTCTCTTTTTTATCACTTCTTATTTTCGCTGTTTTCTTCCTCTTCTTCCTTCGTAGGACGTGCCTTGGGCAAATCCCAACGGAAGTGGGCAGCGCACAAGCGCAATGCAAACACTACGATAAAGCCGCCGATATAGCTGGCACCCAACTCGGTAAAGCTGTGGCACACACAGCAAATCAGCGCACCTCCCGCCGCCGCCAACGCGTAAATGTGCTTAACGAAAATGTAGGGCACATCCCCTGCCAGCACATCGCGGATAACACCGCCGCCAACGCCTGTCAGCGTACCCATAAAGATGCACAAGAGGGTATTTTCTCCATAACCCGCCGCCACGGTAGCACCCACGCCCACCACGGTGAAGATGCCAAGTCCGATAGAGTCGGTCAGCAGCAGCAGTTGATCAAAGAGCTTATGGTTGGCAAAAAGGGCGCTGCGCAGCACAGGCACAAACATCACCAGCGAGGTGATCACCGCCACATAGAGGTACACAGGATGTTCAAACACCGCAGGGGGCAGCGCACCCAGCAGCACATCGCGGGTAATACCGCCGCCGATAGCCGTCACCACGCCCAGCACGCACACACCGAGAATATCCATATTCTTTCGGATGCCCGTAATAGCACCGCTGATGGCAAAAGCCACCGTGCCGAACAGCTCCAAAATAAAGGTCAGATTGTTCATAGCCAATCGCTCCTTTGTATATTGCGAAATCACTTCATAGTATAGTAATCTGCGGCAAAAAGTCAACCATGACAACAAAAATTACCGTAGACAAGGGCTGAATTTGCGGCTATACTATATCGTGGTGGTGTATGGATGCCACCAAGTAATACTGCTCAAATGAAAGAAAGTTGAGGATCACCTATGTCTAACATTACCAAAACCGCCATGATCACCGTCTGCGGCCGCCCCAACGTGGGCAAGTCCAGCCTCACCAACGCGCTGGTGGGCGAGAAAATCGCCATCGTGTCCAAAAAGCCTCAGACTACCCGCAACCGCATTTACGGCGTGGTGAATCGTGACGATACCCAGTTCGTGCTGCTGGATACTCCCGGCCTCCATAAGCCCAAGTCCCGCCTCGGCGACTATATGGTGAAGGTAGTGCGTGAGAGCCTCTCCTCCGTGGAGGCAGCGCTCCTGCTGGTAGAGCCCATCGCCCACGTGGGCGAACCCGAGCGCATTTTGCTCCAGCGCATCCGCGAAGAAAAGCTCCCCGCCGTTTTGTGCATCAACAAGGTGGACACGGTAGAGGATAAGGCCGCTCTGTTGGAGGTCATCGCCGCCTACAGCGCCGAGTATGAGGGCTTCGATGCCATCATCCCCATCTCCGCCCGCACTGGTGACGGCTTGGAGGATCTCATGAAGCAGCTGGAGAAGTACGCACAGGAGGGCCCCCAGCTCTTCCCCGATGATATGACCACCGACCAGCCCGATGCGCAGGTCTGCGCCGAGATGGTGCGTGAGAAGATGCTCCACTGCCTCGATAAGGAGATCCCCCACGGTACTGCCGTGGAGGTCACCCGCTTCACCGAGCGTGTGGACACGGGCATCATCGACCTCGATGTAACCATCTACTGCGAAAAGGCCAGCCACAAGGGCATCATCATCGGCAAGGGCGGCGAGATGATCAAGCGCATCAGTTCCCTCGCCCGCCGCGACATTGAGAAGTTCATGGGCACCAAGGTCTACATGGAAACTTGGGTCAAGGTGAAGGAGAACTGGCGCGACAACGTCCACTTCATCCGCTCTCAGGGCTTCGAGGAATAAGGAATGGACAGCGGGAAGTTTGTCACCGCAGGTCTCGTGCTGCGGCAAACCGCCACGAAGGAAAGCGACTATATTCTCACGGTGCTGACTGCCGATGGCATCCTTAGTGTCATCGCCAAGGGCGCTCGCAGCCGCCGCAGCCGCTACAGTGCCGCCTGTCAGTTCCTCGCCTACAGCGAACTGACGGTGACGAAGAAGGGCGAGTGGGTCTATCTCAACGAGGCCTCCACCATCGAGCTGTTTGACGGCATCCGCCTCGATTTCGAAAAGCTGGCGCTGGCCTCCTTCTTCGCAGAGCTCACCGAAACGGTGTGCCGCGAGCAGTGGGAGGCATCGGAGATGCTGTCCCTGCTCTTAAACGCACTGTACGCATTGTCCGCACTGCAAAAGCCGCCCCGCCTTGTGAAGGCCGCTTTCACGTGGCGCTTCCTCTCGGCGGCAGGCTTTGCCCCCCTCATTGACGGCTGCGCCATCTGCGGCTGTGAAAGTCCCCAGCAGCCCCTGTTGGATGTTCACGAGGGCGTGTTGCGCTGCGGCACTTGTCCCGCCACGGCAGGATTGTCCGTCCCCTTGAGTGAAAGCGGCCTTGCAGCCTTGCGCCACATTCTCTACTGTCCCCCCAAGCGGCTCTATAGCTTCACTATCCCCGACAGTGCATTGCGCCTCCTCGACAGTGCCGGCGAAACTTTCTGCACCGTACAGTTGGAGCGCACGTTCCGCACACTGGACTACTATAAAGACATTCTACCCCCAGAGGAAATCACAACATGAGTGAATTATTTGAAAAATCTATCCGCACCTTAGAGCTGCCCACAGTGCTGGCGCAGCTCTCTGCCTGTGCCGTCAGCGAGGCGGCGCGGGAGAAGTGCCTCCGCGCCTTCCCCGCCACCGACCGCGATGATGTGGTGCGCCTGCTGGACGAGACGGATGCCGCCAAGGAGCGTATGCAGCTTCACGGCGCACCCAATTTTGCAGGCGTGAAAGATGTGGCGGCAGCCTTACAGCGAGCCGACCAGGGCGGTATGCTGAACACCCGCGAGCTGCTGGACATTGCAGGCGTGCTGACCGCCGCCCGCCGCGTGCAGGAGTACGATGCCGAGCGCAAGGACGAGGCCACCTGTATTGACCGCCTCTTCTCCGCCATCCACACCAACCGCTATTTGGAGGATAAGATCCACAGTGCCATCCTCGATGAGGAGAGCATTGCCGACAGCGCCAGCGCAGAGCTGAGCGACATTCGCCGCAAGATGCGCATCGCCGCCACCAAGGGTCGGCAGATTCTGCAAAAAATCATCTCCTCCCCCTCCTATGCCAAGGTACTGCAGGAGGCTCTCATCACACAGCGCGACGGTCGCTTCGTCGTGCCTGTGAAGGCGGAGTATAAATCCTCCCTCCCCGGCCTCGTCCACGACATCTCCTCCTCCGGTGCAACGCTGTTTATTGAGCCTATGGGCGTGGTGCAGGCCAACAATGAGCTGAAGGAGCTGGAAGCCCGCGAGGAGAAGGAAATCGAGCGGATTTTGATGGAACTCTCCGCCGAGGCCGCCTCTGCCCGTGAGACCATCGTCTACGACTACGATATCCTCGTCCATTTGGACGTCATCTTCGCCCGCGCACAGTTAAGCTACAAAATGGACGGCAGCCGTCCCGAGGTGGTGCGCCGCGGCGCAATCTCCTTGAAGAAGGCACGCCACCCCCTCTTAGACCGCGCCAAGGCCGTGCCTATCACCGTGGAACTGGGCGGCGAATACGATACCCTCGTCATCACAGGCCCCAACACGGGCGGCAAGACCGTGACACTGAAAACCTTAGGCCTCCTGTGCCTTATGGCACAGTGCGGCCTCCATATCCCCGCCGACAGCGGCTCTCAAATCCGCGTCTTTGACCGTATCCTCGCCGATGTGGGCGATGAGCAGAGCATTGAACAGAGCCTCTCCACCTTCTCTGCCCACATGTCCAACATTGTGGGGATTCTCGATAAGGCCGATGACCACAGCCTCATCCTCTTCGATGAGTTAGGTGCTGGCACTGACCCCATTGAGGGTGCAGCTCTCGCCATCGCCGTCATTCAGCACGCCCGCGCCAAGGGTGCGCTGACGGCCTCCACCACCCACTATGCAGAATTAAAAACCTTTGCCATGACCACCGCAGGGGTGGAGAACGCCAGCTGTGAGTTCGATGTGCAAACTTTGCGCCCCACCTACCGATTGTTGGTGGGTATCCCCGGCAAGTCCAACGCCTTTGCCATCTCCCGCCGCCTCGGTCTTCCCGAGGAGGTCATTGAAGCGGCAAAACAGCAGATGGACAGCGAATCCGTCCGCTTTGAAGATGTGCTGACCCAGCTGGAGGAAAAGCGCCAGCGTTTGGAAAAGGCACAGAACGAGGCCAACCGCCTGTGGCAGCAGCGTGAGGAGGATGCCCGCAAGGCACGCACCTACCGCGAGCAGATGGAGCGCGCCAAAGAAAATGCCCGCGCCAAGGGCGAGGCCGAGGCACGGCGCATTGTGGAGCAGGCACGAATGCAGACGGAGAACATTTTCGCCGAGCTGGATGCCCTCCGCAAGCAGCAGGCCAAGCAGGCTAACCACCAATCCCTCAATGATGCCAAGGCCGCCATCCGCCGCAACCTGAACGAGGCACACGATGCTCTCTACTCCCGCGAGAAGGAAGCGGAGGAACTGACCCCCTCCCGCCCCATCGCCGTGGGCGACATGGTGGAATTGGCAGGTGTCCGTACCGCCGCCACAGTGCTGAACGTGAACTCCGATGGCTCGCTCCTGTTGCAGGCAGGCAAGATGAAGATGACCGTCAAACCCGGACAGGTGCGTTTGGTAGAATCTGCCGAGGAGATCGAAAAGCGCAAAAAGCTCAACGCCGCCTCTCAGCGTAAGCAGGCCACCACACAGATCAATCTCACTCCCCGCGCCTCTACGGAGTTGGACATCCGTGGCCTTGAAACGCTGGAAGCCGAGAGCGTGGTGGAAAATTATATCGATGCCGCCGTCATGGCAAAGCTGGGCAGTGTCACCATCATCCACGGTAAGGGCACAGGTGCTCTCCGTAAAGCCGTCCACGACATGCTTAAGAAAAACCGCGCTGTCAAGTCCTTCCGTCTCGGTCACTATGGCGAAGGCGAGGCAGGCGTCACGGTGGTGGAACTGAAATAAGCCCCATTTTTGCCAAATCTGACAAAACGCACACGATTTAAAGGCCTAAACTAAGATATTTCGTGGTAATGCCCTATTGCAAGGGCTTGAGAAGTTCGGTATAATGTGGATAGTATCCTTACGGTTGATTGTGCCGATAAATGTAATATTAAGGAGAGCGGAACATGTATACGAAGGAAATTACTGTTAACAACGAAGTCGGTCTGCACGCCAGACCCGCCACCTATTTCATCCAGAAGGCCAACGAGTTCAAGTGCGGCATCTGGGTGGAGAAAGAGGAGCGTCGCGTCAATGCCAAAAGCCTGCTGGGCGTTCTGAGCCTGGGCATCGTGAAGGGCACGACCATCACCCTCATCGCCGATGGCGCTGACGAAGAGGCCTCCGTGGAAGCACTGGCCGATCTCATCGCCAACCAGCTCAACTAAACGAGAGAAAGTCCCGCCCATTTGGGCGGGACTTTTATGTTCTTATCCACCTACTAAAAAATCCCGTCCTCTCGGACGGGATTTTTGTATTCTCTTTAGTTCATCTGCTTTCTGCGGCTCAGATTCACCGTGCCGTCCGTCATGGATGCAACGCTGTCGAGGCTCTTGCCGGTACCCTCTGCCACGCAGGAGATAGCATCAGCAGCCACGATGGTCTGAATACCGGTACGGGACTCCACCAGCTTATCAAAGCCGTCGATCAGAGAACCGCCGCCGGTCATCATGATACCATTGTTGGAAATATCAGCCACCAGCTCAGGAGGCGTGCGCTCCAGCACACCGTGGATGGCCTCAAGGATGCGCTCCACAGGCTCTTCAAATGCCTCCAGCATCTCCGTGGAGGTGATGGTCAGCGTCTTGGGAAGACCGGTGAGCAGACAGCGACCCTTCACGTCGATGCAGGTCTCCTGCTCCTTGGGGAACACGCAGCCGATCTGGATCTTCATCATCTCTGCAGTACGCTCGCCCACCAGCACATTGTGCTTACGGCGCATATACTTGACGATAGCCTCGTTAAACTGGTCGCCTGCCACCTTGATGGACACAGACTCCACCACGCCGCTGAGAGAGATGACAGCGATATCGGTAGTACCACCGCCGATATCCACCACCATGTTGCCGTCGGGCTTGGCGATGTCGAGGCCGGCACCGATGGCGGCGGCCACAGGCTCTTCAATAAGATAGACACGGCGGGCACCGGCCTGAATACCGGCATCCACCACGGCGCGCTCTTCCACCTCGGTAATGCCGGAGGGAACGCAGATGATAACACGGGGCTTAAACAGGCTGAAGCCGCCGGTGACCTTGTGGAGGAACTCCTTGAGCATACGCTCGGTCATATCGTAATCGGAGATAACACCCTCGCGGAGAGGACGGATGGCCACAATGTTGCCGGGAGTACGACCCAACATAGCCTGTGCCTCAGCGCCCACCTTCAGCAATCGGCCGGTATTCTTATCAATAGCCACCACGGAGGGCTCGTTCAGCACAACGCCCTTACCCTTCACATACACCAGAACAGACGCGGTACCCAGATCGATACCAATATCTTTTGCCCAAGAAAACATAATTGCACCTCTACAATTCGTTGAAAATTTTATTATCCTCGCGGCAAAGCCGCCGCATTTTCTCAATTAACCATTATACCGATGGCTTTCCCCATTTGCAAGAGCAAGATAAAAATGTTTACACTTTCGCCACTACTTTATTCTACCCTAAAATGGCGAAATCATCAGCTTACTCCCGCACCATGCTGAGGGTAAGACACAGCACCTCCGCCGCACCTGCCATTTTCAGCACGCGGGCGCACTCACCCAGCGTAGAGCCGGTGGTACAAACATCATCGATCAGCAATAGCCGCTTCCCTGCAAAGGACTCCACATTCACCGCCTCGTACACGCCCAGCACATTGGCGCGGCGCTCAGCGTGGTCGTCAATACCCGATTGTGCGGGATTATCCCGCACCTTTTTCAGTGTCTCCAGCGGCGCAACGTGCCAATCCACACATAGGGAGGCACACAACAGCCGCGCTTGATCGTAACCGCGCTTTTTTAAGCGCTTGTGGCTCACAGGCACCCATGTGACCGCATCAAATTCGCCGCTGTAGCGCTCAGCGGCGCACTGGGCCATCAGCCGACCAAAGCAATCAAGCCCACCCGTCTTGCCGTTAAATTTCAAATCATGCACCGCCGTGCGGACACTGTCCTCGTAGAACAGGGGCGCAGTGACACGGTTAAAGTTTGCACCGCTCCGTTCCTTTTCACACCACGGAAGCATCTTTTTGCACTCATCGCACAGCAGTTCTTTTCCCACGATGGCGCCGCAGAAAGGACATCTGCGAGGATAGAACAAGTCCATCATGCTGCTCATGATTTTATTGATGCTCTCATTCACATCGCTGAAGCTCATCCTTCGCTCGCCTCCTTTAGTCTCCGCCGCAAGCCGCTGTAGCGACGCTGGCGGCGGTCATCTGCCGCCATGGCAGCAGGTGTCACATCATCGCCCACCAGCACCAGCAGTTCCCGGGCGCGGGTGATGGCGGTATACAGCACGCCACGCACCATGAGGGCAGGGGCAACAGGTGCCGACACCAGCACCACGGCGCGATATTCGCTGCCCTGCGCCTTATGTACCGTCATGGCGTAGGCCAGTTCCAACTGGCTCAGCATCTCGTTGGTGTAGATGCAGGTGCGCTCATCAAACCGCACCGTCACCATTTCACCGGAGGGGTCGATGTCCTCGATGATGCCTACATCGCCGTTAAAGATGCCTGTGCCCATAGAGCCGTCACTGCTCTCCCACACCACATCGTAGTTATTCTTCGTCTGCATGACCCGATCTCCCTGCCGCAGCAGGAGATCGCCCCAAATCTTCTGCCGCTTGGCAGGAGAAGGTGGGTTCAGCGCCGATTGTAGGGCGCGGTTCAAATTCACCGTGCCGCACACACCCTTACGGGTGGGGGACAGCACTTGGATCTCCCCTGCGGGGATGCCCATATTGTCGGGCAAACGCTGCTTGCAAAGCCCCACTACCGTCTCCACCAACGATTCGGGTGCGCGGCGGCGTAGGAAAAAGAAATCGTTTTGATTGTTCTGCAGTTCCGGCCCGCGACCGCTGTTGACGGCGTGGGCGTTGCGAATAATGGCAGAGTTCTGCGCTTGACGGAAGATCTCCGTCAGTGTTACCGCGGGGATCACACCGCTTTTCAGCATATCCCCCAGCACATTGCCCGCACCCACGGAGGGCAGCTGATCGCTATCACCCACCAAAATAAGGCGGCAGCCGGGGCGCAGTGCATGGAGCAGCGCCGCCATCAGTTCCAGATCCACCATGCTCATCTCATCTACGATGACAGCATCACATTCCAGCGGTTCTTTTTCATTTTTGCGGAAATTGACCTCGCCCGTCAGCTCATTGTAGCTCATGCCCAAGCTGCGGTGGATGGTCTGGGCATCACGCCCACACAGCTGCCCCATCCGCTGGGCCGCACGCCCTGTAGGGGCAAGAAGCATCACAGAAAGTCCCATCCTCTCAAAGAGGGTCACAATGCCGCGTACAGCGGTGGTCTTACCTGTACCGGGGCCGCCTGTCAGCACCAACACGCCCTTCTCCGCCGCCAGCGTGACGGCATGGCGCTGCAATGGTGCGTACACGACCCCCTGCTGCATCTCAATTTCACTGATGATTTTCCCTTCGTCTACCCAATGCTCACACTCGTTGGTGCATGCCGCCCACAAGCGGCTTGCCACATAGGTCTCCGCCTCATACATACGGCGGAGGTAGCAGCCCTGCACATTGGCGATGGGACGGCAGATCACCGTACCCCGCTCGCACAGGTCATCCACGGCTTTTTCCACCGTGTCGCCGTCCACATCAATGAGCTGTGCCGTAGCCGCCACCAGCTTATTGCGGGGCAGGAACACATGACCGTTATTGAGATTGTGGCTCAGCTCATACAGCACCGCCGCCTCCACGCGGCAGGCATCCTCACCACCAAAACCCATGGAAATGGCGATCTCATCGGCGGTGGAAAACTCCACTCCGAAGCGGTCATCAGCGAGGAGATAGGGGTTGTCCTTCAGCGTGGATAACGTATTTTCCCCGTAGGAGCGCACCAAGGACATTGCCATGGAAACAGGCAGCTCATAGCGGCTCAAAAACTCCGTCACGCGCCGCAAGCCCGTCAAGGCGCGGAAGGCTGTGGAAATCTCCGTTGCCTTCTTCGCCGTCATACCCTTAATGGCGGTAAGGCGCTCGGGCTCTTCTTCAATGACGCGCAGTGTATCCGTGCCGAATCGCTCCACCAAACGCGCCGCCGTGGCAGGGCCAACGCCCTTGAGAACGCCCGAGGAGAGGTAAACCAAAATCTCCTCCTCATCCTTGGGCATACGGCGATCCACCGTCTCGGCGGCAAGCTGCACGCCGTAGGTAGCATGCTCCACCCACGTTCCTGTGATGGTCATGCTCTCTCCCGCGGCAGCAAAGGGGATGCAGCCTACCACCGTCACCTCTTCACCCAGATCCGTCACCAGTGCAAGAACAGTGTAGCCGTTTTCCTCGTTGCGGAACACCACATTTTGCACAGTGCCCTCAATGGTGCTGTGTCCTGTCATAGGTCTGTCCCCCTTTCCTTCCGTTTACAAAACTCGTTTCAAATACTGTCCCGTGTAGGACTCCTCGGCAGCTGCCACCTCTTCGGGTGTACCCACCGCCACTACATTGCCGCCGCCATTGCCGCCCTCGGGTCCGAGGTCGATCAAATAGTCGGCACATTTGATGACATCCAAATTATGCTCAATGACCAGCACCGTGTTGCCTGCATCCACCAAACGCTGCAGCACCAGCAGCAGCTTCTTCACATCGTCGGTGTGGAGACCCGTGGTAGGCTCATCGAGGATATAGATGGTGCGGCCTGTGGAGCGCTTAGAAAGTTCCGTTGCCAGCTTCACGCGCTGTGCCTCACCGCCCGAGAGAGTGGTAGAGGACTGCCCCAGCTTCACATAGCCAAGACCCACATCCCGCAGGGTCTCCAAGCGCTGGGCGATCTTGGGGATGGCGGAGAAGAAAGGCAGCGCCTCATCCACCGTCATCTCCAAAACCTCGGCAATAGACTTGCCCTTATACTTCACTTCCAGCGTCTCGCGGTTATACCGCTTGCCGCGGCACACCTCGCAGGGCACATACACATCGGCGAGGAAGTGCATCTCGATTTTCAGCACGCCGTCACCACAGCAGGCCTCGCAGCGACCACCCTTGGTATTGAAGGAGAATCGCCCCGGGCCGTAGCCACGGCGCTTGGCCTCGGGCAGGGAGGCGAAGAGGTCGCGGATATCGTTAAAGAGATTGGTATACGTCGCAGGATTGGAGCGGGGCGTACGACCGATGGGACTTTGGTCAATGTCGATGACCTTGTCCAAATGCTCCTCGCCCTCGATGGAAT
Organism: uncultured Oscillospiraceae bacterium; assembly: GCA_964439545.1. Taxonomy (GTDB): domain Bacteria; phylum Bacillota; class Clostridia; order Oscillospirales; family Oscillospiraceae; genus Vescimonas. Next base: position 16,517 of record CAYTOO010000003.1, on the reverse strand, counting down.
CGTGCTTACCTGCATGGGTCTTCATGCGATTCAAGTCCGCGCCCAACTTCTTGAAGATGATCTCATTCACCAGCGAGGACTTACCGCTGCCCGACACACCCGTGACGCAGGTCAGCGTCCCCAACGGGATGGACACGTCAATACTTTTCAGGTTATTCTCCCTTGCCCCACGCACCGTCAGCCACTTGCCGTTACCGCTGCGGCGCTGGGCAGGCGGCTCGATCTTCTTTCTGCCGCTCAAATACTGTCCCGTCAAGCTGTCGGGATTGTCCATGATCTCCTGTGGCGTTCCTGCCGCCACTACACGTCCACCGAGGCTGCCCGCTCCGGGGCCGATGTCAATGAGATAATCGGCGCTGCGCATGGTATCCTCGTCATGCTCCACCACAATGAGGGTGTTGCCCAAATCGCGGAGGTGACGAAGGGTGGCGAGGAGCTTATCATTATCCCGCTGATGGAGACCGATTGAGGGCTCATCGAGGATATAGAGAACGCCCATCAAGCTGCTGCCGATCTGTGTCGCCAAGCGGATTCGCTGGCTCTCACCGCCCGACAGCGTGCCGCTGGAACGGCTGAGTGTCAGATAACTCAAGCCCACCGACTGCAAGAACCGCAGCCGCTCGCCGATCTCCTTCAAGATCTGCACGGCGATGATCTTCTGCTGCTCCGTAAGCTCCAAATTGTCGAAAAATTCGATCTCCTCGTCCACGGACAGGGTGGTCACATCGAAGATGGACTTGCCGCCCACGGTGACTGCCAAAGCCTCGCTCCGCAAGCGCTGCCCCTGGCAAGTGGGACAGGGACACTCGGACATGAAGGTCTCGATTTCCTTCTTGCTGGCATCGGATTGTGTCTCACGATAGCGGCGCTCCAAGTTGTTGGCGATACCCTCAAATGCTTGGTGCAGCACACCCTTGCCGCGGGGCTGATCGTACTCCAGCGTCAGCTTCTCCCCCTTCGTGCCGTAGAGGATCACATCCTTCACCGCAGAGGGAAGCTGGGTATAGGGGGTGCGGAGGGAGAAATTGTACTTCTTCGCCAAGGCATCAAAATACATGCGGGAAATGCCGTCACTGCGGATGGAATTCCAGCCCGAGGCCACCACCGCACCGTCCAAAATGGACTTACTCTCATCGGGCACTACCAGCATGGGGTCAACCTTCTGCTGCATACCAAGACCCGTGCAGGTGGGACATGCGCCGAAGGGGTTATTGAAGGAGAATAGGCGAGGCGCCAGCTCCTCAATGGAGATACCGCAGTCCTCACAGGCGTAGTTCTGAGAGAACTGAAGATCCTCTTCCTCACGCACCAAGTTGACATTCACGAGACCACCCGTAAGGTGGGAGGCCGTCTCCACACTGTCGGTCAAACGGCTGGCAATATCCTCACGGACAATGAGGCGATCCACCACGATGTCAATGTGATGCTTGATGTTTTTAGCGAGGGTGATGTCCTCATCCAGTTCATACATCTGCCCATCCACGCGAACGCGGACATAGCCGCTGCGGCGTGCATCGGCAAAGACCTTGGCATGCTCGCCCTTGCGCCCCCGCACCACAGGTGCCATCACTTGAATGCGCGTACCCTCGGGCAGGGCCATAATGCGGTCAATGATCTGATCCACCGTCTGCTGACGGATCTCCTTACCGCACTTGGGGCAGTGGGGCGTACCTACCCGCGCCCATAAAAGACGCATATAGTCATAGATCTCCGTCACCGTACCCACGGTGGAACGGGGATTCTTCGAGGTCGTTTTCTGATCGATGGAGATGGCGGGGCTCAAGCCCTCGATATAGTCCACATCGGGCTTGTCCATCTGCCCCAAGAACATACGGGCATAGGAGCTGAGAGACTCCACATACCGCCGCTGTCCCTCGGCATAGATGGTATCGAAAGCCAGCGAGGACTTGCCGCTGCCGCTCAAGCCCGTCAGCACCACCAGTTGGTCGCGTGGGATGGCTACATCAATATTTTGCAGGTTATTCTCCCGCGCACCTTTTACAAAAATCTCTTTATGCATGGGTTTCTCCCTTATTCTACCGTCACATCTGCCGTGGTTGCCCCTACCAGTTCTATCAATTCCTCGGGGCGACACTGGATTTGAAAGCCGATTTTCCCCGCCGAGACCATGATGCGGTCTAAAATCTCCGCCGTCTCGTGGAACACCGTGGGGAAAGGCTTCTTCATCCCCACAGGGGAACAGCCCCCGTGGACATAGCCCGTTAAGGGGAGCAATTCCTTCTGGGGCAGCATGGCGATGGACTTCTCCCCCACCGCTTTCGCCGCTTTCTTTAGGTCGAGGCTCTCTGCCACAGGGATATCAAAGACGTAATACTGTCCCGATGCGCCCTTCGCCACCAGCGTTTTGAACACCTCTTCGGGATCAACGCCCAAGTAGTTCGCCACCGACACGCCGTCCATCGCCCCACCCTCCGTGGGGTAGGTATAGGCGGTGTAGGGGATTTTCTTCTGCTCCAGTGTGCGCATCACATTGGTCTTTTCCTCTTTCACCTTTGCCATGGCCTTCGCCTCCTTTTCTTCTTATTCTTTTGCCAGCAGCACCACGCCGCCGAGGACACACGCGATGCCCAGCACCGTCCACACATTCAGCACCTCGTGGTAGAACACCACACCTGTCAGCGCCGCCACCACAGGCTCAACGTTGGCGATAATGGAGGCCTTACCGCTTTCCACTCCCTCCAAGCCCTTGGTATAGAAAAGATAGGGCAGCACCGTCGCCACCACTACCAAGCCCGCGATGCCCACCCATGTGATGCCAAGGGGCAACGCAGGGGCAAGCTCACCCCAGTTGAGGAAGGCGAGAGAGCCCAAGCCTGCAAAGACGAATGTCCAGTAGATCATGGTGAGGCTGTCGTAGTGCTCCAAGCCATAGTGGGCGAAGATGGTATAGGTAGCGTAGCAAAATCCAGCACCGATGCCCAACAGCAACCCCGTAGCGGACACCGTCAAGCTGCCGCTCATAATGCCGCTCACAAGCACGCAGCCGAAGAAGGACAGCACCAAGGCTATGACTTTCCGCTTTGTGATGGGCGCTTTCCAAAACAGGGCCGACATCAGCACCACAAAGGATGGGGCGAGGTACAGCAAAATACCCGCCACTGCCAACGAGCAGTGCATTTGACAGTTGAAATACGTCAGCGCCAAGCCCAATACGCTGAGGAGCCCTGCTCCCATGAAGATAGGCAGATGCCGCAGCTTGATTTTGAACACGCTGCGGCGAAACAGAGCAAACACCACCGTCAGCAGCACAAGGCTTAAAAAGTTACGGATGGTCACGCGATTCCACACGCTGACACCCACCGCACCCAGCATGCGGTTAAACACGCCGATAAATCCCCAGCAGGCAGCACCGAGGATCACGTAGATATAGGCAAGTCGCTTACTCATTTTTCTGTCTCTTTTCGCAATTCTATGATCTGATCACGCAGCAGCGCGGCGTACTCGAACTCCAGCATCCTGGAGGCGGCCTTCATCTCCTTCTCCAAGCGTGCAATGGTCTCCAGTTTCTCGGCACGGCTCAGCTTCTTCTTGCTGAGAGCCGATGCCTCCTCCGCCGTGCGCCCGATCTCCACCATCTCGCGGACACTCTTGCGGATGGTGCGGGGCACAATGCCGTGTTCCTCGTTGAACTGATGCTGCAGCGTGCGGCGGCGCTCCGTCTCATCCATAGCGCGGCGCATGGAGTCGGTAATGGTATCGGCGTACAGAATCACCAAACCCTCGGCATTTCGTGCCGCACGACCAATGGTCTGAATCAAACTGGTCTCACTGCGGAGGAAGCCCTCCTTATCCGCATCGAGGATCGCCACCAGCGACACCTCGGGCAAGTCCAAGCCCTCGCGCAGGAGGTTGATACCCACCAGCACATCGAATTCGCCAAGACGCAGGTCACGGATGATCTCCATGCGCTCCAGCGCCGCCACATCCGAGTGCATATACCGCACGCGGATACCGCTTTGACGGAAATGGGTCGTCAAATCCTCCGCCATCCGCTTGGTGAGGGTAGTCACCAGCACACGCTCGTTGCGTTCAGCACGCGCCTTAATTTCAGCGGACAGATCCTCGATCTGCCCCTCCACGCCGCGGACTTCCACACGGGGATCGAGAAGTCCCGTGGGACGGATGACCTGCTCCACCAGATTGTCGGCGCGGCTGCGCTCATACTCACCCGGGGTGGCAGACACATAGATGGCCTGTCCCACACGCTCATCAAACTCCTCAAATTTCAGCGGACGGTTATCAAAAGCGCAGGGCAGACGGAAACCATAGCGCACCAAGCTCTCCTTACGGGCGCGGTCGCCGTTATACATGGCACGTACCTGCGGCAGTGTCACATGGCTCTCATCCACCAACAACAGGAAATCATCGGGGAAGAAGTCAAGGAGCGTCATAGGTGCAGAGCCCACAGGGCGGTTACCGATGATGCGGGAGTAGTTCTCAATGCCCGAGCAGTAACCCAGAGATTGCATCATCTCCATGTCATATTCCGTACGCTGACGGAGGCGCTGTGCCTCCACCAGCATGTCGTTTTCTTCAAAATAGGCAAGGCGCTCTGTCAGTTCCCTCTTAATAACATCAATGGCGGCATCCATCTTGTCCTTAGGGGTCACATAATGGCTGGCGGGATACACCGCCACGTGGTTTAAGGTGCGGATGGCATTGCCCGTCACAGGATGGAACTCGGTAATGCGCTCGATCTCATCACCGAAGAACTCCACACGGACAGCCTTATCCTTATAATAGGCGGGATACAGCTCCACCGTATCGCCGCGGACACGGAACATATTGCGCCCAAAAGCCACATCGTTGCGCTCGTAGCGATCCTCCACCAAACGGGCAAGAAGTTCGTCCCGCTCCATGATCTGCCCCGGGCGCAGAGAGATCATCATCTTTTGGAAATCCTCCGGCTCACCCAAGCCGTAAATACAGCTGACGGAGGCCACCACGACCACATCCCGCCGCTCCAAGAGGGCACAGGTGGCACTAAGGCGCAGGCGGTCGATTTCCTCGTTGGTGGAGGCATCCTTCTCAATGTAGGTATCCGTATGGGGGATATAGGCCTCGGGCTGATAGTAGTCGTAGTAGGAGACAAAGTATTCCACGGCGTTGTTGGGGAAAAACTCGCGGAACTCCTCGCAAAGCTGCGCCGCCAGCGTCTTATTGTGGGCCAGCACCAGCGTAGGGCGCTGCACCGCCTCGATGACCTTGGCCATAGTATAGGTCTTGCCCGAGCCCGTTACACCCATCAGCACCTGCTCGCGAAGGCCCTGCTCCACACCCTCGGCGAGGGCAGCAATGGCTTGAGGCTGATCGCCTGCGGGGCTATATTCAGATACGACTTTAAACTCCGCCATGGCGAAACCTCCTTCGTTAGCGTAAAAACCCGCTTTGATTCATGCTGACAAAATCATCGTCAGCCACAATAATATGATCCATCATCTGCACATCCACCGCCCGCAAGGCATCGCGGACACGGCGGGTCACGATCTGGTCGCTCTCCGATGGCAACGCCACACCGCTGACATGGTTGTGGGCCAGCACCACCATGGTGGCGTCGGCCACCAGTGCATTTTCCACCACCTGCCGCACGGAAAATGCGGCACTGTCCGCCGTGCCCTCCGACAGCTTTTTGCACACGATCAGCTTCCCCTTACCATCGAGGCAGGCTTGGTACAGCACCTCGCGGCGCTCATGGCGCAAAAGGTCGAGAAAATACTTGCCGCAGCTCTCCACACTGTTGAGGATCTTCTCCTTTGCCGTGGTGCGCATAGAACGGCGAAAAAGTCCATGCATCATCGAGAGCAAGATCGCGGCACTCTCACCCACCCCCTCCACGCTCTGCAGTTCCTCTACACCGGCGTTAAATACGCCTTCCAGTGAGCCGAACTTCTGCAACAGCAGGTGCGCCGTAGGGTTGGTGTCGCGGCGGGGGATGGCGTAAAACAGCAGCAATTCCAGCGCTTCGTGGTCAGCAAAGCTGTCCAGACCCGTCTGGAGAAACTGCTCCTTTTTTCTGGCGCGATGGCCGTCATGGATGCCCATTTGCCATCCCTCCTTGCGATAAATTTCGATAATTTTGCAATTATATAGTATACCACATTCCCCTATGCTCCACAAGGTATTTTTTGCCCTGTAACATTCCTCTCGGGACACCTTCACGGGAAACAAAAAGCTTGACAGGGTCTTTATTTTGGCATAGAATTTTAGGGATGGAAGACTTTATCGGAAGGGAGGTCAGGAACACAATGTTGGATTATGAAACTCAACTGGAAGAACTGGTAGAAGAGATAGAATACCTTCTGCAAAGTAAGTCCTACGCCGCACTGCGCGAGACGTTCCTGTCCTTGGAGCCTGCCGATATTGCGCTGCTGCTGGAGGAAACAGGCGAAAGCTCTATGCCCATTTTGTACCGTCTGCTGCCCAAAGAGCTGGCTGCGGAGGTGTTTGTTGAGCTGTCCAGCGAGAACCAGGAAATGCTTATCGGCGGCTTTTCCAACGCAGAGCTGACGGAAGTGCTGGAAGAGCTGTACTTGGACGATGCCGTTGACATCGTGGAGGAGATGCCCGCCAGCGTGGTCATCCGCATCCTTGACCAGGCCACCCCTGAAATGCGCAAGTCCATCAATCAGATTTTGAAATATCCCGAGGACAGCGCAGGCTCCATTATGAACATGGAGTTTTTGTCCTTGAAAAAGGATATGACGGTCTCCGATGCTTTTAAACGTATTCGCCGTATCGGCGGCGACATGGAGACCATCAACATGCTCTACGTCACCGATCCCCGCAGAAAGCTGCTGGGCGTGCTTTCTGTCCGTGACCTACTTTTGGCGGAGGAAGACGATCTTATTGAAGATCTTATGGACCCCAACCTTGTGTGGGCCACCACCATGGACGATAAAGAGGACGTGGCACAGGCACTGAGCCGTTACGACTTCCTCGCCATGCCCATTGTGGATATGGAAAACCGCCTCGTGGGTATCGTCACCGTTGACGACGCAATGGACGTCATCGAAGAAGAGACCACGGAGGACTTCGAAAAGATGGCAGCAATGCTGCCCTCGGACAAGCCCTACCTCCGCACAGGTGTCATCGATACGTGGAAGGCACGTCTGCCTTGGCTGATGATCCTGATGCTGTCGGCCACCTTTACGGGCATTATCCTTAACCACTACGAAAATGCCCTCGCCGCCTGCATTGTTCTCAATGCCTACATCCCCATGCTCTCCGGTACAGGCGGTAACTCCGGCACCCAGGCCTCTGTCGCCGTTATTCGTGCCCTGAGCCTTGATGAGGTGGAATTTTCCGATGTCCTCGGCGTGCTGTGGAAGGAGTTCCGCGTGGCGCTCCTATGCGGCCTGTGTCTCGGCGCTGCCAACTTTGTGAAAATGATGCTTCTCGACCGCATGCTGCTGGGCAACGATGAGGTCACCCTCACCGTGTGCGCCGTGGTGTGTTTGACCGTTATGTTCGTGGTGGTCTTTGCCAAGGCCGTGGGCTGCAGCTTACCGCTACTGGCTGAGAAGATCGGTCTCGACCCCGCCGTCATGGCAAGCCCCTTCATCACCACCATCGTGGATGCCACCAGCCTTCTCATCTACTTCACGCTGGCCTCCGCACTCCTCGGTCTATAGCATCAAAAAAGCACATAAAATTCTCCCACTTGGGTACACTGATCATCGGGCACACGCCCGATGATCTTTTTTATTTTACGGGAGGACACAACTATGAATCAGACTTGTACCAACGACGGCTGCAGCTGCACCGCCAACCACGCCATCGTCTGCTCCGTCACGTCCTGCGCACACCACTGCAAGAGCGAGGACTACTGCGGTCTCAACGCCATCCACGTGGGCACTCACGAGAAGAATCCTACCAAAGACCAGTGTACTGACTGCCAGAGCTTTAAGAAGTATTGATTTCCCCCTCTTTTCGGGCGGGTGCGTGAAACGCACTCGCCCGAAGGCAGCACCGTACATAGGAAAGGAGTGGTGGCATGAAGCGACGATTTATACTGGCAGGGACATTAGCAGGGTTGGTAAACGGACTTTTCGGCGGTGGCGGCGGCATGGTGCTGCTGCCCGCCCTGAAAAAAGGTGGCTTAGCCCCCAAAAAGGCCTTCGCCACCTGCGTTGCCATTATTTTCCCCATCTGTCTCATCTCCGCCGCCGTATTTTTGCTGCGGACAGATTTTGATTTTCCCACCGCTCTCCCCTATCTCATCGGCGGCGCGGTGGGCGGCATGGTGGGCGGCAGAATCTTCAAAAATGTCAGCAATGTGTGGCTGCGGCGTATTTTTGCCGCTTTTCTGCTCTACGGCGGCGTGAGGTATCTCCTGTGACGGCGTGGATCCTCCCCCTGTTGGTTGGCGCAGGAACAGGTATCCTCTCTGCGTGGGGTGTAGGGGGCGGGACATTGCTGCTTTTGATTATGACGCTGTTTTTGAATGTTGATCCCACCCTCGCCCAAGGGATCAATCTCCTCTACTTCCTCCCCACCGCCGCCACAGGTCTTTTCTCTCACCACAAAAACGGACTCCTTGATAAGCCCGCCATCAAGTCCGCCGCACCGTGGGGTGCAGCCGCCGCCATCATAGGCGCAATCATCGCCACAACTATAGATACCGACATCCTCCGCCGCCCCTTCGGTGTATATCTCATCGTCATGGGATTGCTGACTCTGTTCACCAAAGAAAAATAACGCAGCGCGGACGCGCTGCGTTATTTTTATCCTATTAGTCTTTATTTGCCTCCAGCACAATATCCACATCGAAGGTCTCGCCATCGCGGTAGACGGTCAAGGTCATGGTGTCCCCCACACGGCACTCACGCCGCGCCGCCAACAGGTCGGAGGTGGTATATACATCACGCCCGTTGGCCTTTAAAATCACATCATCGCTCTGCAAACCCTGTGCATAGGCATCGTAGCCCTCCACCACTTCATAGATCACCACAGCGGTAGAACCATCGGTGGTATTGGCGGTAATGACGGTGATACCCAGCATAGGTGCGCCGTGGAACTTGCCTGTGGCGATAATATCATTCACCACAAAGCACACGTCGGAGATGGGCAAGGCAAAGCCCAAGCCCTCCACCGTGGCCTCACCGGGCATCCCCGTGTCGGACATTTTCAGCGTATTGATGCCGATGACCTGTCCATAGCGGTTAATAAGAGGTCCACCGGAGTTGCCGTTATTAAGTGCCGCTGTCGTCTGCAGCACCGTGAAGGTTCTGTCCTCCATCTGAATATTGCGGTTGATGGCAGAGATGATACCCTCCGTCAACGTACCGCGCAGTTCAACACCCAGAGGGTTACCGATGGCGTATACATCATCGCCCACCATGGCCAATTCGCTGTCGCCAAACTCTGCCGCCGTGAAGCCCTGGGCATCCACAGCACGCAGCACCGCAATATCCTCCTCGGCACTATAGCCCACCAGCAGCGCATCGAAGGTCTCCCCTGTATCCAGCGCAATCCAGCAGCTGTCGCCGCCGGCGATGACATGGGCGTTGGTGATGATGTAGCCATCCTCACTCATAATGACACCCGTGCCTACCGCCGCACCGTCAAACTGCTCTGCCACTACCAGCACGGTGGCAGGGTTGCACTTAGCATAGACCTCTTGAATGGTCAGTTCCTCGCCATGGTCCTGCAGCACTTTCACGCGGGTGTCGGTATAGTCGGTGTCGCGGGGAATGTGGGTGCTGTCGGTGGCAAAAATATCCACAATACTGCTGGCCTCGCCATCCTCATCCCAATTTTCATCGGGCATATCGGGCTTTTCGCGCAGCACCAGCGCCAGCACGATCACCACGGCGATCAGTGCCATCGCTCCTAAAAATATCCACAACCCGCGGCGGGAGCGTTTTTTCGTCTCTTCACGGGGTCGCACCATCTCGGGCAGAGGATCGCGGTGGACATAGTATTCCACTACCTCACGCCCTTGACGAGGTACGTACCAGCCCACTACCTCACGGGATTCCTCCTCGTGAGGCACAGTGGTTTCTCTCTTCTCATCCATAACAGGGATTCCTCTCATATGGTATACGGCGACTCGCTGCGCCGCAAGGTAAAGGCAAAGGTGGTCACGCCGTTTTCACTGGTGACGGTGATCTTCTCCTTATGCTGTTCAAGAATGGTATTGACGATATACAGGCCCAAACCATAGCCGTCCTTATCCTCACTGCGAGATTTATCGGACTTATGGAAGCGCTCGAAAAGAAGCGGTATTTCCTCTGGCGGGATAGTAGCGCCATGATTGCGGACGGAAACCACCACCTGCTCCTCCTCTGTCTGCAAGCCGAGATAGAGCGGTGTTTTGGGCGAGGCGAACTTCGCGGCATTTTCCAGCAGGTTATAGATCACCTGCGTAATGAGATCTCGCTCACCGCTGACCAGCACGGAGTCCTCGGGGATCTCCGCCTCCACATCGAGGTCGCGGTCAATGATCTTCTGCTCCATGCTCAGCAGCGCCAAACGCATGCTCTCGCAAATGTCAAAGCTCTCCTTCTTCAGCTCCTTGCCCTGCAGCTGGGAGATATCCAGCATACGGCGCACAAGGCGGCTTAAACGGTGCGCTTCATCGGAAATAATGCGCAGATAGTGCTTTTCCCGCTCGGGAGGGATCGTGCCATCGAGGATACCATCGGTATAGCCTGCGATGGTGGTCATGGGGGTCTTCAGCTCATGGGACACGTTGGCAATAAAGTCGCGGCGCTGCCGCTCTGTCTCCGCCAAAGAGTCCGCCATAGCGTTGAAAGACTTCGCCAACTCGCCCACTTCGTCACTGCGATTCAGCTCGGGGATACGCACATCGAAGTTCCCATCGGCATAGGCACGGGTGGCCCGCACCATCTCCGTAATGGGCTTGATCTGCCGCATGGAGGTGAGGGAGCTGGCAGCAAAGGAAATCATTAGAATAGTCGCAGAAATAACGAGGAACAAGCCCATGAAGGCGCGCCACATGGTCAGCATCTCTGCCTCGTCCATCACCGCTACTACAATACCCAACAACTGACCGCCTACATCGGTCATGGGCACACCTACCACCAGCTTTTTATCGCGGTAAACACCGCTGATGTTGCTGCGCCCCTCATAGAGGGCCTCGGCAGAGAGGATTTCATCCACGATTTCCTGTGGCAGTGTCACACTGCGCCCGCCCAGTGTCTCATCAGTAGTCAGCACTACGCCGCCTTGGGAGGTGCAGATGAGGAAATCCACATCCGTCATACGGGAGGCCACTTCGGCAAGCTTTTCAAACGCTTCCTGCTGGTTGACCCGTTCATCTTCCTCCGCTGTGAGGTAGGTGGCCGCCATCTGGGCCACAAGCTCGGCGCGGGTGCGCATTTCGCCACGCTTCTCCGCAGCGGTCGTACCGTAGCTGAGGGCGAAGAAGCTGACGCCCAGCAGCAGCATTGTCAGCAGCACCATGCCCGCCGTTAAGGCGAACTGATTCCAATATAGGCTGCTGTTTCTTCTCTTAAACCGTTCAATCATGCCTGCTTCACTTCAAACTTATAGCCTACGCCCCACACGGTTTTCAGCGCCCACTGGTCGGACACATCTTCCACCTTCTCGCGGAGGCGCTTAATGTGGACATCCACCGTGCGGCTGTCGCCGAAGTAGTCAAAGCCCCACACTTCATCGAGAAGCTGATTGCGGGTATAGACGCGGTTAGGAGTAGCGGCGAGGTGGTAGAGAAGCTCCAGCTCTTTAGGAGGCGTATCCACCTGCTTGCCGTCCACCAGCAGCTCATAGCTGTCGAGATTGATGACCAGCTTGTCAAACTGCAAACGCTTTTTCGTATCATCGGGGATCTCACTGCGGCGCAGCACAGCATTGATGCGTGCCATCAGCTCCTTCATCTCAAAGGGTTTGACGAGATAATCATCCGCACCCATCTCGAGACCTGTGATGCGGTCATCCACATCGCTCTTGGCCGTCAGCATAATGATGGGGGTTGCGCCCTTTTCGCGGATATGGGCGCACACAGCCCAGCCGTCCATGACGGGCAGCATAATATCCAGCAGCACCATGTCGGGTGTCATGGCGTCAAATTCTTCCACCGCCTTGCCGCCATCGTAGGCAATGCGGACCTCGAAGCCCTCTTTTTCCAAATACATGCGGATGAGATCGGAAATATTGCGATCATCTTCCACCACTAAAATGTTGCGTGCCATAGCGAACTCCTTCCAGTATACAAAGTATATTCATACTTTCAGTATAGTCTATTTCTGTCGAATTTCCTAAACTTTTTGTGAATTTCGCCGCCGCAACAGTATACCATAAGTTCAAGAGATTGTATAGTCCTCAATGGTGATGCCCGTGTAGTACCACTGGAGAATTTCCTGCCACGTTTTCCCCTCCTGTGCCAGCGTGTTTGCCCCGTATTGACTCATGCCTACGCCGTGCCCATAGCCTGTGACGCGGAAGATAATGTCCTCCTCTCCCACCTCCATGGTGAAAGAGGTGGAGCGCAGGGAAAATATGCGCCGTAAGTCCTGCCCCGATACTTCAATGCCGCCGATGGCTGCCGACTCCACCCGTCCCGTGTCCGTCCGCACCACATCGCTGACCCAATCTCCCGTCTTTTCTCCCCACTTGGCGGCGGGATAGGCAGCAGAAAACTTCTCCCGAAACTCCACCGCCGTAAAGGTGTTGACAGAGTAATAATTGGGCACAGTATCGGCAGATTCGGGACTCTCCACGCTGACGAGGTAGGGCAGATCCGCCGTCCACACCTCGCCGCTGGTGGCGGTCATCCCCGCCGAGGAGGAGTGAAACACCGCCATGATGGGCTCACCGCCGTAGTACATCACCTGTCCATCGGTAGAGGATACCGCCTCCAATATCTTCTCGTTGCACTCTTCAAAGGCCGCGCCCCATTTTTCCCGCGCCGCTTCTTCTGTCAAGTAGGCGGTGCAGCAGGCAGGGTCGGTGCACACATCGGCTTGGGGGTGACTTCCCTTCGCCCCCGCCGCCATCTGATAGTAGAGATACGTCCGCTCTGCCACTGTCTGGGCTTTCAGCGCCTCCATATGAAATGCTGCGGGCATCTCTCCCCGCAGCACACCTTGCAAATATTCCTCCACCGACACCTCTACTGCCGCTCCCTCTTTCCACAATCGCAGGAAATGGGCAGCATCGGATGCCACCTCTACCTCTGCAGGAGCGTTGACCGTCTGTCCTTGCTGCAATAGAGGGTGTTCTTCCTCCACTTCACGGGGAGCAAACAACAGCGCAGGCAGAAACAAAAGCATCCACAGCAGCACCGCAGCACCTAAGGTTTGTCGTAACATTTTGGCACCTCCTTTTCCCCTTAGTGTAGCCTTACAGGGGGTGCGAAAATGGGAAAAAGTCGGCGCAGCAGCAAAAAAAGGCGAATCCGCCCCATTATTTAATAAATTTTTAATACTTTTGTACGAACTTTTTTAACATTCTTCGGGTAAATTAATACTTGCAAGAGACAAAAACTTTTTTCATCAATCTTCCTGCCATAAAGAGCCGAAGGCGAACGCCTTCGGCTCTATGGTTTTTATATGGCATTTTTTCACTCGTTTCGCAGCTTGCGGAAGAACTCGCTCAGCTCCGCGGCACACTCTTCGGCGAGGATCCCTCCCACCAGTTGGGGGTGATGTGGAAAATTCTCCATAAAGAGATTCAGCACGCCGCCGCAAGCACCCATGGCGCTGTCCCGCGCACCGTAAAACACACGGTGGACACGGGCGTTGATGATAGCGCCCGCGCACATAGGACAGGGCTCTAAGGTCACATAGAGGTCGCACTCCTCCAGCCGCCAGGAGCCGAGGGCAGCGTTGGCCTGCGCCATGGCCTCCATCTCTGCGTGGGAGGAGACCGCCTGCTTTTCCTCGCGGCGGTTGCGCCCGCGACCAATGACCTCGCCATCTTTCACGATCACGCAGCCCACAGGCACTTCTCCCGCTGCTGCCGCCTCCTGCGCCAAGGCGAGGGCTTGCTCCATATAGTATTCATGTGTCATGGACGTTCACCTCCTTGGGAAATTTTGTCCTGCCCACGTTTAATCCGTGGTATATTTGTCCAAACTGTTCGTACAATAACTATGTACGAGGAGGTTGCGACAATGGCAAGGAAGAAAAAGGACATCAACCAGCCCAACGTTGCCGCGCTGACACAGGAGCTGGATACCATTAATGCACAGCTGAAAGCGGCCTACGAGCGCTTCAATTACGCCTACGAAAGCGAGCTTATCGATGCCAGCATCTACGAAATTGCGGCTCTTCGCGCCCGCTACGCTTACGCACTGCGGTGCATCAAGGAGCTTACAAGCGGACAAAAGCGCCCATTGCCCCAAGCCGTCCCCGTCGTAAAGACTGTGCCGCCTGTTGATGATACCGCTGAAGCGCAGGCCGCCGCCGTTATGAAGGGAGGGTCTGTGTGTCGCTTGTAGAATCTTTGGCACTGGGACTTGTGCTGCTGTTTTTGGCGGTGGCCATCATCAGACTCTTCAAAACGCCCCTTAAGCTTGCCCTCCGCACCGTAGGAAACACCGCCCTCGGCTTTGGTGCGCTGTGGGCCCTCAATCTCACCACCGCCTATACAGGGCTGTCACTGGGGCTCAATCTCTTCAATGCCCTCACCATCGCTCTGCTGGGTGTCCCAGGCTTAGGGCTGCTCCTTTTGGTCAAATGGGTGCTGGGCGGTACATAATCAACTTCATCGGAAAGGTCGTGCTTTTATGGCGCGGCCTTTTTATCGCTCTGCGCCCCCGTCACGCCAGCCGTAGAGAGGATAGCGCTGCATGGCGCCGAAAATCTTCTGCTTCAAGTCGGGGTACGTCTTTTCCATGGAGGCCAGCAGTTCCTTCACCTCCTGGCGGCGGCTGTGTCCGTCAATGGGGCAGGTATTGTGGACGATAGGCAGCTTTTCGCGGTTGGCGATCCGCTGCACCTCGTCCTCATGGCAGTAGAGGAGAGGGCGGATCTGTGTCACCCCCGTGCGGTCGAGGAACGTCACAGGCTGGAAGCAGCCAATGCGCCCTTCGAAGAGAAGATTCATCATCATTGTCTCCACCGCGTCATCGTAGTGATGCCCCAGCGCAATTTTGGAGATACCCCGCTCGGTGAGCGCTGTATTGAGGCTGCCGCGGCGAAGTTTTGCACACAGGGAACAGGGATTTTTCTCCTTCCGTTCTTCAAAGAGGATCTCATACACAGGCACACTAATGCGGGTGTAGGGCACTTCCAACTCTTCGCACAGCTGCGCCACAGGAGTAAAGTCCATCTCAGGCATACCCATGTCCAGTGTGATAGCCTCAAGAGTAAAAGATGTGGGCAAAAAGCGGCGCAATCGCGCCAAGGCAAGGAGGGTCACAAGGCTGTCTTTTCCGCCGCTGACACCCACGGCAATGCGGTCTCCTGCCTTGATCATGCGGTAATCCTCGATGCATCGGCGTACACGTCCCAACAGCTGCTGCATGGCCTTCAACTCCTTCAACAAGAAAAATTGAAATTGCGATTTGAGAAATCGAGAGAAAACAAGAGAAATCAAGAGAAAAACACAGATGTTTTTATCGTAAATTAAATTGCCGTTGACAAATTTGCAAAGCTATGCTATAAATATCCTTGCGCGTTTGCGCGGTAAGTATGTTCGTTTTCTCTCTCCCGATTGTAACAAGGGAGCTCGAAAATGTAAAGCAATATAAATATAAATTGGAGGAAAAACACCATGTCCACTTTTATGGCAAACAAGGCCAACATTGAGCGCAAGTGGTACGTCGTTGATGCCGCCGGCAAGCCCCTGGGCAAGACCGCTGTCATCGTTGCCGACCTGCTGCGCGGCAAGGGCAAAGTCACCTACACCCCCCATGCTGACTGCGGCGATAACGTCATCGTTATCAACGCCGGCAAGGCTGTTCTGACCGGTAACAAGATGGAGGATAAGTACTATCGTACTCACTCCGGTTGGGTCGGCGGTCTGAAGGAGACCAAGTATCGCATCCTGATGCAGGACAAGCCCGAGCTGGCAATGCGCGTGGCCGTCCGCGGCATGATGCCCCGCAACACTGTTACCAAGGACTCTCTGAAGCGCCTGCACGTCTATGCTGGTGAGAACCACGAGCATCAGGCTCAGAAGCCCGAGCTGGTCAAGTAATTGAAGGAGGATAAGAAGAATGTATCAGTCTAAGAATCCCTACATGTACGGCACCGGCCGTAGAAAGTCCTCCGTGGCCCGCGTTCGCGTTTATCCCAACGGCAGCGGCAACATCACCATCAACGGCCGTGACGTCGAGGAGTATTTCGGCCTCGAGACCCTGAAGATGGTCGTCCGTCAGCCCCTGAACGCTACCGAGACTCTGGGCAAGGTTGACATCATTGCTACCGTCGAGGGCGGCGGCGTGTCCGGCCAGGCCGGCGCTCTGCGTCATGGTATCTCCCGCGCTCTGCTGCTGGTGAACCCCGATTTCCGTCCCATCCTGAAGAAGGCTGGCTTCCTGACCCGCGATCCTCGTATGAAGGAGC
>CAYTOO010000002.1:0-43142 GCA_964439545.1 uncultured Oscillospiraceae bacterium | reverse complement strand
TGTGCAGCCTGTGGAAGAATTGGGGCGCATGTGCCGGGAGAAGGGAGTGCCCTTTGTGGTGGATGCCTCCCAATCTGCGGGGATTCTGCCTGTGAGCATGGAGAAGTTTTGCGCGGATTTCATCGCAATGCCGGGGCATAAAGGTCTCTATGGTCCACAGGGAACGGGCTTGCTGCTGTGCGGTCGCCGCCCCGAACCGCTCCTGCATGGCGGCACGGGCAGCCAATCCCTACGGCAGACCATGCCTGAGGATTTGCCCGACCGTTTAGAGAGCGGCACACACAACATGCCCGGTATCGCAGGACTGTTAGAAGGACTTCGCTTTGTCATACAGAAGGGAACGGACAACATCCTGCGTCATGAGAAACACTTGACGGCCTTTGCCTTGGAACAACTGCGGAAAATTGAGGGTGTAAAGGTGTTCTACCGTGATGGTCTGCGGCATCAGACGGGGGTGCTGTCCTTCATCGTGGAGGGCTACGACTGCGAGGCGCTGGGACAGGACTTGGGGCGGCGCGGCATCGCCGTTCGCGCAGGTTTCCACTGTGCGCCCCTTGCACACCGTACCGTAAAAACGCTGAAAACAGGCACAGTTCGTTTTACGCCGTCCGTTTTTAACACCCGTCAGCAGGTGGCGCAATTTGCCCAAATTCTTAACGAAGTTATTCGTAAAAAGTAACACTTCAGACACATATTTTTTGTTGCATTTTCCCAATATTTTTTATATAATGTTAGCATCTGTAATTATGCGTACGGCGAGGTAAATGCCGTGCCCTGAAAGGGGGAGAAAACGCTATGGAAATGCTGCTGACATTTTTCCAAAGTATTGGGAGCTACTTATCTTTGATCCGCATTGCGGATGTGCTGGATGTGCTGCTGATCGCGTTCTTGATCTACAAGATGTTTTCCTTGTTCAAGAGTACACAGGCAGAGCGCATTTTTGCCGGCGTGCTGATGTTCCTGTTGGTGACGTGGATCGTTTCTGCATTGAAACTCCATGCCGTCAGTTATATCCTCAGCCATGTGGTAGAGTGGGGCATCTTGGCGCTGATCATCCTGTTTCAGCCGGAGCTACGTCAGATCCTCGAGCGCCTCGGCAGCAAGAATATCCGTGCCCTGCGTTTTTTAAAGCCGGAGAAGGAACGTACCGATATCGAGAAGTGCCTTGACCAAACGGTGCTTGCCTGCAGCGAAATGAGCCGGAGCAAGACCGGTTTGCTGATCGTTTTCGAACGTGAAAATCAGCTGGACGAGATGGTACGCACCGGTACGGAACTGGATGCTGCCGTGTCCTCCGAGCTTTTGAAGAATATTTTCTTTGTCAAAGCTCCCATGCACGATGGCGCTGTTATCATCCGCAATGGTCGCATTCTCGGTGCTGGCTGCATGCTGCCTCTGAGCCGCAATGTGAACCTCAGCCGCGACTTGGGTATGCGCCACCGCGCCGGTATCGGCATGAGCGAGAACTCCGATGCCGTGGTGGTCATCGTCTCTGAAGAGACAGGCTCCATCTCTGTAGCAATTGGCGGTATGCTCAAACGCCATCTGATGCCCGAGACCCTCTCCAAACTCCTGCGTAATGAATTGATGCCTCAGGAGGATACGGAAGAGAAGCAGAAGCTGCCCATTAAGAGCCTTTTGCAGAAGTTGCGCCCCGCAGAGAAGGAGGTCGGCAATGGAAAAGACTAAGAAGAATAAAATCATGCGTATTGTCATCTCCATTGTGGCAGCCCTCGCCTTTTGGATCTACATGGAGATCCAGGAGCCTGTGGACGTCACCACCGAGGTGCGTAATATCCCCGTGGAATTTACCGGTGAAGATACGACTTTGGCAGACCGCGGCTTGATGTTACTGTCGGGCTACGATACCACTGTCGACCTTGAATTGCAGGGTTCCCGCAAAGTGCTGTGGAAGCTCAATAAGGAGGAGGTACGTGTGGTTGTCAATACCGCCACCATCACCTCTGCCGGTACACAGGCACTGAAGTATACCCCCGTCTTTCCCGATGAGATTCCCGATGGTGCCATTTCTGTGAAGGATGCCAGCATTTGGGCGGTGACGGTAAAGGTAGGCGAACTCTACACGAAGGAAGTGCCCATCGAAGTTGATATTCGCGGCAGTGTGCCCTCGGGCTTCTTCACCGAAAATGTGATCGTCGATCCTGTGAAGCTGACGCTCCGTGCGCCTCGTGAGGAATTGCTAAATGTCAGTTATGCCAAGGTGGTGCTGAACATCGGCGATGCCACATCCACGCTTATCAAGACGCTGGAGTATACCCTCTATGACTACAACGATGTTCCCGTTTATAACGACGAGATCCGTGCCTCTACGAAGCTCATTCAGGTAACGCTGCCTATCCGCACCACGAAGGAAGTACCGCTGCGTGTGGAGCTGATCGGTGCTGAACAGCATAGTGATTCTGTCCATGTGGACATCTCGCCGGCATCGGTGACCATCGTGGGCGAGGTAGATGCTCTTTCCGATATCAATGCTATTACGCTGGATAAGATCTATGTTGAGGATCTCTTTACCGGTCTCAACGGTCCCTATTCCTACACTATCAAGACGCCTGCCGGTGTCATCACTGAAGGTGGTGTGAAGGAAGCCATTGTCACTGTGGCAGTGAACGGTACGACCGAGGGCAGCATTGTTGTAGAGAACGTGAATTGTGAAGGTGCGGCTGACGGGTTGCGTGCCCATGTGGACGAGCCCCTCGAGATCGCCCTGTGGGGTACGGAGGAAGCCGTGCTGACCATGACGCCGGAGCAGGTGTTGGTTCGCGTTGATGTGTCCGAGATCACCGAGGCGGGTATGTATACGTTGCCTGCTGTCATTACGCTGCAGAATACCGAAGGCGTGTCTGTCCGTGGCGAATATGAGGTGACGGTGGTGGTCGAAGCTCGACCCGTCACCCTCCCCGGGGGTGAGGAAGAGCCACCGACCCTTCCTGTTGATCCGACCCTATAACGAAAGAAAAAGGAAGAATCTATGACTCAGATCGCAACTGTTGAAAAGAACTTAGGTGGCGGCTATGCCGAGATCTCTGTGCCTCGCAAATCTGCCTGCGGTCACGATTGTGAGGAGTGCGCCGGCTGCGGAATGACGGGCGCTGCCATCCGCGCCCGTGCCCGCAACGATGTGGGCGCTACCCCCGGTGAAAAGGTAGTGGTGGAGAGCAGCACCCGCAAGATTTTTGGTGTGGTAGTGCTGGTCTACGTGCTGCCTGTGGTGCTGTTCCTGCTGGGCTATTTCCTCTCCGAGGGCTTTGCGGAGAACCTGCGCTATGTGATCGCCATCGCTGCTGCCATCGTCAGCTTCATTCCCTGTGTGCTGTATGATCGCCATGCTCGCCGCAAAGAGCTGCTGACCTATACCATCCTGCGCCGTTTCTAAGGTATGTTTGGTTACGTGCTTCCCTCAGGGGAATACATGTCCGATGCGGCGAAAGAGCAGTTCCAAGGTGCGTATTGTGGCTTGTGCCATACCTTAGGCTACCACTATGGCTTGGCAGGGCGCATGATCTTAAACTACGACATGACCTTCCTCGCCATGCTGCTCTCAGAAGGACAGGGAACACTGTGCCACCGGCGCTGCGCCCTCCACCCTGTGAAAGGTCGGTGCTGTGCCTGTGATGATACGGCCTTTGATACGGCTGCCCATTGCAGTATCGTGCTGACATGGTGGCAAATTCAAGACGGCATCCAAGACCACGGCTTCTTCGGTAGCTTGAAGTACCGTTTCGCCGCCCTGTTTCTGCGCCGAGCATATAAAAAGGCACGGAAATTTCTCCCTGATTTTGACCGCCAGACACAAGAACACTTACAAGCTCTCGCCTCTTTGGAGGCGGAGAAATGCCCCTCCATTGACGCTGTAGCCGATACCTTCGCTCAACTGGTGGCAGGTGCTGCCATGGAGGTGGAGGGGGAGACCCATCGCCGTGTGCTGTCTCAGCTTTTCTACCACCTTGGCCGCTGGATTTACCTTATCGATGCCGCTGATGATTTGGAGAAGGATTACCGCAGCGGCAGTTATAACCCCTTGCTGTACCGCTTCAATTTACAGACGGGACAGCTTACTGACGAGGCGCGGCAGGAATTGTCCCTTACGTTGGATACTTCCGTCCGCACCATGGCAGCAGCCTTTGAACTGTGGGATTTCGGTGCGTACAACGCCGTGATCGAGAGTACCGTGTACCACGGGCTCTATGCCGTAGGAACCTCTGTGCTGGAAGACACATTCCGCCGTAGGCGGCGATCCTTACGAAAGAAGGAGAATCAACCCTATGCGTGACCCCTATCAGGTATTGGGCGTAAGTCCTACCGCCTCTGATGATGAGATCAAGAAGGCGTATCGCGACCTTGCCCGCAAATACCATCCCGACAATTATCATGACAATCCTCTTGCCGATCTCGCCCAAGAGCGCATGAAGGAGATCAACGAGGCTTACGAAGCGGTGCAAAGTCAGCGCAAGCGTGGCTCTGCTGCATCCTCCGCTGCCTCGGGCTATGGAAGAAGTCCTTACGGAAGTTATGGTGGAACTTATGGCGGCAGCTACGGCAGCGGCCCCTTTGGTCGCGTCCGTATGGCCATCCAGCAGGGCAATCTCAATTTGGCTGAGGAACTGCTGAACGCCATCTCCGACCACAACGCTGAGTGGAACTTTCTCAAGGGTGTGATCTGTACCCGCCGCGGTTGGGCTGACGAGGCAAAGCGCTATTACCAAACCGCTGTGCAGATGGATCCCGATGACGAGGAATACCAACGCGCCTTGGATATGGCTGAGGGTCGCTCTGCCACCTATCGCCCCGATGGGTTCGGCTCTTTCAGCACGGGTAACTGTCATGTGAGTCCCTGCTGGCCTCTGTGTATACTCATGTCCTGCTGCCCAGGCGGCGGATATTTCTACTGTTGTTAAACGAGAGAGAAAGGCGGATTCCCCGCCGGAAAGGAAGGATCAACTGTGGTCAAAAGTATGACCGGTTACGGTCGAGCAAAGCAGACATTGAACGGACGCGACATCACTGTGGAGGTTCGTTCTGTCAATAACCGTTATCTGGACTGCACTGTGAAGATGCCTCGCGCCTATATCTTCGCCGAGGATGCCATCAAGGGCTGTGTGCAGAAGGCCATCTCCCGCGGTAAGGTGGATGTGTTTATCACCATCGAGAGCAACGGTGCTGAGGAAGTGGTGGTCACTGTCAATGACGCACTGGCCCGCAATTACTATGAGGCGCTGTGCCATCTGAAAGAGAGTTTTAACCTTGAAGGCGATGTGAGTGCCACCGCCCTTGCTCGTTTCCCCGATGTACTTACCGTCACCAAGGCGGAAGAGGATTTGGAGAGCATGGCTGCCGACTTGGTCGCCGTGACGGAAGCAGCACTGAGTGCCTACAATGCTATGCGTACGGTGGAAGGTGAGAAGCTTGCTCAGGATGTTGCCTCCCGTGTGGATACCATCGAGCAGGTGGTGGGCAAGGTGGAGGAGCGCTCTCCCCAGACCGTGGCTGCCTACCGCGAGAAGCTATTGAGCCGCATGCAGGAAGTGCTCCAGTCCACCGCTGTGGACGAGAGCCGTATTCTCACTGAGGCCGCTATTTTCGCCGATAAGACGGCAGTGGATGAAGAGACTGTCCGTCTCCGCAGCCACATTGCCCAGCTCCGCTCCATGCTGGAGAGTGATGAGCCTGTGGGTCGCAAGCTGGACTTCCTCATTCAGGAGGTCAATCGCGAGTGCAACACCATCGGCTCTAAGTGCAACGACTTGAGCATCGCTCAGGACGTGGTGAACATGAAGGCAGAAGTGGAGAAGATTCGCGAGCAGGTGCAGAACATCGAGTAAGTGGGGGAGAGGCTATGGAACTTGTAAATATCGGTTTTGGTAACCTCATTTCCACTGCGCGACTCATTGCCATCGTTGGCCCCGACAGCGCCCCTGTGAAGCGCTTGATTCAGGAAAGCCGCGACCGCGGCATGCTCATTGATGCCACTTACGGTCGCAAGACGGCATCTGTGCTGATGATGGACAGCGACCATGTGGTGCTTTCGGCACTGAGTGCTGAGAAGCTTGGCCCCCGCTTTGGCATGAAGGCGGAAGATTTTACGGAGGAGGAATAAGGCATTGAAAAAGACAGGTAAGACTTTCATCATTTCCGGACCTTCCGGCGTAGGTAAGAGCACGGTGCTCAGCGCCCTGTTCCGCGGACGGGATGACCTCTATTTCTCGGTCTCCGCCACCACACGTCCTCCTCGTATCGGTGAGCGTGACGGCGTGGACTACCACTTCATCAGCCCCGATGTGTTCAATGATTGGATCGAGAACGGCGAGTTTTTGGAGTATGCCGAGTATGTCAGCAACTTCTACGGCACGCCCAAACGCTATGTGGACGAGGCCATGAACGAGGGCAAGGATGTCATTCTCGACATCGAGATCCAAGGTGCACAGCAGGTCCATTCCCAGCGTCCCGATGTGGTGCGAATCTTCATCGCGCCTCCTTCTTGGGAGGAGCTGGAGCGCCGCCTCACCGCCCGCGGTACCGATACCCCCGAGAAGATCCAGCGCCGCCTGCTCCGCGCCAAGGTGGAGGTGCAGACGGCTGGTAACTATGACTACTTCGTGGTGAACGACACGGTGGACAAAGCCGTGGAGGAGCTGCGCGCCATCATGCTGGCTGAGCATTGCCGCCCCGCCGAGCGTATGGAACTTTTGAACGGAAATAACTGCTGATTTACGCCGCACTCAACTTGATTTTATCGCCTTGAAGGCAGAAGGAGAAAACTATTATGATGCTGTATCCCGCAATGAATAAGCTGACCGAGTATATCCCCAACCGTTACATGATGGTGAACGTGGTGGCACGCCGCGCCCGTCAGATCGCATCCGAGGCCGAGTATAACGGCGAGCATCTGACCGAGAAGCCCGTCACTCTGGCTATCCACGAGGTCGCCGAGGGTAAGTTCGACGCCAACGAGCTGGCTGCAGGCGTCCGCGAGTAATTCAATCTAATGCGGCAGTAACGAGAGGGGGAGAGGGTATGCGTCTTGCCAAGATCGCCGTGGAAGCGGCAACCTACGCTATTGACAAGCCCTATACCTATCTTGTCCCCGTGGATATGATTCTCTCCGTGGGCTGCCGTGTGCTGGTACCTTTTGGTCGCGGTAACCGCGTCAGTGAGGGTATGGTGCTGGAGCTGACGGAGGATCTCCCCAGCGGCCCTGTGAAGGCTGTCCGTCTCAATGTGGATGGCGACCCTATCGCAGGCAGTGGTGAGATCAAGTTGGCGCTGTGGATGCGCCAGCGGTATTTCTGCACCTTTTACGACGCGATCCGCACGATTTTGCCCGCCGCCGTATGGTACCGTTACAGGGAGTCATGGCAGGCGTTGAGCCCCGTTTTAGATGGCTTGAGTCGCCGCGAGAGCGCCGTACTACAGTTGTTGCAAGACGGCCCTTTGGAGACGGAGGCAGTGGTTGCCAATGAGGGTGAAAGTGCTGTTTCGGCGCTGTATTCCCTTGAAAAGCACGGGCTAGTTGTTCGTAAAACTCAGAGCAGCCGTAACGTGTCGGACAAGCATGTGATGTTGGTGTCCCTCGCGGTTGGTATCGATGAAGCCCTTTCCTGGGCTGATTCCAACCGCCGCAGTGCCAAGATGTGTGAGGTGCTGCGTTTCCTTGCTCAGCAAGGGGAGACCACCATGCAGGAGCTGACCTACTTTACAGGTGCTTCCCGTCAGTCTGTCACTGCGTTGGAGAAGCGCGGACTGGTGTCCCTGCGCCAGCAGGAGCAGTACCGCATTACGCAGCACGACTTCACACAACCCGCTCCGCCCATCACCTTGAATGGTGAACAGCAGTGCGTTTTTGAGGATATGCTGCAGCGCACGGAATCGGGAAAAGCAGGCGTCACGCTGCTCCATGGCGTGACGGGCAGCGGCAAGACCCTCATTTATATCCGTCTTGCCCAAGCCCTCTTGGAACAGGGAAAGACGGTGATGATCCTCGTCCCCGAGATTGCTTTGACCCCCCAGATGATGGCGCGCTTTACCGCCTATTTCGGCGAAAAGGTGGCGCTTTTACACAGCGGCCTCCGCATGACGGAGCGCTATGATCAGTGGAAGCGCATTCGCCGCGGCGAGGCGACAGTGGTGCTGGGTACACGCTCTGCGGTGTTCGCCCCGCTCCAAAATATTGGCCTCATCGTGCTGGATGAGGAGCAGGAGAGCTCCTACGAGTCGGAGAGTTCTCCCAGCTACCATGCCCGCGACATCGCCAAATACCGCTGCCTTGCTGAGAATGCACAGCTGCTGCTGGGCTCTGCCACCCCTACGGTGGAATCGGCCTACTACGCGGAGAAGGGCGATTATCACTTGGCGCAGCTGCCCAGCCGCTATAATAGCCACAGTCTGCCCCGTGTCATCGTGGCGGACATGCGCCAAGAACTGCGCAGCGGCAATTTCGGCATTATCAGTCGCCCTCTCTATGAGGAACTGCGGAAGAATATTGAACGGAGCGAACAGAGTATTCTCTTCTTAAACCGTCGTGGCAGCAGCCGTCAGCTGCTGTGCCCCAACTGTGGCTATGTGCCACAGTGCCGCCGCTGCAGCGTGTATTTGACCTATCACAGTGTCAATGACCGCATGATGTGCCACTACTGCGGCCATTCCGAGAAAGCACCCGCCGAGTGCCCCGAGTGCGGTATGAAGCTGCGCCATGTGGGCGTGGGCACGCAGAAAGTGGTGGAAGAACTGGCGCAATTGTTCCCCGATGTGCCCGTGCTGCGGATGGATGCCGATTCCGTCACCATGGGACATGAGGCAGTGCTGCGTGAATTCTCCGAAAAGCAAGTACCCATCCTCTTAGGTACGCAGATGGTGGCTAAGGGGCTGGATTTTGAAAATGTGACCCTTGTGGGTGTACTGGCGGCAGATCTGTCGCTGTATGTGGATCACTATCGCGCCTCTGAGCGTACGTTCTCTCTCCTTACCCAAGTGGTGGGCCGCGCAGGCCGCGGCGAGAAGGAGGGACGTGCCGTCATTCAGACATACACCCCCGACAATGAGGTGATCCGAGCCGCCGCAGAACAGAACTACAAGCGGTTTTATGAAGCTGAGCTGCGTATTCGCCGCCTCCGCTGCGACCCGCCTTTTGCCGATCTCTTCACCGTGACGGTGACGGGGAATGATGAGAGCGAGGTACGACGCGCTGCCAAGGAATTGCAGCAGAGTCTTGACTATGCTGCCCAACGCCCGCCTTATAATGGGCTGAATCTCACGGTGTTGGGACCTGCTCCCGCCGCCGTGGTAAAGATCAATGACCGCTATCGCTACCGTGTGACGGTGGTTGGTAAAAATGAAAGCCGCCTGCGTGGCTTACTCTCTCACATGATGAAGGAGTTCTCCCGCCGCAGCGAGAATCGCCGCATGCAGGTATATGTAGATTGTAATTTAATGGATGAGAGGTAATTCTTATGGCATTGAGAAATATTGTTTTGCAGGGTGACGAAGTGCTGACCAAGGTCTGCCGTCCCGTCACCGAGTTTAATGACCGTCTCCATACTCTGCTGGACGACATGGTGGAAACGCTGCTGGACAGTGGTGGCGTGGGTCTTGCTGCCCCCCAGGTGGGCATCCTGCGCCGCGTCTGCGTGGTGCAGAATGAGGACGACGAGATCATTGAGCTCATTAACCCTGAGATCATTGAAACTGAGGGTGAGGAGACGGCTCTTGAGGGCTGCCTCAGCGTCCCTGGTAAGTACGGCGAGGTCACCCGTCCTTACTATGTCCGCGTCCGCGCACAGGATCGTGACGGCGAGTGGTTCGAGGCTGAGGACGAGGGCTTGACCGCCCGCTGCTTCTGCCACGAGATCGAGCATCTGGACGGCCACCTGTTCGTGGAGCGCACCGATCGTCTCATGGAGGGCGAGGAGCTGCAGCAGTGGCTGCGCGACCACGCTGAAGAGTATGAATTTGACGAGGAGATGGAGGACGAGGAGTAATGCGTATTCTGTTTATGGGTACGCCCGACTTCGCCGTTGCATCCTTGAAAGCCCTCATTGAAGCAGGCCACGAGATCTGCGGCGTGTTCACCCAGCCCGACCGCCCCAAAAACCGAGGACATAAGATGGTTGCACCTCCTGTAAAGGAGTATGCCTTGTCGCAGAATTTGACAGTGTATCAGCCCACCAAGCTCCGTGACGGCGAGGCTTTGGCTCTGATCCGTGAGCTGAACCCCGATTTGACGGTGGTGGCTGCCTATGGCCGCATTCTTCCCGAGGATATTTTGGAGACCCCTCGTCTCGGCTCTATCAATGTCCATTCTTCCATCCTGCCTAAGTACCGTGGTGCTGCTCCTATCAACTGGGCAATCCTCAACGGCGATGCTGTGACGGGTGTCACCATCATGTATATGGCGAAGGAGCTGGACGCAGGCGACATTATCCGCTGCGCCGAGACCCCCATCGACCCCGATGAGGAGGCTTTGGCCCTCACCGAGCGCTTGGCAGTGCTGGGTGGTGAAACGTTGGTGCAGGTGGTTGCTGATCTGGAGAATGGCTGTGCAACCCGCACACCTCAGGATCATGATGCTCATACCTATGCCCCAATGTTGGACAAGACTTTGAGCCCCATGGACTTCACCAAGCCCGCTTTGGAGCTGCACAATCAGGTGCGCGGCCTCATCCCTTGGCCCTGCGCCAATGCCACCATTCACGGCGTAACGCTGAAGGTGCATCGCACCGCTGTAGGGGAGGAGACCGCCGCCCCCGCAGGCAGCGTGGTAGAGGCCAATAAGCGCGGTATTGCCATCGCCTGCGGTGACGGTAAGGTTCTGCGCCTGCTGGAAGTACAGGCCGATGGCGGCAAGCGCATGGCGGCTTCTGCCTACCTTGCAGGCCATCCTATGGAATGTGACGTATGAAAGAGAATTTCCGCAAAACCGCCCGCGACACAGCGCTGGAGGTGCTGCTGAGCGTGTCGGCAGCCAACGCCTGGTCTGACGGCAGCTTGAAGCGCACCATCGCCAAGAATGGTCTCGACAGCCGCGATGCCGCCCTTTGCAGCCGTATCGCCTACGGTGTCATCCAGAACCGCGCGTATTTGGATTATTATATCGACCTGTGGTGCGCTCAGCCTGCCCGCAAGCTGGAACCGCTGATTTTGAATATTCTCCGCATCGGTGCCTATCAGATCCTCTTTATGGACAAGGTGCCGCATCGCGCTGCTGTCAACGAGGCGGTGGAGATGACGAAGCGCCATGGCCGCCCCAAAGCAAGCGGCATGGTGAATGCTGTGTTGCGCAAGTTCGTCACCAACTGGCTGGATCTGCCCCCTCTGCCCAGTGGCAGTGTGGCTGAAACTCTCAGTGTCCGCTATAGCCATCCTCTGTGGCTGGTGAAGCGCTTGGTGGAGATCTTGGGGGAAGAAGAGGCGGAGCAGTACCTTGCCAGCAATAACGCCATCGTCCCCACCACCGTGCAGACCAATACCATGAAGACCGAGCCGAAGAAGTTGGAGAATGCCTTGCAGGCTGTGGGCGCGGAAGTCGTGCCCCATCCTTGGCTGGAGGGCTGCTTTGAGGTCAGCGGCACAGGCGATTTGGAGCGGATGGAGCTGTTCCGTGACGGTATGTTTACCGTGCAGGATGCCGCTGCCCGACTGGTCGCCACCGTCGCTCAGTGTGGGGAAGAGGACAATGTGCTGGATGTTTGCTCTGCCCCCGGCGGTAAGTCCTTTGCCATTGCCATCGACCGCAACGATCACGGAAAAATCATCTCCTGTGATATCCACCCCCATAAGCTCAAGCTCATTGAGAAGGGTGCAGAGCGCCTTGGTCTCACCTCCATTACCACTGCACTGGCAGACGGCAGGGAGGAGCATACCGCTTGGGTAGGCGCTGCCGATGTGGTAGTAGCCGATGTACCCTGTTCGGGTCTTGGCATTATCCGCAAGAAACCCGATATCCGCTATAAGAAGGCAGAGGAACTTGCAAATCTTCCCGCCATTCAGCGTGATATTCTCAATAATGCCTCCCGCTACGTCCGTGATGGCGGCACGCTGGTGTATTCCACCTGCACAGTGCTGCCCGAGGAGAACGAGAACGTGGTGGCGTGGTTCTTGGAGAACCATCCCGAATTTACCCTCTCGCCCTTTGAACTGCCCCATCCTTTGGGAAAGTGCGATGGTATGTTGACCCTGTGGCCTCATCGCCACGGAACAGACGGCTTTTTCATCTGCCGCATGGTAAAAGCTGCGGCAAAGTAAGGAGTAAGCATGATTGACATCAAATCTCTCAATTTGCAGGAGATGACCCAACTTCTGCGCGATATGGGCGAGCCCGCTTTCCGCGGAAAGCAGGTCTTTACGTGGCTCCATAAGGGCGTCACCTCCTTTGAGGGGATGTCGAATCTCGGTAAGGGCCTGCGCACCAAACTGCAGGAGCAGTGCTATATTACTGTCCCCACCGTGGCACGGAAGCAGTGTTCTGCACAGGACGGCACGGTGAAATATCTGTGGCGTTTGGGTGATGGCAACTGTATTGAAACGGTTTTGATGCGCTATCACCACGGTAATACCGTGTGCATTTCCTCCCAAGTGGGCTGCCGCATGGGCTGCGCTTTCTGCGCCAGCACCATTGCAGGCAAGGTGCGCGATTTGACCGCCTCTGAGATCCTCGATCAGGTGATGTTCACCCAGCTGGACAGCGGATTGCCCATTTCCAACATTGTACTAATGGGCATCGGTGAGCCGCTGGATAATTTAAAAAATGTTTTGAAATTTTTGGAACTTGTGAACAGCCCCGACGGTCTAAATATCGGTATGCGCCACATCAGCCTCTCTACCTGCGGCGTTGTGCCGAAGATCGACGAGCTGGCAGCGCTGAATCTGCAGCTTACCCTGTCTGTTTCTCTCCACGCACCCGATAGCGAGACTCGTTCCCGCATTATGCCCGTCAATAAGGCATACGATGTGGAGGAGCTGTTTGCTGCTTGCCACCGTTATTTCCAAAAGACAGGGCGCCGCATCAGCTTTGAGTATGCTATGATCGATGGTGTCAACGACTCTGATCAACAGGCCGATCTCATCGCCAGGAAGATCAAGGGAATGCCCGGTCATGTGAACTTGATCCCCCTCAACGAGGTGGCGGAGAGCCCCTTTAAGCCCAGTCGCCGCGTGGCAGCATTCCAAAAGCGTTTGGAGAGCCACGGTGTTACCGCTACCGTACGCCGAAGCTTAGGCGGTGATATTGACGCATCCTGCGGCCAGTTGCGCCGCAAAGCCATGGAGGAAGAGAACCGATGAAAACTTGGGGAATCACCGATACTGGCCTTGAGCGTGCTGAGAATCAGGACGCTTTTGCCACTGCGGAAATTGCCGGTTTTACTGTTGCGGTAGTCTGCGATGGCATGGGCGGCACTATGGGCGGTCAGATTGCCAGCACCTTGGCGGTAGACACGGTGATGGAGCAATTACATACGGCCCTGCGTGAGGATATGGATGAGGGGCAGCTGACACAGGCAACCCTTTACAGTATCGCCTGCGCCAATGATGCCATCCGTCTCCGTGCCGAGGAGGACGAGGAACTTTCCAAGATGGGCACTACCTTAGTCTGTGCCCTGTGTCGCCCAAATGGTGAGGCGATGCTGTTTAATATCGGCGACAGCCGTGGCTACCACCTCTCCCGCGATGGTATCCGTCAGATCACCCGTGACCATAGCGTGGTGGAGAACATGGTGGAGCGCGGCGAACTGACCCACGCACAGGCACGCCATCATCCCAACCGTAACCTCATTACCCGCGCCTTAGGCCCTGAAGAAAATGCACAGGTCGATCATTTTACCGTCAAGCTGCAGGAGGGAGAATACCTGCTGCTGTGTACCGACGGTCTTGTGAACACCGTCTCCGATCAGGAGATTCTATTTGAAGTCATCCACGAGAGCGATATTGACGGCTGCTTGCAGCGCTTGGTCGATCTCTCTTGTGATAACGGCGCGCCCGACAATGTGACGGTCGTGCTGATTCAGCAGTGAAAGGAGATGATACTTTGGATCAGTATGTAGGAAAAATGCTGGATAACCGCTATGAGCTGTTGGAATTGATCGGCTCGGGCGGTATGGCAAACGTGTATAAGACCAAGTGTCATCGCTTGAACCGCTTGGTCGCTGTAAAGATTTTGAAGAGCGATTTGGCTCAGGATGCCGACTTCCGCCGCCGTTTCCGCGATGAGTCCTTGGCTGTTGCCAAATTGAGCCACGCCAACATCATGTCTGTGTACGATGTTTCCTCTTCTCAGGGCATCGAGTACATTGTCATGGAATTGTTGGATGGTATTACCCTCAAGCAGTATATGGAGCGCCGCAACCATATGAACTGGCGCGAGGCGCTGCACTTTATCACTCAGATCATGCGGGGCTTAAGCCACGCTCATTCCCGCGGTATCATCCACCGCGACATTAAGCCCCAGAACATCATGGTGCTCCGTGACGGCACGGTGAAGGTAGCCGATTTCGGCATTGCCTGCCTCGCCGATGCTAATCAGACACTTACTCAGGAAGCCTTGGGCAGCGTACATTATATCTCTCCTGAGCAGGCTAAGGGAGAGCGCCTTGACGAGCGCAGCGATGTCTACAGCGCAGGCGTGGTGCTCTACGAGATGTTGACAGGCCGCCTGCCTTTTGAGGGTGATAACGCCGTTTCCGTGGCTATTCAGCACTTGAGCAGCGTGCCTCTCGATCCTCGTGAAATCAACCCCGAGATCCCCGAGGCATTGGAGCTTATCTGCAAGAAGGCTATGTGCAGCGATATTAACCACCGCTATGCCAGTGCTGATGATATGCTGACCGATTTGGAGGCCTTCCGCAAGAATCCCGAGGTGGATCTTGATTACATTAAGGAAGAACTGACTGTCAGCAATGATGAAAAGCCCACCAATGATCTGCCTGTCAAGGAGGTCAAGGAGACTCTTCGCAAGAAGGAACTGGTGGAAGAGGAAGTATCCTTCTTCCGTCTAGGCAATAAAAAGCTGACCGGTCTGCTGATTGCTGCTGCAGCTCTTATTGTGCTGATTTTCGTCTTTATCCTTACCTCTTTCGGTTCCGGCTCCAGCTATGGTACGCACCTGGTGCCCAACCTGCTGGGCTATACCGTGGAAGAGGCGAATGCGTTGGAAGAGGTGGAGAACATCTTCACCATTGAGGTGGTGGGTCAGAAAATTGCAGAGGGCTATGAACCCGGTCAGATCGTGGAGCAATCTCCCTCTGCCGGCGCAGAGCGCAAGAGCAATCTTGTCATTCAGGTTTACACCTGCCCCGAGGAAAAGACAGTGACTATGCCCAACCTGTTGGGCAATGTCTATCAGAGTGCTAAGATCGTACTGCAGAATTACGATCTGCGCTTGAATGTTACCCAGAGCAATGGTTTTTCCGATGAATACCCCGCAGGACAAATCATGGAGACCATCCCTGCCGCTGGTACACCTCTTAAGCGCGGTGATGCCATTATGCTGGTGGTCAGCAAAGGTCCTGAAAAAATCACTGTCCCTACTTTCGTAGGTATGCAGTATGAAGGTGCCAAGACACAGGCTGAAAAGGCTGGTTTAGTGGTCGGTATGCCTATCTATCAGTTCTCTTCTGCCCCTGTTGGTCAGGTCATTGAACAGGATATTGCCGAGACTACCACAGTGCAGGGTGGTACGACAATTACCTTCACCGTCAGCGGCAGCGCCTCTCAGCAGAATCGTACGATGACGGTGGAATTCCTTATGCCGGAAGAACTGTATGATGAGTCTTCTGTTCGCGTAGAATTCATTATGGACGATCAGGTGCTGGAAGTGAGGTTCTACAGCGGCGACGACGCCTCTGTCAGCTACAACTTTGAGGGCGTCGTTGGCAGCGCCGCCACTGTGTATGCGAAGTTTAATGGCATAGCCTCTTCTTCGCAGGTGATCAGCTTCTGATGCGCGGCCGTATTGAAAAAGCCCTCAGCGGCTTCTACTACGTCAATGTTGGTGACGAGATTTTGACCTGCCGCGCCCGCGGTAAGTTCCGTAAAGAGGGCATGAGCCCTTTGGTGGGCGACTGGGTAAAGGTAACACCCTTAACACCTGGTGAAGGTGTGGTGGATGCTATTGAAGAGCGTACCTGCGCTTTCCAACGTCCTGCCGCCGCCAATATCGACCAGCTGGTCATCATCGCCTCTGCAGCTTTGCCTGTGACCGATCCTTTCCTCATTGACCGTATTAGCGCCATTGCCGCCTTGAAGGGCTGCGGTGTGCTGGTGGTACTGAATAAGTGCGACCTCGACCCTGCCGATGAACTCTATGAGATCTACAGCGCCTCTGCCATCCCCGTGCTGCGTGTCAGCGCCGCCACGGGTGAGGGCGTAGAAGATCTTCGTGAAGCTCTTCGCGGCAAACTCAGTGTCTTGACGGGCAACTCCGGCGTTGGTAAGTCCAGCTTGTTAAATGCGCTTGCGCCTCATTTCTCCCTGCCTACAGGTGAGGTGAGTCTTGCTTTGGGCCGCGGTCGCCATACCACCCGCCATGTGGAGCTGTTTCCTTTGGAGAGCGGTACATACGTTATTGATACTCCCGGCTTTTCTTCTTTTGATGCCCAGTCCCTCGATTGGGAATTGAAGCAGCATCTGCCGGAGACATTCCCTGAGTTTGCTCCCTATGTGGACGATTGCCGCTTTGTGGGATGCAAGCATGTAAAGGAGAAGGGCTGCGCCGTATTGGCAGCAGTGAAGGAAGGGAAGATCCCTCTCAGCCGTCACCGCAGCTATGTCCGCTTGTGGGACGATCTAAAAGATTTGCAGGAATGGCAGATCAACAAATAAGCCGCAGAAAGGCGTGCCATTAGGCACGCCTTTTCCTGTTTCACATAAAATGAAGTAGAGAGGAGGTCAGAGCAATGAGAGGCAACGGAACAATATGGCTCGGTGTATGCGCCTTGGCGTTGGGATTGGGGATATTCATCGCCGCCGTATTTCCTGTGGGAGTATTGATGTTCCTTGTGGCCTTCCTGCTGATCGCCTGCGGCATCGCTTGTTTAAAAGATAGGAGGTAGCTTCGTGAAGATCATCGTTTGGAAAGCCCCGAGACCACTGCGCGCCATTCTGCGCAGCATTTTTCACATCGAGTCATAATGTAGCCTGCCCAGTTCATACACTGTAGCAACATCACATTTTGAGAGGGCTGAACGTATGGAACTGGGCTTGCAATTTGAAGACATCCTCTGCTGGGAGGAAAGTGCTGCCGTCACCGCCACTCGCGAGGAGTCTATGGAGACGGTGATACCGGAATATTGTCCCGCCGTTGCGCGGATTGTAGAAACCACGGGGAAACTGTGTATCCGTGAGAAGTTGGTAGGGGAGGAGCGCTGTACCGTCTCCGGTAGTGTAAAGGTAACGGTACTCTACACCTCCGAGGAGGCGGCAGGACTGCGGAGCGTGACCCTCAATGTACCGTTTTCCTGTCCCTTGGAGGATCGTACGCTCTATAAGTGCCGCACCCTATGGGTAACAGGCCGTCTGCTTCTCGCCGAGGCAACGGTGGTCACTTCCCGTAAGCTCTATGTAAAGGTGCTGCCGGAGATCACCGTTACGCCTTATCGTGAGGGGACACGCCGCCTGTGCTGTGCGACGGAAGAAGAGCCTACCATTCGACGCCGTTGCACGCCAATGTCACTGCCTCTTCTGTGCGCTGTGGCAGAGAAAGAGTGCAGCGTCACCTGCCAAAGCATGCCTATTGCCGAGCACCCGCCGGAGGATCTGCTGCTTTATAACGCTGTGCCAACGGTACATTCCTCGCAGCGCTTGGGCAATAAGCTGATGGTGAAGGGGGAATTATGGCTTTGTGCCGCGTATCGCAGTGAAGATCGCAGCCTCCACCGCTGGGAGGAGGCACTGGATTTCTCCCAAATCGTAGATGTGGCAGAATTGCCTGAGGAAGCCGACTATGTACTGACGGCACAGCTGGGGGACAGCGATGTACGTATTCTCCGCAGTGAGGGCAGTACCACCTTCGGTATCACAGGGCGCATGAGCCTGTGTATCAGTGCCTACTGCCGTCAAAGCGTGGAGTGCGTTACCGACCTATATTCCACCCGCTGTGCTGCCGCGTTGGATCGCCGCAATGTCAGTGTTCCTGTTCGTGTACCACCTCGCAGCATCCATGAAGATGCGGCATTGCAGTTGGAATTCGACAGTCCACCTGCCTTCGTCTGCCTCACCGATTGGGATTGCGGCAGCGCGGTGGTGAGCGCTGAGGAGCGTGGTCACATGCTGCGCACAACGGTGCATATGCATATCCTTTACTTAGACGATACCGATGCACCTGTCAGTACCACCCGCTCTGTAGAGGTCAGCGCCGCTACAGGAGAAGTAAATGGCCCTGTGGTAGTGCAGTGCGGTCGCCCAACACTCCAGTGCAGCGGCAGCACCGTCCGCATCAGTGTGCCTGTTATCTTCACCGTAGGCAGTGCAGAGGAAGAGAACTTGTCTGTCATCACTGCCGTGGATCTCACGGAAGAAGAGCGCACCAATAGTCCCAGCCTTATCCTGCGGCGCATGGCAGCAGGGGAGTCGTTGTGGGACATCGCCAAGCAGTATCGCACTGATGAAGCAGCGATTCGCAATGCCAATCATTTGGAAGATGGTAGTGAGGCAACGGGATTGCTGCTGATCCCCAAGCTGCGATAAAGCGTACATTTCACAGAAAGACCGCCCGATGGGCGGTCTTTTTCGTAAAGCATAGAGGAGGGATTGACAGTAATGGCGCGGCAGTATACACTATGGTTTGCAATGACAAACTTAAGTTTTTTTCGACGAAGGATCTACATTATGGAGCAGAAAAAGACAACGTTGGATCGCCTGCGGGCGGGGGAGATGGGACAGCTACTGACAGTTGGCGGTGAAGGTGCGTTGCGCCAGCATTTTCTCGATATGGGTCTCATCCCCGGCGCAGAGGTAACACTGGTAAAGTTCGCCCCTATGGGTGACCCGCTGGAAGTGCGTATCCATGATTATGAATTAACGCTGCGTCTTGCCGATGCGGCGAAAATTGAGGTCAAGCCCATCATTAAGAGCACCGCCGTACATATTGATTCTGCCGTTACAGCCCATCGCACCGAGCATCCCGGCTTGGGTGAGGGTGGACGCTATCATGTGAAGGCAGGGGAGAAGCCGTTGCCCGAGGATGCCGTACTAAGCTTTGCCTTGGCAGGCAATCAAAACTGCGGCAAAACCACATTGTTCAATCAGCTCACCGGTGCCAATCAGCACGTGGGTAACTTCCCCGGCGTGACGGTGGATCGTAAGACGGGTGTGATCCGCGGCTATGATAACACAGAAATAACCGACCTTCCCGGTATTTATTCTCTGTCCCCCTATAGCGCCGAGGAGATCGTCTCCCGCAGCTTTATTCTTGATGAAAAGCCCACCGGCCTTATCAATATCGTGGATGCCACTAACATTGAGCGCAATCTCTACCTCACCATGCAGCTCATTGAGTTGGACATCCCCATGGTGCTTGCTCTCAACATGATGGACGAGGTGACGGGCAACGGCGGTGCGATCCGTATTAACGAGATGGAGTCCATGTTGGGTATCCCCGTTGTGCCCATTTCTGCGGTGAAGAATGCAGGCGTGGATGAGCTGATCTCCCATGCTGTCCACGTTGCCAAGTATCAAGAGCGCCCCGGACGCATGGACTTCTGTAATGAGCAGCAGCATGGCGGCGCTGTCCATCGTTGCCTCCACGGTATCATGCACCTTATTGAGGATCACGCCAAGGCAGCAGGTATCCCTGTCCGCTTCGCCGCCACGAAGTTAGTGGAAGGCGACGAGCAGATTTGCGCAGCACTCCACTTGAGCCAAAATGAGCATGAGATGCTGGAGCATATCATCGCTCAGATGGAAGAAGAGCGCGGTCTTGACCGCTCTGCTGCCATCGCCGATATGCGCTTTGGCTTCATTAAGGAGCTAGTGGCCGCTACCGTGGTCAAGCCTAAGGAGAGCCGCGAGCATGTTCGCAGTCGCCGCATTGACCGCCTTTTGACGGGTAAGTATACCGCCATTCCTTCCTTTATCGTCATCATGGGCTTGGTGTTCTACCTTACCTTTAATGTTATCGGCGCATTTTTGCAGGATTTGTTGGATATGGGCATCACCGCCTTGGCAGAATGGGTGGATCACGGCTTAACAGCATGGAGCGTATCACCTGCAGTGCGCTCGTTGGTGGTGGACGGTATCTTTGGCGGTGTGGGCGGCGTTCTCAGCTTCCTGCCTGTCATCGTTGTGCTGTTCTTCTTCCTGTCCCTCTTGGAGGATACGGGCTATATGGCACGCGTTGCCTTCGTAATGGATAAGCTGCTGCGCAAGATCGGCCTTTCGGGTCGCAGTATCGTGCCTATGCTCATCGGCTTTGGCTGCACCGTCCCCGGTGTTATGGCAAGCCGTACACTGCCCTCGGAGCGTGACCGCAAGATGACCATTCTGCTGACCCCCTACATGAGCTGCTCTGCCAAACTCCCCATCTATGGTTTCTTCGCCAGTGCATTCTTTCCCAAGCACAGCGGCTTTGTGATGATCGGTCTCTACCTCCTCGGCATTGTGGTGGGCATTTTGGTAGCTCTCATTATGAAAAAGACCGCCTTCCGCGGCGAGGCTGTGCCTTTCGTTATGGAACTGCCCAATTACCGTATGCCTGCGCTGAAGAATGTGGCACAGCTCCTATGGGATAAGGCTCGCGACTTCCTGCAGCGTGCCTTTACCATCATTTTCCTCGCCACCATCGTCATTTGGTTTTTGCAGTCTTTCGATTTGCATCTGCGTATGGTGGAAGATTCTCACGACAGCATTTTGGCACTTATTTCCGGCGTCATCGCGCCTCTCTTTGCACCTCTTGGCTTCGGCGATTGGCGTATCTCCACAGCACTCTTTACCGGCTTCATCGCCAAGGAGAGCGTGGTTTCCACCTTGACGGTGCTGCTTGGCGGTGTTGCTGTGACGGAACTGCTGACAGTAGGTGCTGCCGCTCCCTTGCTGGTGTTCTGTCTGCTCTACACCCCCTGTGCTGCCGCTATTGCCTCGGTGAAGCAGGAATTGGGCGCAACGTGGGCACTGGGTGTGGTGTTCCTCCAGTGTGCTGTGGCATGGATCTGCGCCTTTGCACTGCGCCTTATCTTACTTCTGCTTGGCGTATTCTAACTCAATATACAAAAAGCACCGCTCCAAACGAAGCGGTGCTTTTTTATTATATTGAGTTACTTCAGCTCTTTACCTGCAAGGAACACGCGCTTTTCACTGTAATCTGCGTTGCAGACGAGGAAGTCAGCGATCTTACCTTTGGTAATAGAGCCAACCTCAGCTTCAGCGCCAATAGCACAGGCGGGGTTATAGGAAGCAGCACGAACGGCATCTTCCTCAGCAACACCAAACTTAACGGCATTTGCAAAGGATTGGTAGAGGTTCACTGCGGAGCAGGCGATAGTGCCATCAGCCAGACGGGCAACACCGTCACGCAGCCAAGCGGACTGACCACCCAAATCGAACTCGCTGCCCTCTGCCATACCGCAGCAGCGACCGGAGTCGGAGATCAGCACCATACGCTCACCACCGAACATGGAGAAAGCCAAACGGACAGAAGCGGGATGGACATGAAGACCATCACAAATCAGCTCCGCGCGGACATTCTCGTTCTCTACAGCAGCGGGGATCACACCGGGGTTACGGTGATGAATACCGGGCATAGCATTGAAGAGGTGGGTGAGGTGAGTTGCGCCGGCATCAAAAGCAGCCTTACCGTGGTCGTAAGTGCCATCGGTATGGGCAACGGACACGGTGCAAAGCTCCTTAGCCTTCTCGATGAACTCCACAGCACCGGGCAGTTCAGGTGCCACGTCCACAATGCGAACGAGACCGCCGCAATCCTCCTGCAGCTTAGCAAAGCCATCGAAATCGGGCTCTTTCAAGTAGTCGGCATTTTGTGCGCCGCGCTTATTGTAGGAGAAGTAGGGACCCTCCATCTGAATACCACGCAGCACAGACAGACCCTCGATGTTTTCGTCTACCAAGCGGCGAGCATTGCCGAAAGCCTTGGCGAGATTCTCATAGGGGAGAGTCATGGAAGCGGGAGCGAAGGAGGTAACACCTACGCTTGCGTAGTAGGCGGCCATTGCCTTCAAACCCTCGTAATCGCCGTCAGAGAAGTCCGCAGCGCTGTTGCCGTGGCTATGGACATCAATAAGACCGGGGATCACCGTAGCACCCTGCAGATCGATAGCATCAGCAGGCACAGACTCGGGCAGAATCTCGCCAAAGCGACCATCCTTTACCTCAAAAGCGCCGGTGTGGAAAGTGAAGTCATCACAGAAAATGCGAGCATTTTTATAGAACATAGGAAGTCTCCTCCCGAAATGTTTTCTTTAGCGCAGAGCGGGCAGGCTTGCAGCAGCCACGGACTGACCAACGCGACGCATCTTCTCGTCGGGCAGAGTAACGTTGCACTTCTTAGCAAGCTCGGGATACTCGTCAGCCAGGATCTCGTTGCACACGCGCAGGATGGTGTCGCCGCCCTTACCGGACATAACGCGGCCGAGGAGCATCATGTAATCAAGATCGTAGAACTGAGAGTATAGAACAGTGGTATATGCCAGATAAGCACCAATGGTCTCGAAAATGGCAACAGCGCGCTCGTCGTCTTCTTCCATCAGCTTCTGCACAAACTTCAGCTTCTGAGCCAAGGGCAGATCCTCGGGGATCTCGATACCGGCAAAGGGAGCCAGCTTGATGACGGCATCCTGAGAGAAGTACTTGCAGCCCACGCCGAAGTCAGTGGACCACTCGTCCTGCATAGCGCCTTCCTGCAGATCCACAGGGGCGAAAGCCAGCTCGTTGATCCAGCCCAGCACATTCTGATCCTTATCCACATAGCCTACGGCCTCGGAGGTGCCCATGGCGAGGCCCATCAGATTGCCCTTGCCCAAACCAAGAGCACCGGCCAGTGCGGAAACATCACCGTCGTTGGCAACCATGATGGGGATATCGGGGTCAATTTCAGCAGCAGCGCGATCATATACCGTCTTAACGAAATCCCATTCGCTTCTGGGAACCTTATAGAAAATGCTGGATACCATAGGGGCGTTGCCAATAAACACGCCGGCAGAGGATACGCCAATGGCATCCACGCGGGGCATCTTGGAAGCGGCGGTACGGAAAGCGGCCAGAATTTCCTGATACTGGTAGTTAGGATCCTCGTTCAGCTTGGGGAACCACAGAACTTCCTCAGAATACACGCACTCACCGTCAATGACAGCGCTGACCTTACGGTCAGAACCACCGGCATCGAAACCGATACGGCAGCCGTCCATATTGCCACCCATAGGCTGGGCAAGCTCGTTGGCAGCGGGACACTGCTCCAAAGGAAGATCGATCACTTCCAGTTCATGCTCATAAACTTGATGGAAGAACATGCAGTCAAACTTACGCTCGCCTTCGGGGGTGTAGGCCTTCTGCAAACGCTGGGCAAGCTCGGAGCAGCCGCAGATATACACGCGGAAGCCGCCGGTGGACCACAGCAGAAACTTCACATAGCGCTCCACATAGCGATAGTCGGCCTCGGCCATCTCGGGGGTGCCATGGATGCAGGTGTGATGGACAGAGATGCGCTCATTGTCGCGCTCAACAGCGATGGAGATGGGCTGCTTTGCATCCTTGAGGTAAGCCTCACGCCACACGCCAAAGGGAATAAAAGTAGGATCCAGCTTGGGAGCATGTTTCATCTCATAATTGATACCTAAGTACTGCATCGTGATTTCCTCCAGATTTTCTTATGTTATTTCTCGGAATCAAACTTATATACTTATACACATTCATCATAGCAGATATTGCAGGAAATTTCCATACCTTATTTACGATCCGTGGAAGTTTTCATATGAAATTTAGCATTAAAGTATAAGAAAACCGATCCACCAGTATTATAGTGGATCGGTCAATTTTCCTTAGTGGTCTAAACCGCGCTTTTTCAGTTCTTCACTCAACTCGATTTTACACTTAATGAGGAACGAGCGCAGCTGCTTTTTGTGGTGGCACAGCTTTTCCTTGCAGTTGGCGCAGGCCAAGCTCTCGTTACACTGCTCGTAGAAACGTTCAGGGTGGCGATGATAAATCCCTTCCCAAATGACCAGCAGCACCAGTGCTAAGCCCAGCAAACTCCAAGTGTACAGAGAAGGGACAAACAGCAGCGGAGTGAACATCATGGCGTAGTCCCAGTTGTAGATACGACAGCTGCCGCAGCACTTGTTTTTCATGAACCACGTCTGGAACGGGCAGAAGAACAAGATGCATATCATGTCGCACACGCCGTAGGCAAGCGCCACCAACAACAATACCCATTGATCAATGATATGGGTGAAATAGAGAAGTCCGATAGCGCCGTTAAGGGCGATCCAAGAGAAGAAAATGGCCCAGATGGGTTTCTCCGAGGGTTTGTTCAGTGTTTTACCCGTGGGCTTATAGTTGCGGGGGAACTGCTTTTGACAGCCCATACTCTCGTAAGAAGAGGGGAAGAGGCGCAGCACCATTTCCACAGCATAGACCAGCCAAATCAGGCCAAAAACCCAACGGAAGGTGTGCAGCACACTACGGGAAAACTCATCGCCGCCTAAAAGTGCAATCAGATAGAGAGCCAATGCGCTCAACAGCAGTAAGGAACGATATACCAATTTGAAATAATGTAGCGCGGAGATACGCGACAGTCGCAGTTTCTTCATGGGAAACTCCATTTCGACAGAATTTTACCCGCTAATTATATCGTGAAGAATTTGTAAATGCAACAAACATTTCACTACATTTGTTTCATTGAATAGAAACGCAATCCCTGCGTTCAGCTTGCTGTAAACTGTGTCAAGTACTCAAGTGCGATCTTGTCGTGGCGCTTTGAGAACATATGTTTACCACCCGTAATAGTGTGATAGGCAACACTGCGCTCATGAGTCTGGGCACGGTAGCACTCTGCGGCGCGCTCAGCATAACGAATGTCTACAATTTTATCAGCCGTTCCATGAACAAGTAAAACGTCACCTTGATAAGCTGTGATTTCTACGAAGGGATCCATGTTTGCTACGTCAGTTGCATAACGCCTACCTAACTTCATTGGACCGCAACGAATCATTTCGGGAATATTTTTAGGATCGAATTTTGACCACATCATCTTACCGCTTCTTGCATCATCAGGAATACAGAAAGCAGGATAGAAGAGCACCAATTTGCTGATTGTGTCGTCCAATTTTGCCGCCGTTAATGCCGAGACAAATCCGCCTTGACTACAGCCCATCAAGAGAATCGTGGAGGAATCGGTATGACTAAGGCTCTTAGCATGCTCAATCACAGTAAGGAGATCTTCTACTTCTGTCAGCACCGACATATCTGTAGTCTTTCCATCGCTCTTTCCCAGCATCACGCAGCCACCGCAAAAATCAAAGCAAAAGGTAGCATAGCCCAATCTTGCCAAGTGTTTTGCATAATGCTTCACTGTCATCATATTTGCCATAAAGCCGTGACTGACAATGGCGATAGGCAGATGCTCGCCTTGCGGGCGGTATTCAATTCCGCGTATAGTAAGATTTTCTCTGCAACAGGAAAACTTAGCTTTTGTGATCGTGTTCATACTGCCCCTCCGCAACTATACTTTTACCCAGTATATCACATATTTGTCGCAAATAAAAGAAAAACTCTCCTGCCGATCATGACAAGAGAGCTTTTTGTGGTCCGAGTGAGGCGACTTGAACGCCCGGCCTCTTGGTCCCGAACCAAGCGCGCTACCAACTGCGCTACACCCGGATGCTGTTCTCAGCCTTACTATTATATGTACTTTTCCTGTTTCTGTCAAGAGAAAAAGCCTTTGTTCTGGGGTCACAAAAGGGGACATATAGTAGTGGAAAAGGAGGTGTTTGCCATGACGAGAGGAAAGCGTGTTGCCCCTGTTTCCAGCCGTCCCGATCCCCGCGCAGCAGCCGCCCGTGCAGCCGCAATGGCGCGTGCCCGCAGCGTACGGGGAAATGTCCGCGGCAGCAGGGAAGAGGCACCGTTACAACCCAAAATTCGTCCCCGCCGTAAGAGCAAGTTCTTGGTACAGTTAGTATTCAGCGCCACGCTGCTCTTGTGTGTCGTAGCTGCGAAAATCACCATGCCCGAAATCGCGGCGAAATACAGCGGGGAAGTGCTGCGCTTAATGGGCGAGGAAACAGACTTCGTGGCGGCGTTCTCTGCTGCAGGACGCGCCATCGGCGGGGAAGAGGCTGGGGAGGTTATTGAAGAACTGTGTGTAGCGGTATTTGGCAGCGATACAGTAGAGATCAGTACCACCGTTGACCGAACTGATGCCGTCTACAGCGCCGATACTATCCCCGAGCGTGTAGAGATGCAGCAGCAAATTCTGGGATTTGACTATGTCTGTCCCGTGGAAGGAACACTCAGTTCTTCCTTTGGCTACCGCGACCACCCCATGGCGGGACAGGAGCGTTTCCATTATGGGCTTGATCTCTCCGCAGAAGAGGGAGCGATTATTCGCGCTTTTGCCGATGGTACTGTTCTTGCTGTGGCTGAGAGTACAGAACTAGGGAAATATGTGGAGGTTGTCCATGCTAACGGTTACACCACCCTTTATGCCCACTGCAGCCGCATCAACGCCTCGGCGGGACAATCGGTGAAAGCGGGTGACCCTATCGCCGAAGTTGGCAGCACGGGTGATGCCACGGGCAACCACCTCCACTTTGAACTCTGTTGTGATGGTATATACCTCAATCCCGTCTACTATGTGGTCTGATCGTGTCAAAATCGCCCCCACTGTCCCTGCGTTACTGGCGGTGTTGCTGCTATTATTCCCGCCTGTGTTGCTCATTGCCTTTCTTTCCGCGGCATTGCTTCACGAACTGGGACATTATGCTGCAATCCGATTAATGAAAGGAACTGTAAAGCAATTAACCATCATACCGCTTGGCGCGGAAATGACGGTGGCGGGTCAGCTATCCTATCCTAAAGAACTAGCCCTCGCTGCCGCAGGTCCTGCGGTGAATCTGCTGTTGGCAGTGTTACTGTCACACTTAGGCGCGCGATGGGAAATCTGCTATCTCTTCGGCGGTGTTCATTTGGTGTTGGGTGCCTTCAATCTTTTACCCATCCTACCCTTGGATGGCGGGATGCTCTTATGGAACGCCGCTGCATGGTGCATTGAACCCTATACCGCCGACCGTATCAGCGCCATCGTTGGTCTGTTCGCCGCCGTGCTTCTCTCGGGCGCAGCACTGTGGATGCTGCTCCGTGGCGGCAGTCCTTTTTTGTTGATTGCCACGCTGGGTCTTTTACGTGTCCCGCTGCAGCAAATAGGTCTTGTCAAACCACGTCAAACAGGGTAAAATATATTGATGCGAAAAATATCCTGTAGGATTGGAGAATAGACGTGGATAAACGATTAGAGAGAATTTTACCCCGCGTGCAGAAGCCTGCCCGTTATACAGGCGGCGAATACAACGCGGTGATGAAAGACAAAGCGCAGGTGGATACCCGCGTGGCTTTCTGCTTCCCCGATACCTATGAGATCGGTATGTCCAACTTGGGCATGCGTATTCTCTATGGTGTTATGAACGAGATGGATGGTGTCTGGTGCGAGCGCGTGTTCGCCCCTTGGGGCGACATGGAAGAGGAGATGCGGAAGAACAACATCCCTCTTTTCGGCCTTGAGTCCGGCGACCCCATCACCAATTTTGACATTGTGGCTTTTTCCGTGGGCTATGAGATGGCGTTTCCCGCTATTTTGAATATGCTGGATCTTGCCAACATCCCTCTCCATGCCTCAGAGCGTGAGGGCTTGACCCCCTTGGTGATCGCAGGCGGTACTGCCATGTATAACTCCGAGCCCATGGCTGACTTCAT
This sequence comes from uncultured Oscillospiraceae bacterium, assembly GCA_964439545.1. Taxonomy (GTDB): domain Bacteria; phylum Bacillota; class Clostridia; order Oscillospirales; family Oscillospiraceae; genus Vescimonas. The sequence continues at coordinate 15,221 of CAYTOO010000002.1, read as the reverse complement.
CGACATCGTCTCCTTGGGCGAGGGCGAGTATGTGACGGTGGAGCTTATTGAACTGCACCGTAAGGCACGCCGCGAGGGTTGGAGTAAGCATGATTTCCTCGTTGCTGCCTCCAAGATCAAGGGGCTCTATGTCCCCAGTCTTTACGACATCAAATACCACGAGGACGGCACCATCGAAGAGATCATCCCTCTGGAAGGTGCGCCTATTCAGGTAGAAAAGCGCATCGTGGAGGATATGGACAAGTCCTATTTTCCCGTCAAGACCATCGTGCCCTCTACGGAGATCGTGCAGGATCGCGTGACACTTGAACTGTTCCGTGGCTGCATCCGCGGCTGCCGCTTCTGTCAGGCGGGCTATGTCTATCGCCCTGTCCGCAACCGCAGCAAAGATCTGTGCTTTGAGTACTGTGTGGACTCCTGCAACGACTCTGGTTATCAGGAAGTGACTCTCTCCAGCCTCAGCACCAGTGACTATCCTCCGCTGACGGAATTGTGCGATGATTTGGAGACTTTCTGCGCTGAGCGCCATGTGAATCTCTCCTTGCCGTCTCTCCGCGCTGATAACTTCTCCATGGATCTCATGCAGCGCCTTGCCAAGGGTCGCAAGACGGGCTTGACCTTTGCCCCCGAGGCAGGCAGCCAGCGCCTCCGCGATGTCATTAATAAAAATGTCACATTGGATGACCTCTTGCAATCCTGCCGCACCGCTTTTGCAGGCGGCTATAGCGCAGTGAAGCTCTATTTCATGCTTGGTCTGCCCACCGAAACGGACGAGGATGTGTTGGCTATCGCTGATGTGGCTGCCCGTGTCATGCACGCATGGCGCGAGAGCGCGCAGAATAAGCAGCGTGGTATCCGCATCACCGTGTCCACCTCTTACTTTGTCCCCAAGCCCCACACGGCTTTCCAGTGGGAGCCTCAGATCACCCGCGAGGAGTACGAGCGCCGCGTAAAGCTGCTGCGCGAGGCCATCCTCACCAAGACCGTCACCTACAACTGGCATGACGGCGAGACCTCTTTCTTGGAGGCCGTCCTTGCCCGCGGCGACAGAAAGCTGGGCAAGGTGTTGGAAACTGCTTGGCGCAAGGGTGCACATCTCGACACTTGGGATGATTATTTCTCTCTTGCCCGTTGGGAGGAGGCCTTTGAAGAATGCGGCGTTGATCCCGCTTTCTATGCCTACCGTCAGCGTGAAAAGGACGAGCTGATGCCTTGGGCCATGATCTCCAGCGGCGTTACCGAGAACTATCTCTGGCGTGAGCGCGAGCGTGCTTTCGAGGGTGTCACTACCCCCGATTGCCGCACCAACTGCAATGCTTGCGGCGCCAACCGTTTGGTGGGAGGTAAGTGCGATGTCTAAGCTGAGATTACTGTTTATCAAAGAGGCGCAGGCCGCCTATATTTCCCATCTTGACCTGATGCGTACCTTCCAGCGCTGCTTTCCCCGTACCGAGTTGGAAATCAAGCACACTCAGGGCTATCATCCCCATCCCATCATCTCCATCGTCCTGCCTCTGCCTGTAGGTCAGAGCAGCGAATGCGAGCTGCTGGACTTCGAGGTAACGCAGTACAGTGATGGCAGCGGTATCGCCGAAAAGCTGAATACGGGCATGCCCGCAGGTATCCGTGTGCTGGAGTGCTACGAGATCACCCGTCCCGTCCGCGAACTTCACGCCCTGCAGGCCGATGTGACCTTAGAGTACGATAACGGTGTCCCTGTGGGTGCAGCTGAGACCATCCATGAACTGCTCCACCGCGAGAGCCTTATTATAGAAAAACGCACCAAGCGCAAGGAACTGGCAGAGGTGGATATCGCCCCCATGATCCTCGATGCCTTTGTCACAGAAGGGGAGAATGCCCTGTATATCGACCTCAAGGTGCAGGCACAAAACCCCGGTCTGAACCCCCAGCTGATCGAAAAAGCCATCGCTCGTGAGCTTCCCGAGCTGATTCCCGACTTCATCCGTGTGCGCCGCAAGCGTATCCTCGACGCAGAGGGAAAAGATTTCCGATAATTTTAGTAAAAAAGTAAAATTTCCTCTTGCATTTTTGTGAGTTGTGTGGTATTCTATCATGGCGTTAAAAGGGCGGTCCTCTGTCGCCGGTGCTTCATAGTTTGAAGAAAGCACCCTAGTATGGCGTTACGAACACCTATAATATAGGAGGAAAATATCCATGGATCTCATCAAAGCATTGACTGAAAAGCAGCTGAAGGACGTGCCTGAGGTGCAGGTGGGCGATACCGTCCGCGTGCACGTGAAGGTTAAGGAAGGCTCTCGTGAGCGTATCCAGGTTTTCGAGGGTACCGTGATTGCTAAGAAGCACGGTGGCATCGAGGAGACCATCACCGTCCGTCGCATCTCTTACGGCGTTGGCGTGGAGAAGGTTTTCCCTGTCCATTCTCCCTCCATCGAGACCATCGAGACCGTTCGTCACGGTTTTGTGCGTCGCGCCAAGCTGTACTATCTGCGTGACCGCGTCGGTAAGGCCGCCAAGGTCCGCGAGAAGCTGTAAGCCGCTATTCGATCCGAAGAAAAACCGTCCGCACCGCGGGCGGTTTTTTTCTTTCCATTTGGTAAATTCTGTGGTATACTATATCAAATAGGGAAAAAGCGATGAAATGAGGTGAATACAGTGAGAATTTGGGAGATATTAACGCCGTTTGTGCTTGGGGTAATCCTAATTCTGCTTGGTATTTCCAATACAAGAGGAAATATTCAGTCTCTGCATTGGTATCATCGCTGGCGTGTATCAGAGGTGGATCGGAAGCCCTTCGGTAAATTGGTGGGCAACGGAACCATCATTATTGGTGCGGCTTTGGTACTTTTTGGTGTACTCAATTATTTTTCAAATAAGAGCGGCGAAGCTATTTTCTTGGTGGTGGCATCAGTTCTATTGGCTATTTCTATCATCATCGGCTTTGGCCTAAGTATCTATGCAATGATTAAGTACAACAAAGGAATATTTTAACCGAAAATCGAGGTGACCCCTTATGCAAATAGAGAATTTGAGTTGGTTTCCCGGTCATATGACAAAGACCAAGCGCATGATCGTGGCGGAAATCAAGAATATGGACGCGGTATGCGAGATTTTGGATGCCCGCATTCCCATCTCCAGCCGCAACCCCGATGTGGACGAGATGACGGCAGGGAAGCCCCGCTTGATCGTCCTCAACCGCGTGGATCAGGCCGATCCCAAGGAGACAAAGCGCTGGAGCGCCTATTTCCGGGGAAAAGGCTACGCCGTCCTCGAGGCCAATGCCAAGGGCGGTGCAGGCACCAACCAGTTCGCCGCCGCTGTGCGGGAACTGCTGAAGGACAAGCTTGCCGCCTACGCTGAGAAGGGACAGGTTGGCCGCACCATCCGCGTTATGGTGCTGGGCATCCCCAACGTTGGTAAGTCCACCTTCATTAACAAGGTTGCCCACCGTAAGACCGCCCGTGCCGAGGATCGCCCAGGTGTCACCCGTACAAAGCAGTGGGTGCCCGTTGACCGTACGTTGGAACTCCTCGATACCCCCGGTATCCTGTGGCCTAAGTTCGATGATACCTCCGTGGGTCTCCACTTGGCCTTCACAGGCGCTATTAAGGACGATGTGATGGACTTGGAGGAGCTTGCCTCTCTGCTGATGGAGTATCTTGGCAAGCACTACGCCGAAGCCATCACCACCCGCTACAAGATCGAGATTGAGGAAGAGGACAGTGGCTACGATCTACTGACGAAGGCAGGTCGCAAGCGCGGCTTCCTCATGCGTGGCGGCGAGGTGGATACCGAGCGTATGTCCCGCATTTTGCTTGACGAGTACCGCGAGGCAAAACTGGGCAACTTCACGCTGGAAACGGTGGGGGACCTGAAGGAATGAGCGAGCTTTGGACATACGAGCGTGAAGCGTGGGCAGAGGGCTACGAAACCGTCTGCGGCGTAGATGAAGCAGGCGCAGGCCCGCTGATGGGTCCTGTGTATGCCGCCGCTGTCATCCTGCCCCGTGAGTGCCAAATCGAGGGGCTTAACGACTCCAAGAAGCTGACGGAGAAGAAGCGTGAAGCGCTCTACGATATCATCATTAACACTGCCGTTGCCTACGGCATCGCACGCATTGAGGCCACTGAGATAGATGCAACCGACATCTTGAGCGCCCGCATGAAGGCCATGCACCTTGCTATGGAAGCCCTTGTCCAGCCCATTGACATGGCGCTGATTGACGGTAATCGTGACAAGGGAAAGTCCTTTACTATCACAGAGCCGCATCACCTTTTGGTGAAGGGTGACAGTAAGAGTGCCTCTATCGCTGCCGCCTCCATTTTGGCGAAGGTAAGCCGTGACCGCTATGTGGTGGATGTGCTGGACAAGCAGTATCCCCAGTATCAGTTCGCCAAGCACAAGGGCTATGGTACGGCGCTTCACAAGGAACTGTATCTTCAATATGGCCCGTGTCCCGAACACCGCTTGACCTTCTTAAAGAATTGGGAGGCAGAACGATGAGCCGAATGCAAGGACAGCAGGGCGAAGCACTGGTGGCAGACTATCTCCGTCATAACGGCTTTCGCATTGTGGGTCATAGCTATCAGTGTCGCTTCGGTGAAATCGACCTCATTGCATGGGAAGGGGACATCCTCTGTTTTGTGGAGGTAAAGTCCCGTACCAACGTGGAGATGGCGCTGCCCCGTGAGTATGTGACCCCCGCCAAACAGAAGAAACTGCGGAAAACTGCCCTCATGTATTTAGCGGAAAAGGGCTTGGATTGCTTCTGCCGCTTCGATGTAGCAGAGGTCTACGCCGAGCGCGGCTTTGATAACGCCCGCATTGTCTACTTGCGCGATGCTTTTCAGTAAGGAGAACCCCTTATGATCCCGTATTTTGATGCACATTGTGATACCCTCTACCGCTGTATGGAAACAGGGGAGACCTCTGCGCTGGAATACGGTGATACCCGCGCCGAGCAGACAGAATATTTCTCTAAAAGTCATGAATTGCGGAAGAATGACGGTCACCTTGATCTTGCCCGCGGCAAAGAATTTGCCCGCTACGGACAGGTGTTCGCCCTGTTCCATGATGCGCTGGAAGTCCCTGCAGACGGCATGTGGGCACAGTGTAACCGCATTCACGATTTCTTCCTTCAGCAGATGGAGGAGAACGGCGACATTGTCCGTCACTGCCGCAACGGTGCAGAGGTTGACAATGCTGTGAAAAACGGAAAAATCGCCGCCCTCCTCAGTATTGAGGGCGCTGATTTGCTCGATTGCGACCCCTCAAAAATAGAAACGGTAGCCCAATGGGGCGTGCGCTTTCTCAATCCTGTGTGGAATCGCGCCAATGTCCTCAGCGGCACGAATTTGGAGGACAGCACCCGCGGCCTCAGCGATCAGGGACGGGACTTCGTCCGTGAACTCTACCGCCATCATATCTATCCCGATGTGTCTCATCTTTCCGACCGCGGCTTTTGGGACTTGGTGGACATGGGGGAGGGAGCAATCGTTGCCACTCATTCCAACACCCGCGCGATTTGTCCCCATCGCCGCAATCTGACAGATGATCAATTCTGCGCCATCCGCGACAGCGGCGGTGTGGTGGGTATTAACTTCTATCTCAATTTTGTCGGTGAGCCCACCATGGACGCACTGATTGCCCATGTGGAGCATTTCCTAAACTTGGGCGGCGAGAAAACCATCTGCCTTGGCGGCGACCTTGACGGCTGTGAGAAGTTAGCGGCAGGGATGGAAGGGATACAGGATATCCCCCGCCTTTACGAAGCTCTCCGCGAGCGCGGTTACAGCGCAGAACTTCTTGAGGACATCTTTTGGAACAATCTGTGCCGCATGTTTTGAAAGGAGAATATCATGAAAGAGACTTGTGTTTGTCAAAAATGTAATTCTACCGAGATCCTTCGTATTGAAGGAAGTTCTGGAGCATATGGGGCAGGAAACAATATTCAAGTAGGCCTAACGAATTTCTCTGCTGTGTTGGTACACCGTTATGTCTGTTGCAACTGCGGGTATTCCGAGGAATGGATCGATAGAGAGGATATCAAGAGATTGGAGAAAAAGTATAGGTAAGAGAATCTAACGAAAGGAGGCCACCTATGGCTCTCTATGCGATCGGCGACCTCCATCTGTCGCTGAATTCCAATAAGCCCATGGATATCTTCGGCGAGGGCTGGCACAACTATGTGGAGCATATCCGCGAGGGATTTTCTACATTGACCGAGGATGATGTAACGGTACTCTGCGGCGACCTCAGCTGGGGCATGAGCCTTGAAGAGTCCCTGGAGGATTTCCGCTTCATTGATGCCCTGCCCGGCAAGAAGATCCTCATGAAGGGCAATCACGACTACTGGTGGAACACCGCCACCAAGATGACGAAGTTCTTTGAAGAACACGAGCTAACTACCTTCACGTTGCTCCACAATAACTGCCTTTTCTACGGGGATAAGGCCATCTGCGGCACCCGCGGCTGGTTCTATGAACTGGACAACCACGGCACCCATAATGAGAAGATGCTTCTGCGTGAGGTAGGTCGCTTGGAAACCTCACTGCAGGCGGCAGGGGAGAAGGAGAAGATCTGCTTCCTTCATTACCCGCCTATTTACCAAGGTTACCGTTGTCCTGAACTGCTGCGATTGCTTAGTGAATACGGCGTGAAGGAGTGCTACTACGGTCATCTCCACGGCGCATCTCACCGCCGCGCCATCGAAGGAACGAGGGAAGGAACGCTGTTTTCCCTCGTCAGCGGCGATTTTCTGGGCTTCAAACCAAAAAAAATTTGCGATTAATTAAAATAAGGTATAGCTTTTCTATCCAATATCTGCTATTATACTGTATTGGCTTGACTATATCATTTTGTAATGCCATAACAATTATATATACTGGAGGAAATCAACAATGACTGTCAAATCCTGCGAGAAACTGGAAAAAAGCAAGGTCGCTCTGACCATCGAAGTGGACGCTGAGGCGTTTGAGCTTGCCGTCAACAAGGCATACCTGAAGATGCGCAACAAGCTGAACATCCCCGGCTTCCGCCCCGGTAAGGCTCCCCGCAAGATGATCGAGAAGATGTACGGCACTGAGGTCTTCTATGAAGAGGCCATCAACGACATCCTGCCCGAGACTTACGAGGCTGCCGTGAAGGAGCAGAACCTTGAGGTCGTGGGTTATCCCAACGTTGAGATCGAGTCCGTCGGTAAGGACGGCGTGGTGTTCAAGTGCACCGTGGCCGTGTATCCCGAGGTTGAGCTGGGTCAGTACAAGGGCCTCGAGGCTGTGAAGGCCGAGGTCAAGGTCATGGCCGCTGATGTCAATGCCCGTCTGAAGGAGATGGCTGAGCGTAACAGCCGTCTGGTGAGCGTTGAGCGCGCCGTGAAGAAGGGTGACACCGCCAACATCGACTTCGAGGGCTTCGACAATGGCGTTGCTTTCGACGGTGGTAAGGGTGAGGCTTTCGATCTGGAGATCGGTTCCGGCAGCTTCGTTCCCGGCTTTGAGGATCAGCTGATCGGCATGAAGGCCGGCCAGGAGAAGGATATCGATATCACCTTCCCCGAGAACTACACTCCCGAGCTGGCCGGTAAGCCCGTTGTCTTCAAGGTGAAGGTCAACGAGGTCAAGGTCAAGGAACTGCCCGCTATCGATGACGAGTTCGCTAAGGATGTTTCCGAGTTCGACACTCTGAAGGATCTGAAGGCTGACATCAAGAAGAAGATCACCGAGGATCGCAAGGTCGCCGCTCAGCGCGCTTTCGAGGATGCTCTGATGACCAAGGTTGCCGAGGGCATCAAGGCTGAGATCCCCGAGGATATGGTGGCTTTCCAGGCCGAGAAGATGGTTGACGGCTTCAAGCAGCAGCTGGCTTCTCAGGGTATCCCCTTCGATCAGTATGTGAAGATGACCGGCATGTCCGAGGAGGCCATGAAGGCTGACGCTATGGGTCCCGCTCTGGAGCAGCTGCGTATGGATCTGGCCGTCGAGGCTATCGTGAAGGCTGAGAATCTGGAAGTTTCCGATGACGAGGTCGAGGCCGAGTACAAGAACCTGAGCGAGAAGTACGGCATGGACATCGAGATGGTCAAGAAGTATCTGCCCGCTGAGCAGATCAAGGAGCAGGTCATCCGCGAGAAGGTCATCAAGGTCGTCGCCGACAGCGCCAAGGCTCTGGCTCCCGCTAAGGAAGAGAAGGCCGAGGGTGAGGAGAAGCCCGCCAAGAAGACCACCAAGAAGACCGAGGAAGAGAAATAAGATTAGCATTTTTCGGGATGGGTATACTTAACTATCTTTCGTAACGGAGGTACAATACAATGAGTTTAGTCCCCTATGTTGTAGAGCAGACCAACCGCGGCGAGCGTTCTTATGATATTTTCTCCCGCCTGCTTAACGACCGTATCATCTTCCTGGGCGAAGAAGTGAATGATACCACCGCAAGCCTCGTCGTGGCCCAGCTCCTCTATTTGGAGGCACAGGATCCCGACAAGGATATCCAGATGTATATCAACAGCCCCGGCGGCTCCGTGACAGCCGGCATGGCCATCTACGACACCATGCAGTACATCAAGTGCGATGTTTCTACCATCTGCATCGGTATGGCCGCTTCCATGGGCGCATTCCTGCTCTCCAGCGGCGCAAAGGGCAAGCGCATTGCTCTGCCCAACGCCGAGGTGATGATCCATCAGCCCTCCGCCGGTACCCGCGGTAAGGTCACCGATATGGAGATCGATGTGGAGCATTTCCTGAAGATCAAGCAGCGCCTGAACAAGATCCTGTCCGAGAATACCGGCAAGAGCGAGGAGCAGGTGAAGCAGGATTCCGAGCGCGACCGTTGGATGAGCGCCGAAGAGGCCAAGGACTACGGTCTGGTGGATAAGGTCATCTACAAGCGCTGAAATGAGGTAAGCTATGGCGGATAACACCAAAGCAACAAAATCTCTTCGCTGTTCTTTCTGCGGCAAAGAGGAGCATATGGTCCACCGTATGGTGCAGGGCCCCGGCGTGCGCATCTGTGATGAGTGCGTGGAGCTTTGTGTCGCCATTCTGGAGGAGGGCTACGCTACGCCCGTTCCTGTGGAGTCGGTAGATCAGCTCCCCACACCCCGTCAGATTAAAGAGGTGCTGGATCAGTATGTCATCGGACAGGAGGAGGCGAAGATCGCCCTCTCCGTGTCGGTGTACAACCACTATAAGCGCGTCTATTTCGGCGGCGGCGACGATGTGGAGCTGCAGAAGAGCAATATTCTGATGATCGGTCCCACCGGCTGCGGTAAGACTCTCTTTGCCCAGACACTGGCTCGCACCTTGAATGTCCCCTTTGCCATTGCCGATGCCACCACGTTGACCGAGGCCGGTTACGTGGGCGACGATGTGGAGAATATCCTCCTGCGCCTGCTGCAGGCAGCGGACTTCGATGTGGAACTGGCTGAGCACGGCATCATCTATGTGGACGAGATCGACAAGATCGCCCGAAAGAGCGAGAACACTTCTATTACCCGCGACGTGTCCGGCGAGGGTGTACAGCAGGCTCTGCTGAAGATCCTTGAAGGCACTGTCGCTAACGTCCCGCCCCAGGGTGGACGTAAGCACCCCCATCAGGAATTCATTCAGATCGACACCCGCAACATCCTCTTCATCTGCGGCGGTGCATTCGATGGCCTTGAGAAGATCATCGAGCGCCGTACCGATCGCAAGGGCATCGGCTTCGATGCCATCGTGGAGAGCAAGGCTGAGCGCGCTGAGGGCGCACTCCTTAAGGAAGTGCAGCCCCACGACCTGCTGAAGTTCGGCATTATCCCCGAACTGGTTGGTCGTCTGCCTGTGATCGCACCTTTGAGCGGTTTGAGCCGCGCCGATTTGGTGCGTATCCTCACCGAGCCTAAGAACGCACTGGTGAAGCAGTATCAGAAGCTGCTTGGCTACGATGATGTGGAGCTCATCTTCACTGATGAAGCGCTGGAAGCTGTGGCTGACAAGGCCATTGAGCGCCGTATCGGTGCCCGCGGCCTCCGCGCCGTGCTGGAAGGTGTGCTGACGGAGCTGATGTACGACATTCCCTCCGACCCCACCATCGAGCGTGTCACCATTACCGCTGAATGTGTCCGTGACGGCGCTGCACCCGATATCGAGCACGATCCCGAGAAAGCCGAGCGCCGCGTAAAGATCAAGACCGGAAGCAAGGGAAAGAAAAAATCCGCTTCTGCTTCGGCCTCTTAACAACCGTAACAGCAGGGGAGAGGCATTGCCTCTCCCCATGCCTTTATCCCGCATTCCCCTGAAAAGGAGACCCACTTATGGAACGTTTGACTTTGAATACTCCCGTCATTGCCCTCCGCGGCTTAACGGTTTTCCCCGATCTCACCATGAGTTTCGATGTGGAGCGCGAGATTTCCATCTACGCTCTCGATAATGCAATGGATGCAGATCGTATGATTTTCCTTGTTACCCAGCGTGACATCGCTACGGCTCTGCCCGAGGAAAAGGATCTCTTCAACATGGGCACCCTGTGTCGTATCCTGCAGATCATAAAAACCTCCGAAACCTCCGTCCGCGTAGTGGTGGAGGGCCAGCAGCGCGCTCGAATCCTGCGTTTGTGGCAGACCAAGCCCTTCCTGCAGGCACAAATTGAGTTGGTGGATGAGGATTTCCCCGGCAAGCATACCAATCGTGTCGAGGCGCTGATCCGTCAGACCTACGCCATCTTCGGTGCATATAAGGACTTGGTTGGCAATCTCAGTGATGATTTTGTCTCCACGGTACTGGACTGCCGTGACCCCGGTCGTTTGGCAGACTTTGTGGCACAGAATATCAATCTCCGTCACGGTGACCGCCAGCGTGTGCTGGAAGAACTCCATCCCGTCAAGCGCTTGAAGATCTTCAATGATATCCTTGCCCATGAGGTGGAGGTCATCTCCCTCGAGGTGGAGATGGAGCAAAAGGTGCGTGCCCGTGTTGCTCGCGTGCAAAAGGATATGATCCTCCGTGAGCAGGTGAAGGTGCTGCAGCACGAACTGGGCGATGATGGCGATGAGGAATTGCAGGAGTACGCTGAGAGAATCGACAATGCCAGGCTCTCCGATGAGGTGCGTAAGAAACTCTGCAAGGAGCTGGATCGCCTTGGCAAGCAGCCCTTCGGCAGCGCCGAGGCCTCTGTCATCCGCAATTATCTCGATACCTGCCTCGATATGCCTTGGAATAAGTACACCCGTGACCGCGCCGATGTTGCCAAGGCTCGCGCCATCCTTGACCGCGACCATTTCGGCCTTGAGAAGGTAAAAGAGCGCATCTTGGAGTTCATTGCTGTCCATCAGATCAACCCCGAGGCCAAGGGTAAGATCCTCTGTCTTGTTGGCCCTCCCGGCGTTGGTAAGACTTCTATTGCCATCTCTGTTGCCAAGGCCATGAACCGCAAGCTGTCCCGCCTATCTCTCGGTGGTGTCCGTGATGAGGCTGATATCCGCGGCCACCGCAAGACCTACATCGGCGCCATGCCCGGCCGCATTATTGATGCTCTTATCCGCGCGGGTTCTATGAATCCTCTGCTGGTGCTGGACGAGATCGATAAGCTGGCAAATGACTCCCGCGGCGACCCTGCCTCCGCACTCCTTGAGGTGCTGGATGCTGAGCAGAACGGTTCCTTCCGCGATCACTTTATGGAACTGCCTGTTGACCTCAGCCGCGTTATGTTCATCACCACCGCCAACACCACCGACACGATTCCCAGACCTCTCCTTGACCGTATGGAGCTGATCGAACTGAGCAGCTACACGGACGAAGAAAAGCTGGAAATTGCCAAGCGCCACCTGCTGCCCAAGCAGCTGAAGGAGCATGGCTTGAAGAAATCTCAGCTGAAACTCTCCGAAAACGCCATCCGCCGCACCATCACCGACTACACCCGCGAAAGCGGTGTCCGCGTGCTTGAACGCCAGCTGGGTAAGCTGTGCCGCAAGACGGCAATGGCACTTGTGGAGAACGATGTAAAGTCTGTTACCATTACAGATAAAAACCTCTCCGACTACCTCGGCACTGTCCGTTATACCCCCGGTGTACATACGACCCGCGATGAAATTGGTGTGGTCAACGGCCTTGCCTGGACGGAAGTGGGCGGTGAGATCTTGGAAGTGGAAGTAAACGTCATGGACGGCACGGGCAAGCTGGAACTGACGGGCAATCTGGGCACGGTCATGCAGGAATCTGCCAAGGCAGCCCTCAGTTGCCTCCGCAGCCGTACTGACAGTCTGCGCCTTGAAAAGGAGTTCTACAAGACCAAGGACATCCACATCCATTTCCCCGAGGCGGCAACGCCTAAGGATGGCCCCAGCGCAGGCATCGCCATCACCACCGCCATGCTTTCTGCCCTTACCGGTCGCTTGGTGCGCCGCGAGGTAGCCATGACAGGCGAGGTGACCCTCCGTGGTCGCGTGCTGCCCATCGGTGGTCTCAAGGAAAAGACCATGGCAGCCCTGCGCAACGGTATGAAAACCGTGATCATCCCCAAGGAGAACGAGAAGGATCTGCAGGACATCGATCCTGTGGTGCGCAAGGCGCTCCATTTCATCCCTGTGGAGACGGTGGATGCGGTGTTCGCCGCCGCCCTCGTCCCCGAAACGCAAGCCGATGCGGTGGATCATCTGTCCACTTTTGCTGCCGATACATCTTATACGGAGGTGCGCCATGGCAATCAACTTTAATCGTGCTGAGTTTGTTCTTTCTGCTGTGAATGCGGCCAATTTCGTCCGCGATGGTCGCCCTCAGGTAACCTTTGCAGGTCGTTCCAACGTGGGTAAGTCCTCGGTCATCAACCGTATTTTGAACCGCAAGAACTTCGCCCGCGTTGGTGCCACTCCCGGTAAGACCACCCAGATCAACTATTTCCGCATCGACGATAAGATCTACTTCACCGACCTGCCCGGTTACGGCTATGCCAAGGTCTCCAAGGGTGAGCGTGACCGTTGGGGCATGCTGATGGAGCGCTATTTTGCCGAGGCAGGCTTGGTAACGCTGGGCGTGCTGATCGTAGACTCCCGCCATAAGCCCACCGCCGATGACATTACCATGTGCGACTATTTTAAGTCCACGGGCTGTCCCCTAATCGTGGTGGCAAATAAGCTGGATAAGCTGAAGAAGAGCGAAATTGAGCCCAACATCGCTCGTGTCCGCGAAACGCTGGAACTGGACGAGTCTGTGCAGTTGATTCCTTTCTCTGCTGAGAAGGGCATCGGTAAAACGGAGCTGATTTCCGCCATTGAGCATTATTGCGGCTAAATTGAAAGAGTCGAGGGGGTTCCTCGGCTCTTTTTTCTAAATTTTACACGTTATCCATAAAAAAGGATAGCGTAAACGTGTACTACCTATTGCGAAAACCAAATAAAAGTTGTATAATGATTACAAATTTTTAGGTAATTTTAACAGTATGTGTCGATAGACCCATTTTCATTGAAAAGGAGAGCGGCAAGATGGCAACTTTCATTGTCAACGGCAAGAGTGTTACCGTGGAGAAGAATCAGAAGCTGATTCGTTTTCTTCGCGATGAATTGCATCTGACCTCCGTTAAGGACGGCTGCAGCGAGGGCGCTTGCGGCACGTGCCATGTTTTGATTGACGGCAAGCCCACCAAGGCCTGCATCCCTCAGACCGACAAGCTGGAAGGGAAGACCATCCAGACGGTGGAGGGCTTGAGCGATTGGGAGAAGGAGGTCTACACCTTCGCTTTCGGCGAGGCCGGCGCTGTCCAGTGCGGTTTCTGCATCCCCGGTATGGTGATCTCTGCCAAGGCGCTGCTGGATGTGAATAATGATCCCACTCGCGAGGAGGCTGCCTTTGCCATCCGTAACAATATCTGCCGCTGTACCGGCTATGTGAAGATCATCGATGCCATTTTGCTGGCAGGCAAGATTTTCCGCGAGGGTAAGCTGCCTGTGCCTTCTGAGGATGATTGGGAGATGGGCAGCCGTGTCCACCGTCTCGATGTGGAGGAGAAAGTGCTGGGCTACGGTCAGTATCCTGACGATGTGTACGTTGACGGCATGTGCTACGGTGTCGCCGTCCGCTCCAAGTACGCCCGCGCCCGTGTGCTGTCCATCGATACCTCTGAGGCTGAGGCACTGGAGGGCGTGGTGGCTGTGCTTACCCAGAAAGACATTCCCGGTAAGGTGAATGTGGGTCATATTAAGAAGGATCAGCCCACCATGATCGGCGTGGGTGAGATCACCCACTATTTGGGCGACAGTGTTGCCTTGGTCTGCGCCGTGGATATGGAGACCGCCAACCGTGCCCGCGAGTTGGTGAAGGTAGAGTATGAAGTGCTGCCTGCCGTCCGCAGCATCGAAGAGGCCAAGGCTGAGAACGCCCCGCTGGTGTTTGAAGAGGACGAGAACAACGTGCAGGCCCATAAGCACGTGAAGCGCGGCGATGCCGAGGGCGCAATTGCCAAGTCGAAGTACGTCATTACCGAGCATTTCTCCACCCCTTGGACGGAGCATGCTTTCTTAGAGCCCGAGTGCTGCGTGGCACTGCCTATGGACAACGGCGGCGTGAAGCTGCTGACTACCGACCAAAGCGCCCATACCACACTCCACGAGTGCGCTTCCATGCTGGGCGTGGATTACGACCACTGCCATGTGCAGAATATGCTGGTGGGTGGCGGTTTTGGCGGCAAGGAGGATATGTCGGTGCAGCATCATGCAGCACTGCTGACTTACATTACCCGCCGTCCTGTAAAGATGAAGCTGACTCGTACCGAGTCCATCCTCGTCCATCCTAAGCGCCACCACATGGAGATCGACCTGACCATGGGCTGCGATGAGAACGGCATTATTCAAGGCGTGAAGGCCTATGTGGAGTCCGATACGGGCGCATTTGCCTCTCTCGGCGGTCCTGTGTTGGAACGTGCCTGCACCCATGCTGCAGGCCCTTATGCCTACGAGAATTTTGAGATTGAGGGAAACGCCTATTATACCAATAATCCTCCCGCCGGTGCGTTCCGCGGCTTCGGCGTGACTCAGACATGCTTCGCTACGGAAACAGTGCTGAACATGATGGCGGAGAAGATCGGCATTTCCTCTTGGGAGATCCGTATGCGCAACGCCATCCGCCCCGGCGGCGTGCTGCCCAACGGTCAGATCGTTGATGATGCCACCGGCCTTGTGGAGACACTGGAGGCTATTAAGCCCGCCTACGATGAGGCTGTGGCAGCAGGGGAGAGCGTGGGTCTTGCCTGCGCTATGAAGAACGCTGGTGTGGGTGTTG
>CAYTOO010000001.1:0-64276 GCA_964439545.1 uncultured Oscillospiraceae bacterium | reverse complement strand
ATCGCCTATCAGATGCCCCTCTATCCCATGCTGGATGACCGCGACACCGAGTCCTCCCGCGATAATCACGCCCCTGTGTGGAACACCAAACGCAACCACGCCGCGTGGAAACTGTACCTTAAAGGCTTGACCGACATCCCGCCCTACGCCGCACCTGCGCGGCAGACGGACTACCATGATCTCCCACCCGCCTACACCTTCGTGGGAGATATTGAGCCCTTCTATTGCGAAACGTTGACCTATATCGACAATCTCCGCGCCGCAGGGGTTGAGGCCGCCGTGGATGTGTACCCCGATTGGTATCACGCCTACGATATGTTCTTCCCCTTCAAAAAGAAGGCGAAAGTGGCCATCGCCAAGTTCGAGGCAGAGTTTGTGAGTGCAACGGAGAGGTATTTTAGGGAACAGAGAAACTAAAAAATGTCGCCTTTCATGCGACCAAACCCTCCTTCGGATTCGCTATAATCAAAGCGAAATCAAATGAAGGAGGGTTTTCTTATGAAGAAGAATTTGACAGAGTTGGTATTTATCCTCGATCGCAGCGGGTCTATGAGCGGCTTGGAGGGCGACACCATCGGTGGCTTCAACTCCATGATCGAGAAGCAGAAGAGGGAAGCGGGGGAGGCGCTGGTGTCCACCGTCCTCTTCGACAACGAAAGCGTGGTCATCCATGACCGCGTGCCTATCCGCGAGGTGCAGCCCATGACGGAGCGGGACTATTTCACCCGCGGCTGCACGGCGCTGCTGGATGCCGTGGGCAGTGCCATCCATCACATCGGCAATGTCCATAAGTACGCCCGCGCCGAGGATGTACCCGAAAAGACGCTGTTCGTCATCACCACCGACGGTTATGAGAACGCCAGCCGCCGCTACGACTACGAGCGGGTGAAAAAGATGATCGAGCGGCAGAAAGGGAAGTACGGCTGGGAATTCCTCTTCCTCGGCGCCAATATTGACGCATCGGCAGAGGCGCGGCGCTTTGGTATCGACCCCGACCACGCCGTGGACTACAAGTGCGATGCCGAGGGCACGGCGCTGAATTACGAGGTGCTCCACACTGCCGTCAGCAGTGTCCGCATGGGCGCAGGTATCGACAGGAAGTGGAAACACCGCATCGACGAGGATGTAGAAAAGAGGGGAAGATAAACACAGAAAGGTGGAGGTCACTTATGACCTCCATCTCTCTATAAAGGCATTTACACTTTCGCGATCTTCCAAGGAGTTTCCCCACCAATAATCCCCAAATTCAAAATTATCCATCTTTTTCAAAACAGTGGGTTTGTAGACCTGTTTACATCTCACATTTTCAATCAAGGACACGGGAACATCTTCAACTTGATATCGCCGTCCTCTTCGGCTTAATCCAATAACAGTAATTGTATCCTGAGCATGAGTCCAATACTTTCCGCAAAGGTAGACTTTCCTCCCGCCTGGATATGCAACTGTTCCATATCGTAAAACGCCATTTTCATCAATATGCGTTCTTATAATATTTCCGACAGCACAGTACTTCCAGTCTGTTGCAGCATTTTCTTTGTCCATAAATATCGTACCTCCAAACTACAGAACCTTCCCCCTCACATACACTGATCCATCATGGTGAACACGCCTGTCACGCCGGCAGTCAGAATCACAAACAAAATTACAGCAAAAATAAACATAACCTGTTCCTCCTTAATACTCTGTGTAGTTACTTATACTTCTTCGTCAGCTCGACAATCACACCCAGCGGGATATAGACAATTGCGAATAAAATAGCGAGAAACATCATCGTAAATTTTCCTCCTTGGTCTGTAGTCTGTGTTTTCTTCCTGTTTCCACCATATCACACGAATGCGCAAAAAGCGACAGTTAATTTTGCTGCAAACATCAGTTGTCTTAAATATATGACAGTAAAGAACTAAAAACACCACTCTCACCAGCTTTAAAGCTAGGAGCGTGGTGTTTTTTATTGATTGAGGGAATTATGCCCGACCCTTATTGGCGGCGTCTTCCCGCTGACGGCAGATCTCTACCCAACTGGGGAGTTGACCCACCTTTTCCGTAAGATCTTTCAGTGCGGCAGGAACATCGATGCTCTGGGGACACATCTGTGTACACTGCCCGCAGCTGATGCAGGCGGTGGGCTTTTTCTCCTCGGGCAGGAACTCGATTTTCATGGCGGCGTTGATGTTGGGGGAGAAGCGCATCTCGTTGTAGATGCTGATGAGGGCGGGAATATCCAGCCCCACAGGGCAGCCATCGCAGCAATAGCGGCAGGCAGTGCAGGGAACGGAATCCTTCATGCCCTCGGCGATGTCCAGAAGAAAGGCGTTCTCTTCATCCGACAAGGGAGCAACCTCGGTAAAGGTTTTGACATTGTCCACCATCTGCGCAAAGCTGGACATGCCGCTCAGAATCATCTTCACATTGGGAAGTCCCTGTAAAAACCGCAAACCCCAAGCGGCAATGGACTCATCGGGGCGGAGTGCCTTCAGTTTTGCCTCATCAGTATCATTCAGCTTTGCCAATTTGCCGCCGCGCACAGGCTCCATGACCCACACGGGGATGCCTCGCTCAGTAAGTAACTCGTACTTCCCCTTGGCATCCTGCAGTGTCCAATCGAGATAATTCAACTGAATTTGGCAGAACTCCATGTCCTCGCCGTACTCGTCTAGAAACTCCTTCAAACACGGGAACTCGGCGTGAGTGGAGAAACCCAAGTGCTTAATGCGCCCCAGCCGCTTCTGCTCCTTGAAGTAGTCCACGATGCCCCACCGAGGATCGCGGTACACCTCAATGGATTGCTCGTTGACATTGTGCAGCAGATAGAAGTCAAAATATTCCACGCCGCACTTTTGGAGTTGTTCTTCGAAAATCTCTGCGGGGTTATAGCCCGTGCTGATGATCTGATGCCCGGGATACTTGGTGGCGAGATAGTAGCTGTCACGGGGGTACTTGCTCAATACTCTACCCATGACCCGCTCAGACTCGCCGCCGTGATAGGGGTAGGCGGTATCGAAATAGTTCACGCCATGTTCCATGGCATACGCCGTCATCTCTGCAACCTGCGTCTCGTCAATAGTGCTGTCAGCAAGTGTCGGCAGACGCATAGCACCAAAGCCCAGCAGACTTAGCTGCTTTCCATTAAAATCCTTAGTAATCATCATCCACACCTCTTATCCAAACATCTTTTCCGCGTGTTCTTTGAACTTGGCAATCACACTGTCGGGGGAGAGGATCTTCATCTCGCCTGCGAACTGGAACAGCCATCCCCAAAACACAGGGCTCAGCTGCACCTTCACTGTGGCAACGCATTTGCCCTCCACGGATCGGATCATCTTGGTACTCTCGCCAAAGCGGTCGTAGATGACACCGATAAGGCTGTCATTGAACTCCAACACAATGTCGGCTTCCTCGCCGCCATACATCTTAAAGGCACGGCCTGTATACTGCTCCACCTCATCACGGAGTGCGATGGTAGCCTCAGAAATAGGCTCGTCAATAATATCCACGCCGTCCATTCTGTCCACGCGGTAGTTGCTAGGGCCATCGTACTTGGTGCTGTAGGCGCGGAGATAGTAGTTGTCCTCGTTGTAGATAAGAGCGATGGGCTCGACAATGTAGTGGGCATGGTCACGGCGGTACACCTTCTCTCCATTTTCGTTGAGGTCGAAATAGTAGAAGGTGACCTTCTTCTGGTGTTCAATGGCATCCTCAAGACGATCCACGTTGTAGAAAATGGACTCGTTGCTGTGCTTGCGGGTGTTGAAGCAGACCATATTGCTCTTGAGGATATCAGCCTTATGGCTGCCACCCAAGGCGGCAAGCTTGTCCACCAGTTCGTTGGTCTTTTTCTCCGTAATAAAGCTGGCAGCCTGTACCGCATCAATAAGGATCTTCAACTCGGGGACGGAGAAACTGCGATCCTCGATATAATAGCCCTTCTCTTTGCCCACCCAACACCACATGACCTCGTAGCCGATCTCGTTGAGAACGGCGATGTCCTTACTAAGGGTGCGCCGCTCACAGGGGGTGCCATTTTCCGTCAGCTTAGCGCAAATGGCGTTGGTGGTGAGGGGGTGCTGCTCGTCTGTATCCTGCTGAAGCATCTCAAGGAGCTTCAAAAGCTTATATTTCTGCCAATTTTCCTGTGCCATGATAAATTCTCCTTGTTCTCAGCGGATCTTCTGCTGACCGCTGGCGGCGTAAATGCGATACCAATCGGGGCGCTCCAACTGCAAATCAAGAGCCGCAATGGCCTCGTCCAAACGGGCAAGACTCTGTCCGCCCACGATGGGCAGCGCACCCATGGGATGCTGCATGAGCCAAGCGTAGACAATGGTGGCAGGGGAGACACCGTACTTCACCGCCAATTCCTCCAAGAGTGCCCGTACCTTGGTAAACTCTGGCTCGTCGGAAGTGAACAGCTTACCGCCCGCCAAGGGAGACCAAATCATGGGACGGATGCGGTTCGTCGTGAGGTAATCCGTCATACCGCTGTTGAAATGTTCAAAACAACAGGGGTGCAGTTCAATCTGATTGGTGCGGAGACAGCCATCCATAGCGCGGTTCAGCCCCTCCATCTTCCACGGGTCGAAGTTGGATACGCCCGCCTCGCGAATGAGACCCTGTTTCTTCAAATCCAGCAGCGCACGCCCTGCCTCATGGGGGTCAAGCATGGGATCTTCGCGGTGAATGAGGAAGAGGTCGATGTACTCGCACTTCAGCCGCTCCAGCGCAGCATGACAGGCGGAGACGAGGTAATCGTAGCTGGTATTGTAGTAAGAGGACATGGTCTCATTATTCCAGCAGATGCCCGCCTTGGTGACGATCTGATAGTCCTCGCGGCGGAACGTGGGCAGCACACGACCCAACTGCACCTCGCACTGTCCCATGCCGTACACATCGGCAGCATCAAAAGTGGTAACGCCCCGTTCAAGGCAGCCGCTGATCATGTCCGTCAGATCCTTATCGGAGATGTTCCAGCTGCCCGCCTTCGGGCCTGTGAGCCGCCAAAAGCCGCGGACAATGCGGGATAAAGTGACTTCACCCATAGATACATATTGCATGATAAACCCTCCATTTCACGCTGCGTTATTTCTACTAAAAAGTATAGCAGAACTTGCGGCAAGTAGCAAGAAGAAGGTGTCGCAGGTTTTGGACAGAAACGGGGCGGCAAAACATCCAAAAAATACAAGTCCCCGCCTCATAAGAGACGGGGACTTGTACCATAGCTGATTACAATTTGGAGAGACTTTGTAATCCATTGAGGGGGGATTTATCGACCAAGAGCCTTGACTTTCTTACGGAACAAGACCCATGCAAGGACGAGGCAGACGATGGTGATAGCTGCAGAGATCAGCACTTCCATACCGGTCATGGTAACAGCGAACATAGGCACCAGCGTCATGGTGAAGCCCATGAAGGGCATCTGGAAAGCAGAGGCAATACTGTTGGCTGCATAGGAAGAGGACTCGGTCTTGGGATCGAGGGCGCGCAGCAGGGCAAGACCGGAAGCGGTAACGCCGGTATAAGCACCGAAGGTAAACACGGCCTTCTCGAACCACTCCTCGGCAACCAGCTTTCTGAAGAAGAAGTGGCAGCCGAAGAAGATGACGATGATCATGATGACGCAGTAGATGAGCAGGGGCAGCCAGTAAGTAGCCACGACGGAGAGATTCATGGTAGCCACAGCGCCCACGATGATCATGTCCAGAGCGAAGCCGGAGATGGACTGAGCGGTCTTGCGGTCATAGTAGCGGGTCAGCTTTACCTTGCTGAGGATGGGCCACAGAATGAGAGCCACGATCATATCGAACAGGAAGTCGGGGAAGTTGCCGAACACATCCCAAACATAGGTAGCCAGCAGGTCATGGAGGCCACGGCCAAGGAAGATGATGATCATGATGATGGCGAACTGGAACAGGAGGTTATTCAGCGCACCGCCGTTGATCTTCTCAGTACCAACAGAGCCCTGCTTGTCCTCGGGCAGCACGCCGCGCTGCATCTGCATCTTGGCAGTGCCATCGGGCTTAATGAAGGTAGCCCAGCCCTTGCGGATACCGTAGTTGACGTAGATCATACCGCCCACCAGTGCGGTGATCAGACCCACAGTGGACATGATGATACCCATATCCATGTTGCCGGGGATGTCATAGCCCATGTAGATGCCGCCCACGGCAGCTGCGATGGGGTGGCCGCTGCAGAAGGAGAAGATACCCATGGTACCCCAGCCGACAGGCAGCTGAGGCCAGATGAAGCACATCAGAATACCGATACCGCCGCCGATAAACAGCTGGGACATACGCAGACCTTCGGATACAAGGATAACATCGAGGTAGTTAGCCACCATCTTGCGGCTGAAGGTAATGCCGAAGATGAGGGACACAATGATGATCTCCAGCAGGTCATTGCTGAAAGAGCCAAAGACCTCGGGAATCTCGATAAGGCCCAACACCTGAGGGCCGGCGATCAATGCCAGTGCGCCGCCAATAACGGAGGCGGGCAGGAAGATCTTATTGAGGAAGGGGATCGCTTCACGCACGATATAACCCAACACCACAAAGATGGACAGGATCATCATGCTGTTCATAAAATCAGTAAATGTCATGGTAATTTCTCCCTTTCATAGATTTTAGTATTTGCTGAATTATTTCGTTTTAAAGACAAAGAATGCGCCGGTCTCTTTGGAAATGTCCACGATACGGCAATCATCCTTCACTGTGTGGGGTACATGGTTGACCTCTAGCACGAAGTCCAGGGACTCGAAATCGGGCACGATGAACACCAGACCCATTTGACCGTTTCTGTTCTTCTCCAAAGCGACGCCATACTTGCTCTTAACGGCTTCGCTGTCCATGAGGGTCAACGTCTTAATGCCGGAGTCCAGCACAGAATGCTCAATACACTCGGTGATGACGGGCACATCGCGGCACAGATCGTCGAAGTCGGCAGGATCATCCACACACAAGATCATCTCCGCAATCTCCGTTGCACCGTTGATGTGACGATACTGACCGGGGTGGTACAGCAGGTGTCCGGTCTTTTGATTGTTGAGGAGGATGCTCATATCGGCATATTCCCGCTCCAATGTAAGACCTGCGACCACCATCTGTCCCTTCTTCACACCGTTGATGCAGAATCGGCCCGTCCAGCCGATCTCACCGCAGAAATCTTCTTCATAGCGGACTTTCAAATCGGTCTTTGTGATGCGATCATACAGCCGCTCGATGTCGTGAGAGCCGAACACAAGATGATACATGCCGGGATGGGCAGGGTCATAGTTGCCATAGCAGTGGTAGAGACCATCCTCTTTGGAAGTGGCGTGGGTGGAGATCATGTAGCAGTTGCGGAACATGAACTGGGTCTTGATAATGTCCTTAAAAGACCGCTTTTTCCCCGCGGCAGCGGCAGGATTGAAGGGGGGAAGCTCGTTGCTGCCGTTGTCCATAACAAAGCCACAGTCGAGGATCGCCTTGGTCGCCTTGTCCCATTCAACGCTTAGAATATCGAAGTGATCGATAAACGTTGAAAAAGACGCTTCTCGCATATTGCATTTCTCCTTTCTTGCGAATATAATGGGTATAACTTTTTAGGGTCAAACCTATTATAAACCCCTTACAATGCCGATTGAAGCACGGAGTTGGAATAGGGAATATAACCAAATGGTTAGAGAGGTGAGAGGATGAATACGCTGCAGATCAAATATTTTATGGGTGCGGTGGAGTGCCGCAGTATGTCCAAGGCGGCAGAATCGTTTTTTATCTCTCAGCCTGCCCTCAGCAAGCATATCCGCAACCTAGAGCAGGAGTTGGGTGTAGTGCTTCTCAAGCGCAGCAGCGGCGGCGTGGTGCTCACCGAGGCAGGGCGGCTTGTTTATAACTATTTTGCCACCTCTACCCAAGACTTCGGCCTTATGCTGGCCGAGGCAAAACGCCTCAGCAGCAGCGCGGTGACAACGCTGCGCCTCGGCGTACCTGAGGATTGGGATGTGTCCCGCTTTACTCTTGATGTAAAGCAGAAGTTTTTTGAAAAGCACCGCGATGTGGTCATTAACACTGCCTGTCAAAATGATTTGACCACATTGATCTCCCGCTTGAAGGACAACTATTATGATGCTCTGTTCTTGCCCTTCATTCCCTCACCTTATATGGAGGGTATTACTACCGTCCGCTTGACGGAGCTGCCCATGGCCCTCATTGTGTCGCGGGAGAATCCCCTGTGCGCCCGCGAGAACTTGAAGCCCGAGGACTTCAAAAATGAACTCTTCCTAGTCACGGGACATGATGGATTTGACATCGCCAAGAGATCCATGTATAAGTATCTTGAGCCCTATCGCTTTATTCCCGAAATAGAGACACGCCCCAGCATGAGTTCTGTTATCTTGGGCGTGCTGAATAACGAGGGTGTTACCATTCGTGATGTGTGGTCGCTGTCCATCCCCAACCCAAGCTTGCGCTGTGTGGAGTTGACCTCCACCCACAGCGTGTATCTGGCCTATCGCGCCGAGGATGACAACGTGGCACTCAATGATTTTGTAAAACTTGTTATGGAGCATTTCTCCGTACATTAAGGATAAGAGGGAGGATCTAACGATGAAAGTTTTACTACTCAACGGCAGCCCTAAGACCAACGGCAACACCGCGCTGGCCCTCAAGGAGATGGAGACCATCTTTTTGCAGGAGGGCATCGAGGTAGAAACGGTACAGGTGGGGGATAAGGACATCCGCGGCTGTGTCAGCTGTTATGGCTGCGGCAAGGCGGGGAAGTGCGTCTTTGACGACCTCGTCAACGAGGTGGCCGACAAGCTCCGTGAGGCAGACGGCCTCGTGGTGGGCAGCCCTGTCTACTTCGCCTCTCCCAACGGTACACTGCTGGCTCTCTTGGATCGCCTTTTCTTCAGCGCACCCTACGACATGACCATGAAGGTGGGCGCAAGTGTGGCGGTAGCCCGCCGCGGCGGCTGCTCTGCCACTTTTGATGCTCTCAATAAGTACTTCACCATCAGCGGTATGCCTGTGGCCTCCAGCCAGTATTGGAACAGTGTCCACGGCCGCATCCCCGGCGAGGCGGTGCAGGATGCCGAGGGTTTGCAGACCATGCGCACCCTTGCACGGAACATGGTCTTCCTCATGAAGTCCATCGCATTGGGCAAGGCGCAGTTCGGTCTCCCTGCCAAGGAAGAGGAGAAACAGGTTACCAATTTCATCCGATAAACGACAAAAGGGTCGCTCCTGTGGAGCGGCCCAACACATTCATCATAACACACAGAATATACATTGTCTATTCGCAATCTGTCCGATATTTGTTGGAAAATATTGTATACTATTACGTCTTGTCAAAAGAGATTTTTGGGAGTATATTGTAACCACAGTAAGGGAGCAACAATCCCTCGTAAGTCTATAGAAAGTAGAGGTTACGTAAATGATGGAACCCACCTATTTCGTGGAGTAACCCTCGACCGTTGCAGTGAGTAGGCAATGTGTCGAGGGTTACTTTCATTTTACAGAGAATTTACATGCGCCGCAAGGGCGCTTTTTTGTTGCCCTCAATAGGGGAGAGGCGCGTACCGCCTGTGCAGTACGCGCCTCTGATGATTCTTCTTTTGTGGATTTTTCTTTATCTCAGACGAGTGATGACCAAATGCGCCGAGACAGAGCGCGGGCCGCCCGCCACAGGGGTGATGGTCAGAGCCGCCGCGTTCCCAGCGGGGTTACGCACTGTCAGAATGGCATTGTCAAGTCCTGTCTCCACCAGAGCCATGCCAATGATGGGAGAGGCCCCCGTGGCACGACCCACCACCGTGTAGGGCAGATCGTCACCGTTGATGGTCAGCAGCAGCTGCCCAGCTTCCATGACAGGGACATTGAACAGCACTTGATACGTGCCGGCCTCTGACAAGATAAAGGAGGACTCGTCAGCACGGACGATATCCGTGCCGCTGTTGGGACCATCCTGCGGGAAACTCACATCTGCGCCGGGAGCGACAGATGCAGCGTTGTCGGGAGGCATCAGTGCATAGAAATCGGCGTAGCCAAGGACACTGCCTGCAGGCCCCGTTTCCCCGATAGGTCCCTGCGGGCCAACGGGTCCCGTTTCACCGATAGGTCCCTGGGGACCAGCAGGCCCTGTTTCACCAGCAGGCCCTTGCGGACCAACGGGTCCCGTTTCACCGACAGGCCCCTGCGGACCAACAGGGCCGGTCTCACCAGCAGGACCTTGCGGACCGGCGGGTCCCGTCAAACCGATAGGTCCCTGCGGGCCAACGGATCCCGTCTCACCGACAGGCCCCTGCGGACCGGCAGGCCCTGTTTCACCGATAGGCCCCTGCGGACCAACGGGCCCCGTCTCACCGACAGGCCCCTGCGGACCGGCAGGACCAGTCTCACCGACAGGCCCTTGAGGACCAGCGGGGCCGGTTTCACCAGCAGGCCCTTGCGGACCGGCAGGTCCCATCAAACCGATAGGTCCCTGCGGACCAACAGGGCCGGTCTCACCGACAGGCCCCTGCGGACCAACAGGCCCCGCTTCACCGGCAGGTCCTTGCGGGCCGGTAGGGCCGGGCTGCCCCGCAGGACCACGAGGGCCAGCAGGACCCATTGCCCCTCTGGGACCCTGAGGACCTTGCGGTCCGGGGGGACAGTTAATGCAGGGATAATAGGGGTCATTATCGTCGTTACAGGAGCAATCGTTGTTGAAAGATGGATTGCCGCAATTATCGTTTCGATTTCTGTCGTTGCGATTGTTTCGATCGTTATACTGGTTTTGTCTGTTCACAAGCATCACCTACATGCTTATTAAGATTGGGCCCGCACTATTTTATGCTTGTCTTTGACCTATGGCACCTGTTGCAAGGGAGAAACTTTCGCGCTATAATAAGAAAAAATGACAAAGAGAGGAACCCCCAATGGTAGAAGTCGTAGCAGCCCTTGTATGGGAGGGCGAGAAGTTCATGATCTGCCAGCGGCCTGCCCATAAAGCCCGCGGCCTTCTGTGGGAGTTTGTGGGCGGCAAGGTAGAAGCAGGGGAGAGCCGCGAAGCTGCCCTCATCCGCGAATGCCAAGAGGAACTGGCGGTGACCCTCTCGGTGGGTGAGGTATTTATGGATGTGGTCCACGAATATCCCGACATTACCGTTCATTTGACTCTATTTCACGCCGTCATTGCCGAGGGCGTGCCCCAAAAACTGGAGCATAACGACATCCGCTGGATCACCCCCGTGGAGATCCCCAATTACGACTTCTGCCCCGCAGATGAGGAAATTTTGAAGAGAATTATCGAGGTTTACCATGGTTAAAGAACTCATTCACGACCCTATCTTTTTAAGCCTTAAGTCCGAGCCTGCCACCAAGGAAGACTTGCAGGTGGCGCAGGACTTGCTGGACACCATCATGGCCCATAAGGATGGCTGTGTGGGCATGGCTGCCAACATGATCGGCGCAAAAAAGCGCATTATTTGCTTCGATAACGAAGGTACCTACATGACCATGTTCAACCCGCAGATCCTTAAAAAGTCGGGGCAGTACGACACGGAGGAAGGCTGCCTTTCTCTCTTGGGGGGCCCGCGTAAGTGCAAGCGCTATCAGACCATCAAGGTGCAGTGGCAGACGGCGGAGATGCAGACCCGCATTAAGACGTTCACCGGATTCCCCGCACAGATCATCCAGCATGAGATCGACCACTGCGACGGCATTTTGATTTAAGGAGAGGGACTATGTACGTATCCACATCGTCGGCGGACCGTGATACGCTGCTGCGTACCATCCGCTTTCAACGCCCCGACTATATCCCCATGACCTTCCACATCAATGCCGCCTGCTGGGATCACTATGACCAAGATGCATTGCAACAGCTGATGGCGGAGCATCCCTTTTTGTTCCCCAACTTCCAGCCTTCCTCCACGCCTCTTACGGTGGAGTACGATGCCAACGCGCAAGCAGGTGTGCCCTATACCGATGATTTCGGCTGCGTGTGGCACACCACCATGGACGGCATTGTGGGCTCGGTGCTGGAGCACCCCTTGGCAGATATGGGGAAGTACCCCGCCTATCAGCTCCCCGACCCCGAGCGCAGCAACGGCCTCGGCGCGGTGGATTGGGCGGCCTTTGAGCAAGAGGTGGCGCGGCAAAAGGCGGCGAGGGAGATGACCTACGGCGACCTGCGCCACGGTCACACCTTCCAGCAGCTGTGCGACATCCGCGGCTATATGGACACCCTCATGGACTTATCCGATGGGGAAGAGGACATCCTCGACCTCTTGGAGCGGCTGTGCCAGTTTAACCTTGCCCAGATCCATCACTTTTTGAAGGCCGATGTGGACATGATCCGCATCCCCGAGGATTTGGGCATGCAGACAGGGCCTATGATCAGTCCTGCATTGTTCCGTCAGTATATTAAGCCTCTCTATCAGCGGATGCTTGCCCCTGTCCGCGAGGCGGGGAAGATCATCCACATGCACTCCGACGGCGACATCCGCACGCTGGTGGATGACATCATCGACGGCGGCGTGGATATTATCAACTTGCAGGATTTGGTCAACGGCGTGGAGTGGATCGGCGGCAAGTTCCGCGGTAAGACCTGCGTGGATCTGGACATCGACCGCCAGAACATCACCCGCTTCGGCACCCCTGCCGACATCGATGCCCATATCCGTCACTGCATCGAAACAGTGGGCTGTAAAGAGGGCGGCCTCATGATGATTTACGGTCTCTATCCCGACATCCCTTTGGAAAACGCCAAGGCGGTGATGGATGCCATGACAAAGTACGCTGACTTCTACAGGTGAACAACAAGGGTTTGAAATCTCACGATTTCAAACCCTTTCCCTCTTTAGTGAATGATAAGTTACTTTTTGGTAAGTGACGATAATCGTTAAAATTGGGTGAACCATTCGCTGAAAATGGCAAAATTTGTATATTACTATTGACCAAAAAGAAAAAAGGGGTATAATTATTATATTTATTATCTGCCGGACCAACAGGAAAAGCTCTCACTGCGAGAAAACTCAATTTGTGTTTCTCTGACAGACAAATGCAATACCTTACCAAGGCGAAAACAGGAGAAAACACCATGGACAAGTTACAAGAAGCAAGAAAGATTATCGATGAAGTAGACGCACAGATGGCAGAGTTGTTCGTGCGCCGTATGGAGGCAGCTGAGATCGTTGCCGAGCATAAGAAGGCACATGGTCTGCCTATCTTTGATGCCAATCGTGAGGCAGAGGTGATCCGCAGCGGTGCAGAGCGCATCGAGAATGACGACCTCCGCGGCTATTATACGGACTTCCTCCGTGATACCATGACGATTTCCCGCCGCTATCAGCACAAGCTTCTGCAGGGAATGAAGGTGGCCTATAGCGGTGTTGAGGGCGCGTTTGCCCATATTGCAGCTGATAAGCTGTTTCCTCAGGCGGAGAAGATCGCCTATTCCGGCTTTAAGTCCGCTTACGACTCTGTGGTTAACGGCGAGTGCGATGCTGTTGTTCTGCCTTTGGAGAACAGCTACGCAGGTGAAGTTGGTCAGGTCACCGATCTCATGTTCTCCGGCCCTCTCTATGTCAACGGCACTTTGGCTCTTTCTGTGACCCACGATCTGCTGGCAGTGGAGGGCGCGACTCTCGACACCATCAAGACGGTGGTGAGCCATCCTCAGGCTCTGTCCCAGTGCGATGAGTATATCACCAAGCATGGCTTTGAACAGCGTACTTTCAGCAACACTGCCCTCGCCGCCAAGTATGTGGCAGAGCTGAACGACCCCACCGTGGCAGCCATCGCCAGCGGCGAGAGCGCTGAGATGTACGGCTTGAAGGTGCTGGCTGAGAGCGTGAATCACTCTCAGGTGAACACCACCCGCTTTGTGGTGCTGGCCCGCAGCGAGGATCGCAGCATCAGCAAGAAGCCCGGTGCCCACTTCATTTTGATGTTTACCGTGCCCAACGAGGCAGGCTGCCTCGCCCGCGCACTAAATATTATTGGCTCTTATGGCTTCAGCATGCACGTTATGCGCAGCCGCCCCATGAAGGAGCTGCTGTGGCAGTACTACTTCTATGTGGAGGCCGAAGGCGATGTCCGCAGCTATGACGGCAAGTGTATGATCGAGGCCATGACCGTGTGCTGCGATAAGATCAAGTGTGTCGGCTCTTTTGCTTGAGGAAAGAACTATGGAGATCATTGCTGAATTAGGCAAGAACAGCTATCCCATCACCATCGAGCGCGGCGTTTTGCATCGCGCCGATGCATATATGAACTTAAACCGCAAGGTGCTCCTTGTCACCGACAGCGGCGTGCCTGCAGCGTACGCTGAGACCATCTCTGCTTGCTGCGCCGCCCCTACGGTGGTGACCCTTCCCCAAGGTGAGGGCAGCAAGAATGTGGAGAATTTCACCGACCTCTGCCGCGTGATGCTGCAGAATGGCTTTACCCGCACCGATTGCGTGGTGGCTGTGGGCGGTGGCATGGTGGGTGATTTGGCGGGCTTTGCCGCCGCCTCCTACATGCGGGGCATCGACTTTTACAATGTCCCCACCACAGTGCTGTCCCAAGTGGACTCCTCTATCGGCGGCAAGGTAGCCATCGACCTCGATGGCATCAAGAACTGCGTGGGCGCGTTCTATCAGCCCAAGGCAGTGCTCATTGACCCCGATGTGCTGGAGACTCTTCCTCAGCGCCACATCGCCGCAGGCCTTGCCGAGGCGGTGAAAATGGCGGCGACCTTCGATGAAGCGCTCCTTGCACGGTTTGAAAATGAAAATGTCCTCGATCATATTGATGAGATCATCGCTGCCTCCCTCCGCATTAAGGCGGCAGTGGTGAAAGAGGATGAGAAGGAAACAGGCCTTCGCCGCGTGCTGAACTTCGGTCACACCATCGGTCACGGCATCGAAACGGCGGCGGGCTTGGATACCCTCCACCACGGCGAGTGCGTGGCACTGGGCATGCTGCCCATGTGCAGTGAGACCCTTCGTCCCCGCCTCAAGGCCATCCTTGAGAAGTTAGGACTGCCCACCACCTGCAATGTCAATGCCGACAGCGTTTGGCAGGCCATGTCCCACGATAAGAAGCTCTCGGGCGACACCATCACCGTGGTGTACGCAGCGCAGGCAGGCAGCTTTGAACTTCGCAAAATGCCCCTGCAGGATTTGAAGGAAACCGTCTATCAGTTTTTGAACGGAAAGGTGTAATCCACCATGAAGAACACATTCGGACAGTATATGGGCATCACCTTGTTCGGTGAGAGCCACGGCGCAGCCATCGGTGCTGTGCTGGATGGCTTATGCCCCGGTACGGTCATTGATGAGGAGAACATTCGCCGTATGCTGCGCCTTAGAATGCCCCAAGGGGCGATTTCCACGGCACGGCAGGAAAAGGACGAGTTCGAGATCGTCAGCGGCGCAGTGAACGGCGTTGCTACAGGCACGCCCCTGTGCATCCTCATTCGCAATCAGGATACCCGCAGCGGCGACTATGCCCAGATGCAGACGCTGATGCGCCCCGGCCATGCCGACTATCCCGCCCAGTGTAAGTACCACGGCTATCAAGATACCCGTGGCGGCGGCCATTTCTCCGGCCGCATCACGGCGGCACTGGTGGCGGCAGGTGCTATCTGCCACAGCGCCCTGCAGCGCAAGGGCATCACCATCGGCACTCACATCTCCCGCTGCGCAGGGATTCCCGACCGCGGCTTTGGCGATTTGCAGGCAGACATTGCCGCTCTCTCCGAGAGCCTGTTTCCTGTCCTTGACAAGGCAGCAGGGGAGAAGATGGAGAGTGCTATTTTGGCGGCAAAGGCTGAGTGCGACAGCGTGGGCGGCGTACTGGAAACGGTCATCATGGGTCTTCCTGCGGGCGTAGGCGAGCCTTGGTTCGATACCTTTGAAAGCGTCCTCTCCCACATGCTTTTCTCTGTCCCCGCCGTGAAGGGCGTGGAGTTCGGCGACGGCTTCGCCCTTGTCGATATGAAGGGCAGCGAGGCCAACGATGCCTTGCGCTATGAAAATGGCGCGGTGGTGACCGCTACCAACCACGGCGGCGGCATCGGCGGCGGCATCACCAACGGTATGCCCGTTATCTTCCGCTGCGCTGTGAAGCCCACCCCGTCCATCGCCAAGGCACAGCCCACGGTGGACATCGCCGCCAAGGAGAACGCCACCTTGGCGATCAAGGGGCGCCACGACCCTGCCATCGTCCACCGCGCCCGCATCGTCATCGATGCGGTGACGGCAATCGCGGTCTATGACATGCTCTTAGGTCGCTACGGCACAGACTATTTTGCAAAGGATGGGTGAACCATGCAGTATGGCTGCATTGGTGAGCATTTGACTCACAGTTTTTCTAAAATTATCCACGGTGAATTGACGGACTACCTCTACGAACTCCGCGAGATCCCTATGGGGGAACTGGATGCTTTCATGACGGCACGGGATTTTAAGGCCATCAATGTCACTATGCCCTATAAACAGGATGTGATCCCTCACCTCAGAGAGGTGGAGTCTATGGCTGCCGCCATCGGCGCTGTCAACACCATCGTCAATCGTAACGGCGACCTCTACGGCTACAATACGGATTTTGGCGGCATGGCTGCCCTCATTGAGCGTACAGGCATTGACATAACGGGCAAGAAGGTGCTGATCCTCGGCACAGGCGGCACATCCAACACCGCCATGGCTGTTGCCAAGCACTTGGGTGCAGCGGAAGTTTATAAGGTGAGCCGCAGCGCCAAGGTGGGCGTTCTGACCTACGATGAGGTGAAGGCGAACCACTTGGATGCCCAGGTCCTCATTAACACCACGCCCCGCGGTATGTTCTCCCGCGAGAGCGGTATGTCTATCGACCCGCAGCTGTTCCCTCACCTTGAGGGTGCAGTGGATGCGGTCTATAACCCCCTCCGCACGGAGTTTATCCTCGCCGCCCGAAAGGCAGGCGCACGTGCCGCAGGCGGCCTCTATATGCTGGTGTGCCAAGCGGTGCTGGCCTCGGAGATCTTCCTTGATACCAAGTACCCCGAGGACACCATGGAACGTGTCTACCGTAAGATAAAGTCCGGCAAGGAGAACATCGTCCTCACCGGTATGCCCGGCAGCGGAAAGTCCACCGTGGGCAAGCTGCTCTCTGAGAAGCTGGGCAGACCCTACCTCGATGTGGATATCCTCATTACAGAGAAAACAGGCAAGACCCCCGCGGAGCTTATCTCCGCAGAGGGGGAGAAGGCCTTCCGCGATATTGAATCGGAGGTCATCCGCTCTATCGCCTTGGAGACAGGCGCAGTCATCGCCACAGGCGGCGGCGCAGTGCTGCGTGAGGAGAATATCAACGCCCTTCGCATGAACGGCAAGATTTTCTTCTTAGACCGCCCTGTGGAGCAGCTCTTGCCCACGGCGGATCGCCCTCTGTCCTCTACCAAGGAGGCCATCCTGCAGCGCTACAACGAGCGCTATGATATTTATGTTTCTACAGCAGATGCTGTGATCGACAACTCCGCTACGGCAGAGGCAGCGGCACAGCAGGTGGAAAGGAACTTTTTACAATGAACATTTTGGTGATCAATGGCCCAAATTTGAATATGTTGGGTATCCGTGAGCCCGCCCTCTACGGCTCGGGTACGTATGATGCCCTCTGTGAGAAAATCAAGAATTACTGTGCCCAAAAGGGCGTTGCCGTAAGTTTTTATCAGTCCAACCACGAGGGCAGCTTGGTGGATCGTATCCAAGAGGCCTATTCCGACGGAACGGACGGCATCGTCATCAATCCCGGTGCGTATACTCACACCAGTATCGCCCTTCTCGATGCGGTGAAGGCGGTGGGCATCCCCACGGTGGAGGTGCATATCTCCAAGGTGGAGGAGCGAGAGGACTTTCGGCAGGTAAGTTACATCCGCGCCGCCTGCGTTGCCACCATTACAGGCAAGGGCTTTGACGGCTATTTAGAGGCAATTGACACATTAATGGAGAAGAAGCTATGAACGTTACCATTCAACCCTCTCGCGCTGTAGGCTATGTGACCGTCCCCTCTTCCAAGAGCATGGCACATCGTATGCTCATCTGCGCAGGACTTGCCAGCGGCACAAGCCAAATCGGCGGCATTGACCTTAATGAAGATATTTTAGCCACCATTGCCTGCCTCCGCGCCTTGGGCGCAGAGTGCAGCGTCAGCGGCGACACCGTCACCGTTCGTGGTGTGGACATGAAGAGCGCCAAGCCCATGGAGATCCTCTCCTGCCATGAAAGCGGCAGTACTCTGCGCTTTTTCATCCCCTTGGCACTCATGTGCGGAGAAAAGGTCAGCTTTACCGGCACGGAAAAGCTCCTGTCCCGCCCCTTGAATATCTACGCCGATTTGTGCGCCCAGCGCGGCTTTACCTTTACTCAGAACGTCTCCTATGTGGATGTGCAGGGTAAGCTGACCGCTGACACCTACACCGTCCCCGGTGACATCAGCAGCCAGTTTATTTCCGGTTTGCTGCTGGCGCTGCCCATGGTGGAGGGTGATAGTGTCATTTCCATCACGCCCCCTGTGGAGAGCCGCGGCTACATCGACCTCACCTTGCAGGCTATGGCCTCCTTCGGTGTCCACACCCGTTGGCAGGATGAATTTACCCTTGTCATCCCCGGCAATCAGCAGTATACTGCTACTGATATGTACGTGGAGGGTGACTACTCCGGCGCAGCCTTCTTTGAAGCCCTCAATTTCTTGGGCGGCGAGGTTGACATCGGTGGTTTGAACCCCGATAGCTTGCAAGGGGATAAGGTTTACACTGAGTATTTTCAGCGCCTTTCCTTTGGCTGTCCCACCATTGATATTTCCAACTGCCCCGATTTGGGCCCCATTCTCTTTGCTGTGGCTGCCGCGAAGAACGGCGCACACTTTACGGGCACTCACCGTCTGAAGATCAAGGAGAGCGACCGCGCTGCCGTCATGGCGGAAGAGCTGTCTGCTTTTGGCACAGGGGTGACGGTAGGGGAGAATACCGTGGATATCATCCCCAAAGCCTTCCACGCCCCTACGAGAGTCCTGCAAGGTCACAATGACCACCGTATCGTCATGTCGCTGGCGGTGCTGCTGACGTTGACAGGCGGCAGCATCGAGGGCGCAGAGGCCGTCAGCAAGAGCTTCCCCGAATTTTTCGATAAGCTCAAGGCCTTGGAAATTGATGTGACCGTCGAATAAGAAGAGTTGCAGCGCCTTTTCGCGCTTTCCCATAAGAACGGAGGAAAACCCTTATGAATATGGAATTCGTCAGTAAGCTGCCGATTCCTCAGGAGATCAAGGCCCAGTACCCCCTCTCCGAGGAAGCCGTTGACATTAAAATTGCCCGTGATAAAGAGATCAAGAAGGTGTTCTCCGGTGAGGATGACCGTATGTTGCTGATCATCGGCCCTTGCTCTGCTGACCGCGAGGATGCCGTCATGGAGTACATCAGCCGCCTTCGCAAGGTGCAGGACGAGGTGGAGGATAAGGTCATTATCATCCCCCGTATCTACACCAACAAGCCCCGCACCACCGGCGCAGGCTATAAGGGTCTGCTCCACTCTCCCGATCCCCACGAAAAGCCCAACCTCATCAAGGGTGTCATCGCCACCCGTAAGATCCACATGCGTTCCCTCAATGAGTTCGGTCTCCCCAGCGCCGATGAGATGCTCTATCCCGAGAATCACCGCTATATCCATGACGTGGTGGCCTATGTAGCTATCGGTGCCCGCTCTGTGGAGGATCAGCAGCATCGCCTCACCGCCAGCGGTCTCGCCATCCCCGTGGGTATGAAAAACCCCACCGGCGGCGATCTGTCCGTCATGATGAACGCCATCAATGCAGGCCAGCACTCCCATTCCTTCTGCTATCGTAACTGGGAGGTCAAGAGCGCCGGCAACCCCTATACCCACGCCATTCTCCGCGGCTATGTGGATGCCAACGGCAAGGCCTATCCCAACTATCACTATGAGAATTTGGCCCAGCTCAATGAGCTGTACGCCGCCAGCGGCCTTGCCAATCCCGGCGTGGTGGTGGATACCAACCACAGCAACTCCGGCAAGAAGTATTTAGAGCAGATCCGCATCGCCAAGGATGTGCTTCACAGCTGCCGCCACAATCCCGACATCCGCAAGCTGGTGAAGGGTTTCATGATCGAAAGCTATCTGGTGGACGGCTGCCAGAAGGTGGACGGCGATGTGTTCGGTCAGTCCATCACCGACCCCTGCCTTGGTTGGGAAAAGACCGAGAAGCTGATTTATGAGATCGCAGAAATGATTTAATAGACACAGGAGAGAGAAGACTATGAGCTACACCGTGAACGAGAAAGCCCGCTTGGCTATGGAGAGCCTGCTGGACAGCTGCGAACTGGTGTCCGGCTACTCCGGCGGCAAAAAGGTAGAGGATGCCTACACCGCCTATTTCGCACCCGAGACCATGTGGTATAACCGCGTGTATCTCCACGCCGCAGAGCCCGAGACCCTCGAAGCAACTGTGTCCGCTGTTGCTGCCGGTCTTCGTGCAGGTCAGCTGCCTCCCCTCATCAGCTGGCTCAGCACTGAGATCAGCGCCAAGGCCATCCGTCCCAGCCTGCAGAAGGAGGGCTACATCAATCCTCTGCCTGTGCAGACCGCCATGTTCCTGAATCTGGAGGGCTACACCCCCGCCCAGCCCAAGGTGGCTGTGGAGCATGTTCCCGCAGAGCAGGTAGGGGAATGGGCCGAGATGATCGCCGCCGCTTTTGGTAAGCCTACCGAGAAGGACGGCATGGTGCTGATCGCCAATGACCCCAACTGTGATTTCCTCATGCACTGTGAGGATGGCAAGATGGTGGCAGGCATGCTCCTGATCTGCAAGGGCGACAACGCCGGTGTCCACGAGGTCGGCACGCTGGAGGCCTATCGCGGAAAGGGCATTGCCGCTTCCTTGATGAACTGCGCTATGGCCATTGCCAAGGAAAAGGGCTGCAAGTATTCTACCCTCCAGGCATCTCCTCTGGGCGTACCTCTGTATGAAACGCTGGGCTTTGAATGTGTGGGCGAAGTCCATACCTGGCTCGTCCCGCCTCCCGGTATGATGCACTAAAACCATAGAAAAGACACCCGCGAGGGTGTCTTTTTTGCGCTCTTTTCGGTGACATACAGCCGCGTGCGCATATATGAGTGCCACTCGCTGCTGTGCGTATCTGTGCTATGCTGCATAGTGCCAAATTGCAACATAGATATATGACCGCACACGCGCCTTCATGGATAATGGTACACCGACAGCCGTGTGCGTAATATCGCTGTGAAAAGGAAACAGCAACGGCGGCAATGACACACCGCAAATCTACTATAATTTGTATCGCCGTAAGAGCGGCAGGGATACACTCGTGTGCGTATAAAGGGTACACACTCATGTCCTATTACAGCAGAACATCGAAAGGAGAAAGAAAATGAAACTGACATGCCGTGACTGTGGAAAGAGCTTTGTGTTTTCTGAGAAGGAGCAGGCGTTCTTCGCTCAAAAGAAGTGGAAAGATCCTGTTCGTTGTCCCTTATGTCGCGAGAAGAACAAAAAACTGCGCCGTGACCCCTACTATGGCTGGGAGAGCGTTATGTACAGCTGGGGGAGCAGACGCGGTCACCACACGCGGGTACACTATGCACCCCATACTGTGGGTGGTTTTCGATAAGGAGAAAGAAAATGGGTTTTGAACATTTGATCGCAGCTTGGCTGACGATTAGCCGAGAGAAGAAAAGGGATAAGCAGCGTGTGATAGAAGAAACTATGGCACGGCAGGAAGAGGAAAAGCAGGAACAGTCTGTGGAGCAATATCTGGCAGGGAAAGGATATAACCGTCGCCGTCAGCAGTTTTTGACGGCGCTTGCAAAAAGTCCTCTGCATGAGGATCGCAGAGAGTTTTCGCGTATTTTGGGGCGTCCTTACTGCGAAGAGGAAGTGGCTATCGAGTGGGCGATCCGTGCCATTGCCGACAGAGAGGGATGGACATATTATCGAAAAGACGAGTTGATTTATGATGAAGAATATTGCCGATTGCTAGGATGGATGCCGCCGTGCCGAGAGGTGATTGAGAGATTTGAAGAGGAGCTGAAAGAGCTGCAAAGAAAAGAGAGAATTTGGCGTGGTTGGGTGGAAAGAAATCCGAAATGTTGGGAAGTGAAGGTTTCTCCTGAATTCTATGAAAGCGAAGAACAGTTTGCATTTATGGTTGATTATGAGTATGAAAAAAACGGTGGCAATAAATAGAGCTATCTGCTATACTAAAGCCAACAAATGAAGGAGGTATCTCCGATGAATGAAAAACTCTTAGCAGTAGTACGAAATCACGCACCCTGTTATCTATATGAATATGAGGTTATGGCGCAGCAGGTAAAAACGCTGCAGAGAACCTTCCCAAACTTCGATTTACTCTACTCTGTAAAGGCGAATCCCTATCCACCTGTGGTGAAGGCGCTGGCCTCTTTCGGCATCGGCGCAGATGCCGCTTCAGCGGGAGAAGTCGCCCTTGCCCGCGATTGCGGTATGTGGGCGGAGGACATTTTCTTCTCTGCCGCAGGTAAGTCCGATGCCGCCCTCCTGCGTGCGTGGGACGATTGTGAGATCATTGCCGATTCCCTTGGGGAAGTAGCACGCATCGGCGCATTGGCTGCCCAGCGCGGCGAGCATCGTGCCATCGGTATCCGCATGAATCCCGCCTTTGCCTTTGGCGGGGGAGAGGGTGTGACCTCCAAGTTCGGTATTGATGAGGAGGACTTGCCTCACCTTAAGGAGATGCTGAAAACCATCCCCGTCACTGTGGAGGGACTTCATGTCCACCTCCGCTCCCAAACGCTGGAGGCCGATGCCTTGGGCCGCTGCTACCGTGATAGCTGGGCTCTCGCCAAGCGCTTGAGTGAAGAACTGGGCGCACCTCTGCGGTATGTGAACTTCGGCAGCGGCGTGGGCGTGGCCTACGATGAAACATTTGAAGTCCCCATGGATTTGGAGAAACTCTCCACCTACACCGATGCCATTGCCGCGGAGAATGAAGCTACCCTCCGTGCCCGCTTGATGATCGAAACGGGGCGCTTCCTCACCTGCAAGATGGGTACTTACTGGCTCCCTGTGGTGGATAAAAAGATCTCCCGCGGCGTGAACTATGTCATCACCGAGGGCTGCATGAACGGCCTGCAAAAGCCTGCCTTGGCGGTGATGCTCCATCACGCAGACCCCGAGGGAACGATGCGCGCCTATGAGCCTCTTTACACCTCCGCGTGGGCGTTCCCCGTGGTGGCGCATGGCGATACTTCCGTCACCGAGCGCGTCAACATCGTGGGTAACCTCTGCTGCGCCGCCGATGTGCTGGTGGAGAATTTTGAAGGCCCGCGCTTGGAGGTGGGCGACCTCGTTGAAGTGAAAAATGCAGGCGCATACGCCTGCACCCTGACCGCCCAACGCTTCTCGGGACACACGCCCCCTGCAGAATTGCTGCTGGATAGAGAAGGCAACATCATGGAATAAGAAAAAAGCACGCTGTCAGCGACAGCGTGCTTTTTAATGTGTTTGTAGGATACTCAATCCTTCTTCGCGGTGATGCGGTTGAGAAGCTCGACCAAGCCCCAAATGACAGCGATGACCACGAAGATGCCCAACAGACCCTTGCCCATGATACCGAGGCAAGCCATGACTAATTCCATATTGATATTCATTGTGCTACCTCCTTACAGAATACCTTCCACCAGTGTGATGATCAAGCCGCCTGCGATGACGGAGGCGATCTGACCGCTGACGTTGGCGCCTGCTGCGTGCATCAGCAGGTAGTTAAAGGGATCTTCCTCCAAGCCCATCTTATGGATGACGCGGGAGGCCATGGGGAATGCGGAGATACCCGCTGCACCGATCATGGGATTGATTTTCTTCTTGCTGAAGAGGTTGAGGAACTTGGCGAAGAACACACCGCCCACAGTATCGAACACGAAGCCCACAAGACCGAGGGCGAGGATCAGCAGCGTCTCCCACGTGACGAAGTACTCTGCCTGCATCTTCAGAGAAACGCTCAGACCCAGCACCAGCGTAATGAGGTTTGCCAGCTCATGCTGTGCGCTCTGGCTGAGACTATCCAGCACGCCGCACTCGCGGATCAGGTTACCGAACATCAGGAAACCAATCAGCTCTGCGCTCTTGGGAGCCACCGTACCTGCAATGATGGTAACGAAGATGGGGAAGAGGATGCGGGTGGTCTTGGAAACGCTGCTGGGATTGTAGACCATCTTGATGCTGCGTTCCTTCTTGGTGGTGATGGTGCGGATGATGGGAGGCTGGATAATAGGCACCAGCGCCATGTAGGAATAAGCCGCCACCATGATAGCGCCTTGATACTTACTCTGAAAGTAGTTTGCCACGTAGATGCTGGTAGGGCCATCTGCCGCGGCGATAATGGCGGTAGAGGCGGCATCTTTCAGATCGAAGCCTGCGATGACGGCGATAACAAGCGTAAAGAAAATGCCGAACTGTGCTGCCGCGCCAAAGAGGAACATCTTGGGGGAGGAAAGCAGCGGGCCAAAGTCGATCATAGCACCGATGCCGATAAACAGCAGCAGGGGGAACAGCTCGCTGGCAATACCTGCGTTGAAGAGGGTCTCAATTGCCTCCGTGTGGACGAAGGGCAGGTTTACCAAGATCGCGCCAAAGCCCATAGGCAGCAGCAGGGAAGGCTCCATCTTCTTTTTAATAGCCAAGAACACCAGCACAGCACCCACCACGATCATCACCGCGTGCTGCCATGTGAAGTTCAGAACATTACCGAACAGGTCTAAAAACAGTTGCATAGATTACTCTCCTTATATGACACCTGCGCGTTGGTTTGCCGGGAAATATGGTTGCAAATATTTGCGCAGAGCCGTAATATAG
This sequence comes from uncultured Oscillospiraceae bacterium, assembly GCA_964439545.1. Classification (GTDB taxonomy): domain Bacteria; phylum Bacillota; class Clostridia; order Oscillospirales; family Oscillospiraceae; genus Vescimonas. Next base: position 39,443 of record CAYTOO010000001.1, on the reverse strand, counting down.
CATATTTCTTGACGAAGGTCAATGTACAATTCCGCTATATTTTTTCCTAAACGAAAGCTTATCATGAGCTTTTCGGTAAGACCAAATCTTGCATTTGCGGCCTAAGCGTGGTACTATTAAAAAAATAACGGTATGGGAGATGATACTATGCGAATCAGCCGTGTGGGAGGCATTATTGCTGCTGCCAGCCAAAAGGATGCCATGCCCATGCTGCAGGTGGGCTCCATTCCCATCATCCAGCGCCTTGTAATCACCTTTCATCAGGCTGGAGTGTTTCCTATCGTTGTGATCACCGGCGTTGATGAGGATAAGGTAAAATATCAGCTGTCCGATTACGGTGTCATTTTTGTTCCCAATGAGCAGCCTGCCTGTCCGGAGCTGTTCGACTCTGCCAAGATCGGCATGGAGTATTTGAAAGGGAAGTGTGACCGTGTCGTGTTCTCTCCTGTGAATGTCCCCATGTTTACGGCGGATACCCTCAACAAGCTGATCCATGCCGAGGGGGATATTATTTCTCCCTCCTATCAGGGGCGTGCAGGACACCCTGTGGTGCTGTCCGAGGCGATTCTCGATGATGTTTTGGCCTATGACGGTGAAGGTGGCCTGCGGGGTGCTTTGTTGGCTTTGGAGGAAAAGCGCTCTTTCGTTTCTGTTGAGGATAAAGGTATCCTGACCAGCGTCCACAACGAACCGGAACTGCAGGAGCAACTGTCGATGCACAATCAAGCCATTCTCCATCCTCGTGTACGTCTCAGTTTTGAGCGTGAAACGCCCTTTTTCAATGCCCGATTGAAACTGCTGCTGTTTCTCATCTCCGACACGAAAAATATGCGTAAAGCCTGTGCCGCCATGGCCATTTCTCACGGAAAAGCATGGTCGATGATCAATCAGCTGGAGCGGGAACTGGGCTACTTTGTGGTAGAGCGTACCCAAGGTGGCAAAAGCGGCGGAAATACCTGTCTGACAGCGAAAGGTGAACAATTTTTGCTGGCCTGTCAGCGGTATGAGGAATCTGTATTTCAGTTCGCCCAAACCCAATTTCAGGAACTGTTTATCCTGTCAAAAATCATGCAGTGAATATCTGCAAGTTCTTCCGAGGAAGAACTTGCTTATCTGCACCATCCCTTTCATAATGAAGATAGGCGTTATTCTCTTTAGAGAATAATGAATGTCTGCATGTGGAAGGGGTGGTTTTTTGTATCCAAAAGCGAAGATCTGCGGCTTGATTTTGGCGGCAGGGCTCTCCTCCCGCATGGGAGAGTTTAAACCGCTCATGCCCCTGCGGGGAAAGACTTTGATCGAAAACACCATCGACAGTGTGCTGCTGGGCGGCGCAACACAGGTAGTGGTCGTGACAGGCTACCGTGGTGCAGAACTGGAGGAGCTTCTGAGAAGCAAGTATGGCTCTGAGCTGATCATTGCACGAAACCCGAACTTTGCCACCACGGATATGCTGGAGTCTATTCGCATAGGCTGTCAGGCCATGCCGGAGTGCGATGCTTTTTTCCTTCTGCCGGGAGATATGCCCGTTGTGCGGCAAGCCACCTTTCAAAAGCTGCTGTCTGAGCGCCCGACAAAGGGCGTGAGCATCGTGTTCCCAACGTTGGAGGGCTATCGCAAGCATCCGCCACTGGTGGATGCGCAGCTGATTCCGGAGATCATCGCCTTCCAAGGAGACGGTGGCCTTCGCCAGCTTTGGCAGCAGCATACAGATTTGATCCGCACCGTTGCCGTTGATGATGAGGGCGTATGGGTGGATCTTGATACACAAGCGGATTATAAAAACTGCAGGCAAACATACGAATTTATAAGCGGGAGGTTGTACAGCGCATGGAAAACATCAGTAAGTCTGTCGTAAAAAAAGACCACGCACCCAAGGTATCGGGCCGCAGTATGTATGTGGGAGATTATCCCGATGAAGGCGTACTGATCGGCAAAATGCTCCGTTCCAAGCTGGCGCGTGCCAAGCTGCTCAGCGTGGAGATCCCCCCTCTGCCCGAGGGCTACTTCTACGTGGATGCCAACGATGTGCCGGGTGATAACAATGTCAACATCGTTATGGATGATACGCCGGTCTATGCCCGCGAAACGGTGGAGTATGTAGGTGAGCCCATCGGTATGCTGGTGGGTCCCGATAAGGAGATGGTGGAGCATCTTCTGAGCCTTTGCAAGGTGGAATATGAAGAGCTGGAGCCCGTTTTGGATCTGCGTAAGGCAGATACCGTATTTTTTAACTATGAATACGGAAAGGGCGATGTAGAAAAAGCCTTTGCAGAGGCCGATAAGGTCTATGAAGAGGAGTTCATCACCGGCCATCAGGAGCAGGCCTATCTGGAGACACAGGGCATGATGGCAACGCCGGAAGAGGGCGGCAAGATGTTCGTCCACGGCTCTTTGCAGTGTGCCTACTATGTCCACGGCGCAGTCATGCGCGCTTTGGGCTGCGCTCCCGATGAGGTTCACATCATGCAGGATGTGACCGGTGGCGGCTTTGGCGGCAAGGAGGCATTTCCCTCCATTTTGGGCTGTCAGGTAGCGGTGGCTGCCAAGAAGGCCAATGCCCCCGTCCGCTGCGTCTTTGACCGCCGCGAGGATCTGGAGTTCACCTCCAAGCGCCACCCCTCTCTGTGCACCTATAAGGTGGCGGTGAAGGATGGCAAGGTAACGGCTATGGACATCGATGTGAAGTTCAACGCCGGTGCTTACACCACCCTCTCTGCCGTGGTGCTGCAGCGCGGTATCATCTGCGCCAGCGGTGTATATAACGTGGAAAATCTCCATGTCCATGGTCGCGCACTGAAGACCAACACCACGCCCAGCGGTGCTTACCGCGGTTTCGGCGCACCGCAGACCTTCTTTGCGGTGGAGATGATGATGGATCACATCGCGCAGGATCTGGGCGTTGATTCTCTGGAATTTAAGGAGGCAAATCTTGCCAAGCAAGGGGATGCCACCTCGACCTCCGGCAAATATCACTTCCCCGTACCCATTCCCGCCATGATCGACGAGGTGGATAAGGCCTGCGATTTCCGCCGCAAGCACAAGGAATACGCCGAGCCTCAGACCGGACGCTACCGCAAGGGTATCGGCATGTCCCTGTATTTCCACGGCGCCGGTTTCACCGGCTCGGGCGAGCGGGATCACATCAAGGCCGTTGTCAAGCTGCGCAAATATGCCGATGACACGGTGGAGGTGCTGGCAGCCAACGGTGAGATCGGTCAGGGTCTGCGCACCACCTTCCCCAAGATCGTGGCAAATGAGCTGAATCTCCCCTTGGAAAAGGTCTACTATAACCATCCCGACACCGCCCGCGTGCCGGATTCCGGCCCTACCGTGGCATCCCGTTCTCTGATGGTCGTCGGTGAACTGCTGCGCCGCGCCGCCATCAAGCTGAGGACCATCTGGAAGTCCGGTGAGGAGCAGGAAGTGGAGGAGCGCTTCAAAGAGCCCGACTTCATGATCCCCTTCTATTTGGATAAGTTCCAGGGCGATGCCTATCCCACCTATGCATGGGCTGTCAATGCCATCGAGGTGGAGGTGGATACCTACACGGGTATCTCCAAGATCCTGGGCGCTTACGGTTCTTTCGATGTGGGTACGCCTATTGACTACAACATCGTCATGGGTCAGATGGAGGGTGGCTTCCTGCAGGGCATCGGCTATGCCTCCATTGAGAAGATGGACTATGACAATAAGGGCCGCATCCGTAACAACTCCTTCTCCGATTATCTGATCCCCACCACCAAGGATGTGCCCAATCTCAAGTGCATGCTGCACGTGGAGAAATACCCCGATGGCCCTTACGGTGCCAAGGGCGCAGGCGAGCTGCCTCTGGTCGGCGCACCGGGTGCTTACGTGGAAGCTGTGGAGCAGGCGTTGGGTAACGGTGTCAAGCTGAACCACGCACCCTTTACCGCTGAAGATACTCTGAAAGAAATCATGAAGGAGGGCAAATGATATGGATGCGATTCGTTTCCAACTGAACGGGAAAGAAGTTGCGTATGTGGGCAGTACCACCGACCGCCTTCTGGATGTACTGCGTGAAACCTTCCACATGACCAGTGTCAAGTGCGGTTGTAAAGAAGGTGAGTGCGGTGCTTGCTCTGTTCTCATCAACGGTACGCTTATCAACTCCTGCTGTGTGGCCATGGGTGCTGTGGCAGGTGACGATGTGGTAACGCTGGAGGGTTTCCGCGAGACCGAGCGTTTTGCAGTGCTGGATAAGGCCTTTGCCGAGGTGTCTGCTGTGCAGTGCGGTTTCTGCATTCCCGGCATGATCCTGGCAGCAGAAGCGCTGCTTTCCAAAAACGCACATCCCACCGAGGATCAGATCCGCGAGGCGCTGTCCGGCAACCTGTGCCGCTGCACCGGTTACAATGCAATCATCAATGCGGTGAATATCGCAGCAAAGGAGGGCAATGGTTTATGGTAAATGGATATGTTGCAACCTCCCTGCAGGAGGCGTTGGAGCTTCGCAGCCGCTATGATCTGACGCCCTATGCCGGCGGTACTGACCTTATGGTGGAAAATAAGCCCAATCAGGAATATCTTTTCTTGAGCAAAGTCCCCGAGCTGAAAAATATTGCCGTGGACGATACCTATGTCCGCATCGGTGCTGCTGTGACCTTCACTGAGGCGCTGGCAGATGACCGTGTCCCGCAGTTGATGAAGGAGGCCGTCTCCCGCATTGCTGCTCCCGCCATCCGTAACGCCGGTACTTTCGGCGGCAACCTGGGCAACGGCTCTGCCAAGGCCGACTCTGTGCTGATCGAGTTCGTGGCAGATGCCAAACTGCGGATCGTCTCTCTGGATGGGGAGCGCATCATCGATGTGGATCAGTTCTACCGCGGCAGAAAAGAACTTGATCTCAGCAACCATGAGCTGATCGCTGAGATCCTGCTGCCTAAGAGCGGCTTGGAGCAGTACTCCTACCAGAAAGTGGGCGGCCGTGAGGCACTAGCCATTTCCCGTGTATCTTTCGCCGGCGTTTTTGCCCAAGAGGATGGAAAGATCACCAATATTGCCGCGGCTTTTGGCGCTGTGGCAGGCACAGTCCTCCGCTTCAAGGATATTGAGCAGATGCTTATCGGCAAGACCATCGAGGAAGCCAAGGCTTTGAAGGGCGAGTATCTGGAAGCCTACGGTGAGCGTATGGTGCTGACGCAGGGACGTGTCAGTGCTGAGTACCGCAAAACGGTCTGCATGAACCTGTTGGAGGATTTCCTCACCAAGTTCGGCATTTGATAGTAAAACAGCAAGACCACCCGCAAGGGTGGTCTTGTTCTATGTATGAGGGAGGTTAGTTTATTACAGGAGCAGCAGCTTGGCATAAAATGCGGTATTATTCTGCATAGCAACGATCTGTGCCGCCCGCCGGAACTCGGACAGGCTCTCGGGGTGTTCGTGGAGGTTATACTGCACCGCATCTGCACCGCCGATGATGCACAGATATGGCATGGCGCAGGGGAGGATCACCGTCATACGCTTTGAAAGCTCATAGCAGTTGCGGAAATAGCGACCTAAGTCCTTCCCGTGTAGACCATCTATGTGCCCTTGAATAAAACAGCCGCGGACGGAAACAGCGGAAAGGGTTCTGATCTCTTCCGAGAGAGCTGTTAGTTCAGCTTCACGAACGCCGTATTGACTGCCGTCATCATAGGCGGTGGGGATCAGGCGCAGACCGACAGAAACAAGCTGTTCGCCCTGCTCTTTTTTTGCTGCAATGCCATCGAGTCGGCGCAGGTCATCCAAACTGTCTGCCACAAAGCGGCACTTTCCGATAGCGCGCGCAATATTCTCATCCGAAAGGCAGCTGACGGCAATATACACCTGCTCCGATGGGACATTATTGGCGGCAAGTGCGGCTACTTGCTCTTCGGAGGTGACAAAGTAAGGCCCTTCACGGTTGATGCTGCGGCTGTCGGTGTTCAGCAGTTTATAATCGGGCACGATGGATTGGAGCGTTTCCCACATATGTATACCTCGTTTTTAGTCGTCCAAGAACATCATCTTCTCCATGTACGCCGTGTTGAATGCGGCGAGACCGGAGAGCTCTTGGTAGTCCATGGCCTTCTGCAGCTTATCAAGACGCTCACGGGCTTCGGCGGAGACCAGCGCCATCTTTGCGCCAACGGCGGCGGTATTGCCCACTGCCTTGGTGACATCGAGGAGCTCCGCGGAGATAAGACCGATGCGTGCGGCGCTTGCAGGACGGATGAAGCTGCCAAAGCCTCCTGCCAGCAGCAGCGCGCCGATGTCCTTATAGTCCACATCGGAGGTATCGATCAGTACTTGGATACCTGCGGCGATAGCACCCTTGCCCAACTGCACCTTACGGACATCAGACTGGGTCACATAGATCTGCTCCGTCAGACGGAAAGCGGGCTCATCATCGAGGAGGGTCAGGAAGGGAAGTGCCTCTTCGGGAATATCGTCATCTTCGTCAATGTCGAGGACGCGGCCTGTTTCATCCAGTGCGCCTACTTCCAGCATGACGGCGATGGCATCAATGAGGCCCGAGCCGCAGATACCCTTGGCCTCCACGTCACCGATGACCTTGCATTCCAGCACGCCATCGTGATATTCCACGGAGGATACTGCACCCTCTGCCGCCGTCATACCGAAGCGGATCTGTGCGCCCTCAAAGGCAGGGCCTGCCGCCGTGGAGCAGCACACGAACTTGTCGCCGCAGCCCAAGGCCATCTCGCCGTTGGTACCCACGTCAATGAGCAGCACGGGCTTACTTGCCTTGTCCATATCCACCGCCAAGAGGTCGGCAGTAATATCGCCGCCCACATAGCCCGACACGGAGGGTGCGAGATAGACCTGTCCATCGAAGGGAAGTCCCCATGCCTTGGCATCGTAGTAATCGCCGAAAAGGGACAGGGGTGTAAAGGGAGCGACACCGATGGTATCGGGTTTCAGCCCCGCCAAAATGTGGCACATGGTGGTGTTGGCCGCCACCGTCATAAAGCGCACCTCGGTGGGGGAGACCTTCGCCTCGCGGCACAAGCCTTCAATAAGCTCACCCAGCTGTTTGCGGATGACCTCAGCCATCTCATCAAGGCGACCCTCCACAGAGGCTTGAATACGGGAGATGACATCTGCACCATAGCTGCGCTGGGCATTGCCCTCGCCTGCCACGGCAACGGTCTTGCCGTTTTCCAAGTTCACCAAATGGCAGGCAACGGTGGTGGTACCAATATCCACCGCCACGCCGTAGCCACTTAAGCCGCTGTCGCAGGCGAACACGGCATCGCTGCCCAGCGCCACCTCCAACTCGGCGGTATGGGGCAGCTCCACCACCATGCCGTCTGTGGCCTCGGTTTGACAGGCGAGATGGGCTTCACCTGCAATATACACCGTACACTTACCGCATGTGCCGTTGCCGCCGCAGGGAGCGGACACCTCATATCCCGCCTCACGGAGGATCTCTAACAGCGTCTGACCTGCAGTAAATGTGATTTCTTTCTGCTCTTGTCCTTGCTGTACGAAAATGGTCATAATAACACCTCACTATTGCCCTCTATTATAGCCGAAAGAGTGGGGGAGTTGCAATAGAGAACATGCATGATATGATGTGGTTTTCTTATTGAATCGATAGCCACTTCGTGCTATAATCAAGAAAAATGACAGGGAGAACGCAGTAATGACGACAGAACAGGTAATTGCCATGGCTTTGGAGGTCGGTTTTGACCATGTGGGCGAAATCGACCCCAAGGAGTTGAAGTTCCTCCCCGAGGTGCGTGATATGTGCAGCGCCAACCGCTGTCATTCCTACGGTAAAAGCTGGGCCTGCCCGCCTGCCTGCGGCACGCTGGAGGAGATCACCGACCGCGCCATGCAGTATCGCCGCGGCATCGTCATCCAGTCCACGGGACAGATGGAGGACGATTTCGATGTGGAGTGCATTATGGAGACGGAGAAGCTGCAGAAGAAGCGCTTTTTTGAGACCATCAAGCTGCTGCAGAAGGAGTTCCCCAACTGCCTCGGCATGAGCGCGGGTACTTGCACCCTCTGCCCGCAGTGTGCTTACCCCGAGCCTTGCCGCCACCCCGAGTTGATGTTCCCCTCCATGGAGGCTTACGGTCTGCTGGTAAGCGATACCTGCACCTCCGCAGGATTGGAATATTACTACGGAAAGAATACCATGACCTATACGAGCTGCATCTTGCTGGATTAAGGCATCTCACAGCACGCCTCATCAAGCAATGATGAGGCGTGTTTTTGATAAGAAAGGGAATGTGCCATGAATACGACACAGATCAAATGCTTTTTGGCCCTGGCTGAGACGTTGAATTATACCCGTGCCGCTGCACGGCTCTACCTCTCCCAACCAGGTTTGAGCCGCCAGATCAACTCCATTGAGCAGGAACTGAACACGCAGCTGTTTATCCGCAATCAGCGCAATGTGCGCCTTACTCCTGCAGGAGCATTGCTGGCAGAGAAGCTGCGCCCGTTGATGGAAACCTACGAGCAGGTCGTTGACCAGGTGCAGACGGTGGGTCGCGGTTATACGGGCGTTCTCGATATTGGCCTGTTGGAGGGGCAGCGTCTTGATCCCGAGATCGTGGATATATTCTACAGCTTCATGCAGCAATATCCCAATATCAGCCTCCAGATTTGCCAAGGCTCTTTCGGCGACCTGCGCCGTCAGATGCATAACGGCAAATTGGATCTCATCTTTACCATCCACTTCGATGTAATGGATGAGGAAGATGTGGAGATGTATGCCCACGGTGACACTGCTGAAAAGGCTTATTTCGCTATCTCTAAAAAGCTGCCTATCGCACAGCAGGAATGTATTACCCCCGAGGAGCTGGTGAAGGAGACCATGCTTATTATCTCTCCCGAGGATAGCCGCATGGGCGCGGAGATGACCACGGAGTTCTTCAAGAGTAAGGGATTGATGTCTTTCAACACCCGCTACGCACCCAACCTACCCACCCTTGCCCTATGGATCGAGGCTGGCTTGGGCTTTGGTATCATCAACGGACATACCAATGTGGCAGCTAACCCCTCTGTCCGCTTGATCCCCGAGATCCCCCTTAATGAAGCTTATTCCTGCGCTGCTTGGCTGCGGGGCAATGAAAATCCCGCGCTGGCCTTGTTCTTGGAAATGCTGAAGCGGCAGTGAGTAAAACAATTTAATATAATAGTAGTAAAAAAACGCTCTGCCATCGGCAGAGCGTTTTTTATTATGTAGTGATCAAAGGGAATAGAGATTGTCGTCCCCATCAGAGGCGATATAAAGTTTTTTGCCGTTTTCCAAATAGTAATTGGTATATTCCTTTGGAATACCCTCGTCGGTAATGATCGTATTGATAGAGTCCATTTCCGCCAAGCGCAATATGGAGTTCTTTTCAAACTTTTTGCTCTCTACAACAAAAATTAACTGTTCAGAGATTTTTCGGATACTTTCGAACAGGTGGTATTCATTTCTGTTATGCGTAGTATAGCCATGTTTTAAGCTGATGCCATCGGCAGTAAGAAAAGCTTTTTGAACAAGGACTTTTTCGAGGAACTGGATGACAAAGTCACCGTGAAAGACCGAAAATTCCTCAAAGTTTTCCAATTGCCCACCTGTACCCAACAAATTAAAACCCGGTGTGCTTTTTAGCTCGTCCAGAACAGTGAGGTTATTGGAAACAATGGTCAACTTTTTTTGAGATTTTTTCAGCTGTCTCGCAATTTCAATACAGGTGGTGCCAGAACCTAAAAAGACGATTTCGTTATCGTTTACGAGGTCAGCGGCTCGACTGGCAACCAAAACCTTTCGAATATCGTTCAGGGATTCACCGTGAGTAGGTCGTCTACGGATTTTGTGATCCAACGGCAATCGTGCACCGCCATAAACTCGTACCAACTGCTGCTTGCCTTCCAGCTCTTCCAAATCCTTGCGTATGGTGGTCTGAGAAATGTGAAGGATGTCGGAAAGTTCTGATACGTCAATTTGTCCGGATTCGTGAAGAGTGCGTAGAATGAAAGAATGGCGGGTTTGTTTAGAACTCATATGTTTTTGTCCCTTTCGACAATTTTTTACATTGTACATTTTTTCATGCAAAAAGTCAAACGCAAACCAAAAGAAAAACAGCAAAATTTAGTTATAGTACTCAAAAACGAAAGTAGCAAAATAAACGAAATAAACGGATTGTGACTATTCATAAAACACGGCGAAGATAATAGGATAAAACGGCGAAATCTTTGTCGTATGATTGACAATTTTATGAATTGACATTAAAATTAAATCAACACAGTAAAGAAAACGAAACAAACGAAACTTATTTAGGGGGCGATGACTTGAACAAGAGACCGGTTCTTGAGATGAAAGGGATCTCAAAGCGATTTGCCGGTATTCAGGCTCTGGACAATGTTGATTTTAACGCCTACGCCGGAGAAATTAACATCTTAATCGGTGAAAATGGTGCCGGAAAGTCCACGCTGATGCGTATTCTCGCCGGTGCGCACACGGCAGATGAAGGCGTTGTACTTATCAATGGCGAGGAGAAGAAGATTTCTACGCCGGCAGAAGCCATCAATGAGGAAATCGTCATGATCTATCAGGAGCTAAACCTGATTTATGAGATGACCGTGACGGAGAATATGTACCTTGGCCATGAACTCCTCAAGGGTGGTATGATCGACAAGAGAAAGCAGCAGGATACCGTGAGAAAGCTGTTGGAAGAGCTTGATTTCGATATCGACCCCGCGGCAAAAATTGAGGAGCTCAGTGCGGCAAAACGCCAAATGGTGGAAATAGCTAAGGCAATCCACCTGAATGCAAAGGTTATCATTATGGACGAGCCCACTTCCTCACTGGCCGATAACGAGGTGCAGGTTCTCTTCCGTGTGATGCGCCAGCTAAAGGAAAAAGGAGTGTGCATCATCTTCATTTCTCACCGTATGGATGAGATTTTCGAGGTGGGCGACCGTATCACTATTCTGCGTGACGGAATGCTTGTTGGCGAGTGGTTTGTAAAGGATCTCACCCGTGAAGAAGTGATTTCTCACATGGTTGGCCGTCAGGTCACGAATCTTTTCGATAAAGAGACCGTTCCCATTGGAGAGAAGGTACTTGAGGTAAAGCACCTGAGCAAGTATGGCCTGTTTGAAGATGTCAGCTTCCATGTCAGAGCTGGAGAAATTCTTGGTTTTGCAGGATTGATGGGTGCTGGACGCAGCGAAGTGATGAAGTCGGTGTTTGGCGACATCCCCTGTGATGAGGGAGAAATCTTCCTCGATGGTCAGCCGGTGACGATCAAGAGTCCGGCCGAGGCCATGCGTTTGGGCATCGGCTTCGTCCCTGAGGACAGAAAGAATCTTGGCTTGAATATGCTGGATACCGTCGGCAGCAATCTGACGCTGACGATCCTAAAAGAGCATGCCCGTAGTGGATTTATTCGTTTTGCCGAGCTGCGGGCAAAGGGCAAAGAGATGGTGGACAAGCTGCGCATCAAGGTAAGTGGTTTGGAACAGCCTGTGGCAACGCTCTCCGGCGGAAATCAGCAGAAGGTGGTTATCGGTAAGTGGCTGCAGCGCAAGGCAAAGGTTATGATCCTTGATGAGCCGACTCGCGGCGTTGACGTGGGCGCCAAGGCGGAGATTCACCGTCTAATTGTTGAGATGGCAAAAAGCGGCGTGGCAGTGATCGTTGTGTCCTCTGAACTTCCGGAGGTCCTGGGCATGGCGGACAGAGTTGTAGTTATGTGTGAGGGCCGTGCCAGCGGTGAGCTGACTCGTGAGGAACTGTCCCAGGAGGCTATTATGCGTTTAGCTACTGCAAATTGAGCGTTAAGTGTTGATTGGAGATAAATGTTATGAAAAATGAAGAAATGAAGAAGCCTTTGAGCGCTGCCTTGAAGCGGATGCCTCAGTGGAAGATTCTGTTGGCCTTTATTCTGATGGTCATTGCCTTCTGCTGCACTGCAGACGGCTTTATGACCGGTGGTAACCTGGTCAACGTGCTGCGACAGTCCTCTACGGAGATGATCGTGGCAATGGGTATGACTTTCGTGTTGCTAATTGGCGGCATTGACCTGTCCGTCGGTAAGGTGGCTATGTTGGCTGGTACCATCACCGCTACACTGCTGGTGAAGGGCACGTCCATCGTTGTAGCGATTTTGGTTGGTCTGGCTGCCGGTGCCCTTTGCGGTTTGGTGAACGGCGTCGTGGTGGCTAAGCTGAACATTCCTCCTTTTATCACCACCCTCGCCATGATGAATGTGGCAGAAGGTGCTGCCCTTTTGTATTGCGATGGTAAGCAGATCAGTGGTTTGCCCGATGGCTTTAAGGAAATCGGTCGTGGTTATCTGCTGGGAATCCCTGTGGCAGTTTGGATCATGCTGGTAGTCATCATTGTTTGGGCTATTCTGATGAACAAGACCACTTACGGTAAGCGTATGGTAGCCATCGGTGGCAATCAAGATGTTGCCCGTCTTTCCGGTATCTCTGTTAACAAGATCAAAATAAGTGTCTATGTTATCAGTGGTCTGATGGCGGCTTTGACCGGTATTATCTACACGGCCCGTTTTGCATCCAGCCAGCCCACCCTCGGTGATGGTTTGGAGATGAATGCTATTGCAGCCGCTGTGTTGGGTGGTACGAGCCTGGTCGGTGGCCGCGGCAGCGTGCTGGGCACTGTGATAGGTACATTCTTCCTGATGACCATGTCCAACGGCTTGAACCTGCTGGGCGTGACCTCTTTCTGGCAGATGATCATCAAGGGTGTTCTCATCGTTGTATCCGTCATTCTGTATGAGAATCTCAAGGGTAAGAAACTTAAGAAGGCAAAGAAGTAATTTTAATGTGGTTTTACTTCGCGAATAGCGAAATAAAATAAAAAATTTTTGGAGGTATATTATGAAAAAGTTTGCATCCCTGTTGCTGGCTCTGGTGATGGTTCTGTCTCTGGTAGCATGTGGCAACAAGCCCGCTGACGATGGTGCTGCCGATGACGGCGCTGAGGAGATCGTGATTGGCGTTAGCCTGATGGACTATCAGTGGGAGTATTTCCAGGACATGGCCGCCGCTATGCGTAAGGTCGCTGCCGAGAACGGCGTGACCCTGATCGAGGCTGATGGCGGTTCCGACGTTGCTAAGCAGATGAAGGACATCGAGGACATGATCGCTGCCGGTAAGGTAAAGGCACTGGTTATCAATGCTGTTAGCTCCGCTGGTATCGTCCCCGTTATCGAGGAAGCCAATGCTGCCGGCATTCCTGTGATCACTGTTGACGTTCAGGCCGAGGGCGGCGATGTTTACGCCCACGTTGCTTCTGACAACAAGGCTATCGGTGCTACCGCTGCTCAGGACGCTGTTGCTTACCTCGAGAGCGTTTACGGCGAGGCAAAGGGCACTGTTGCCTGCGTTGGTTATCCCCAGATTTCTACCATGAAGGATCGTGCTGAGGGCTTCTGCGCCGAGATGGCTAAGTATCCCAACATCACTGTTATCGATCAGTCTGTTGTTCAGCTGACCTCCACCGATGCTACTAACATGGGCGACGATATCCTGACCGCTAACCCCGCTGGTAGCCTGGATGTTATGTTCGGCTGCAACGCTCAGGTTGCTATGGGTCTGAACGCTGCTGTTGAGACTGCCGGTCGTACCGACGTCATGATCTACGGCGTTGATGAGGACGAGGGCGAGCTGACCTACATCGCAAATCCCGACTCTACTTTCACCGGCACTGTCGTGCAGTATCCCACTGTCATGGGTCGTATGGGTATGGAGTTTGCTATCAAGGCTGTGAACGGCGAGTCTATTGAGAACAGCTTCGTCGCTACCGACATCAAGATCGTGAACAAGACCAATATTGAGGAGTTCTACAAGGAGAAGGAAGCCATCAAGGCTGAGATCGCTGACTATCAGGGCTAATTCTTCTGACACCGAACGGTTGGAAAAGCATGACTATGGATAACAAGCATCTGACTATTCGGGTAGAGGATGTATTGCCGAAAGGCAGCGCAGGATATGAGCGCGGACAGCGTCTGAAAGACGCCGTCATTCACGCAAAAAACTACGTATGTATTGAACGAGCACTGTTGGCTACACAGGCATACAAAATGTATGCCTGTGAGCCAATTGCCGTCAAACGGGCAAAGGTTTTTGCACATATCCTGGAGAACATGCGGGTGTACATCCTTCCGGATGAGCTGATCGTTGGCCATCAGGCTGAACGTCAGCGCAGCGCGCCTATTTTCCCTGAGTTTGCTGTGGATTGGGTCGTCGACGAGATCGATAAGTTCGAGACACGGCCTCAGGACAAGTTTATTTTCCCTGAAGAGAACAAGAAGCTGTTCTTAGAGGAAGTAGTCCCTTATTTCAAGGGAAATACCCTCAGTGACAGAGCCTACGCTGTCATGCCGGAGTCTGTTCGTAAGCTGAGCCATGTGGCAAATCAGTTTGAACTGGGCATCCATGAAGAAGGCGGCTTTGGTCACTTGATCCTAGACTTTGGTCTTGTGCTGCAGAAGGGCTTTGCCGGTCTGCGCAAGGAGGCACAGGATCATTTGGACAGCCTGGACATGTGCAAAGCAGAGGATATCCGCAAGCACGCTTTCTATGAAAGCTGCGTGATCACCTGCGATGCCGTGATTACCTTTGCACGTCGCTACAGCGAGGAGGCAAAGCGCGTGGCAGAGGAAGAGACCGATGCCAAGCGTAAGGCAGAACTGCTGGAGATCGCTCGTGTTTGTTCCCGTGTTCCCGAGCATCCTGCTGAGGATTTCCACGAGGCACTGCAGTCCTTCTGGTTTACCCAGCTGCTGCCTCAAATCTACGATAACGGTGTTTCTATCTCTCCCGGCCGCTTTGATCAGTACATGTATCCTTACTATGAGAAGGACGTGCTGAGCGGCAAGCGCAGCCGTGAGGAATGTCAGGAGCTGCTGGAGTGCACTTGGGTGAAGTTTGTTGAGCCCATGAAGCTTCAGTCTGCTGCCGGTGCTGAGTCCCATGCCGGTTTCCCCATGGGCCAGAATTTGATTATCGGCGGCATCGACAGAGAGGGCAACGACGCCACCAACGATCTCTCCTATCGTGTATTGGAGGCTCACAGAAAGATGCTGCTGATGCAGCCCAACTTCTCTGTACGACTCCATAATGACGCACCTGAAGAGTTTGTGCTGGCGGTGTGTGACGCGGTTCGTCGCGGCAACGGTATGCCGCAGTTGGTCAATGACCATGTCTTTATCCGCGGTCTTATGAACATCGGTGTTTCTCTGGAAGATGCTAGAGATTATGCACTGGAGGGCTGCGTTGAGAGTACGCCTTTGAACGCTTGGGGTCGTGGTAACGGTGGATATTTCAACCACACCAAGGTGATGGAACTGACCTTGAACAACGGTCGCTGCGCCATTACCGGTGAGCAGGTGAGTATCCAGACCGGTGATGCCGGCGAATTCAAGACTGTTGAAGAGTTTAAGGAAGCCTATCAAAAGCAGATGGCTTACTGCGTGCGCCAGTTGGTCATGTGGAACAACATGATCGACCACATCCATGAGGAACTGATGCCTGTGCCTCTGGTATCTATGCTGACCGGTGGCTGCATGGAATCCGGTAAGGATGTGACTCAGGGCGGCGCTAAGTACAACTGGACCGGCCCGCCTACTGTAGGTATTGCTAACGTTGGTAACTCCGCTTACACCATCTTTAAGTTGATTTTTGAGGATGGCAAGTACACTATGCGTCAGCTGGTGGATGCCCTGCAGAGCAACTGGGAGAACGACGAGTTCATGCGCCAGTTTATCTGCAACCGCGTTGCCAAGTATGGTAACGACGAAGAGGGCGTGGATAAAGCTACACGCTGGGCAATCGACACCTATCTTGATGAAAGCTCCAAGTACGAAACCTATCGTGGCGGTCCTTTCATCGGTGGTCTTGTTCCTGTTTCTTCTTACGTGCATTTCGGTCAGTGCACCGGTGCAACGCCCGACGGCAGAAAGCGCGGCGAACCGCTGGCAGACGGCATTTCTCCTGCTAATGGTACTGACCTTAAGGGTTTGACGGCTGTTTTGAAATCGGCAACTAAGCTCAACCATTTCCGTTGTCAGAACGGTGTCATCCTGAATGTAAAGCTTAATCCCTTGACGGTATCTACCGATGATGGATTGAAGAAACTGGCACAGCTCATCAAGACCTATATGGATCTTAACGGTGAGCATATCCAGTTCAATGTGGTTACTGCCGAAACGTTGAGAGATGCGCAGGAGCATCCGGAAGAATATAAGAGCCTTGTGGTTCGTGTTGCCGGATACAGCGCATTCTACAATGAATTGTCTAAGGAAGTGCAGGATTCTATCATCGCAAGAACGGAGAATTGCCTGTAATGTAAAGAGTGAGGTATGTGGGTGAAAGGTATCGTCACAAATATACAACGTTATAGTTTAAATGATGGAGATGGTATCCGCACAGTAGTGTTTTTAAAGGGCTGTCCCTTGCGCTGTGCATGGTGTGCCAATCCTGAGACGCAGACCGTTCAGCCACAGATCCTGCTCAACGAGAAGACCTGTATGGACTGCGGGTATTGTGCATCCGCATGCCCGCAGTCCATGAAAAAAGGACAGGGCGGCAAGCTGTGCATTATGTGCATGAGCTGTGTCGACGGCTGTCCCAAGGGCGCATTGGAACTGGTTGGTAAAACGATGAGTGTCGATGATGTCCTTGAAGAAGTAGAGAAGGATCGCCTTTTCTACGGAAACAGTGGTGGCGGTATGACCGTCTCCGGTGGTGAGCCTTTAATGCAGCCGACCTTTACAAAGGCATTGCTGCAGGAGGCAAAAAAACGCGGCCTTCACTGTGCAATTGAAACCTCGGGTCACGGTTCCAGTGAAGCAGCTTTGGAAATTTTTGAGCTGTGCGACCAGATACTTTTTGATTGTAAGCACACAGATCCGGAGGAGCATCTTCACCATACAGGTGTGGATAATCACCTGATCTTAAAGAATTTAACATTGGCAGCAGAAAAGTTTGCTTCCCGCATTACGCTTCGCATTCCCTTTATTGATGGAGTGAATGCAACAGAAGAAAATGTGGAAGCAACGATCGCTCTGGCGAAAAAACTGGGGATCGAGGAGATCCATCTGCTGCCGTATCACGAACTTGGAAAAGGAAAATACGAGAAGTTGGGGCGGCCTTACGAATTTGAGGGGACAACGCCTACAACAGAACAGTTAACATATTTTGAGCAAAAGATCCTTTCAAGCGGCCTGCGCTGTAAACTGCGTGGATAGGGAGGAAGAGCATGAAAGTATATCTTGGCATTGATATTGGCACCAGCGGCGTGAAGGCGCTGGCGCTGGATACAGAGGGAAATATCGTTGCCCGTGGAATGGCGGAGCAGGTGTTTCAAATCCCACATCCCGGTTGGGCGGAGCAAGACCCTGAAGTTTGGGTGGATTCCGTTTGCCGCGCAGTAAAGCAGATCACGGCGCAGCTGAGCGGGGATATGACCATCGCCTGCGTGGGCTTTTCCGGACAGATGCTGGGCTGTATCCCTATGGATGAAAATAAAAAGCCGCTGATGCCTTGCATGATGTGGCTGGACAGCCGCTCCGATGAAGAAAATCGGATGTTGATCGATACTTATGGCCTTAATTTCTGGTGGGATAAAACCGGAAATATGCCTTTGAGCAGCTACTGGGTCAGTAAGCTCATGTGGATGAAGAAGAATCGCCCCGAAATTTTGGATAAAACGCGGTATCTGCTTTTCCCCAAAGACTATGTCCGCTTGTACTTAACAGGCGAGGTAGCAACTGAAGTGGCAGATGCCAGCGCTACCTGTCTTTTTGATACGGCAAAGCGCCAGTGGAACGATGAAATTTTCTCGCTGCTGGGTCTTGATCGCCGTATGGTTCCCGACACGCTGCTGGAGTCCGGCGACATTGCCGGTTACATCACCGAAGCTGCCGCGAAAGCTACCGGCTTGCCTGTAGGTACGCCCGTGACCGCCGGTGGCGGTGACCAGTCCATGGGTGGTATCGGTAACGGTGTGGTTGAGGACGGAATGATTGCTGTTACGATCGGAACTTCCGGTGTGGTTTTTACCAGCACTGATAAGCCTTTGATCGATAAGCAGGAGCGTGCAGGTCTTTGTTATTGTCACGCCGTGAGAGATAAGTGGTGCTTCTTTGGCTGCACCAATGCTGCAGGTGGCTCTTTCCAGTGGCTGAGAAATACACTGGGCAGAACAGAGATGGAGCAGGCGAAGGTGCAGGGCGTTGATCCCTATGTGCTGATGACCGCCTGTGCAGATAAGGCGGAGATCGGCAGCAAGGGGCTTTACTTCCTGCCTTACCTCAACGGCGAGAGAACACCCCACACGGACGACAATGCCCGCGGCGTGTTCTTTGGTTTGTCGCTTGCCCATGGTTGGAACGAGATGGTGCGTTCTGTGATGGAGGGTATCACCTTTAGTCTCCGCGACAGTTTGGAGATCCTCCGTGAGCACGGTGTCAGCCCCAAGAAGATTTTTGCCTCCGGCGGTGGCGCAAAGAGCGACACATGGCTGCAGATGCAGGCCGATGTGTTCCAGACCATCATCGTGCGCAACAACATTGACGAGGGTCCTGCCTGTGGCGCAGCGATCTCGGCAATGGTTGCCTGTGGTGAATATAAAAACGAGGCGGAGGCTTGCGCTCATATCTTAAAGCCTGCTCTTCAGGTTGAGCCCAACATGAAAAATGCGGCCCTTTACGATGAAATTTACGATTTTTACCGTAGTTTGTATCCCGACATGAAGAATGCCTTTTACAGACACGGTAAGTTGCAAAACCGTTAATTGATACAGAAAAAGTAAGGAGAAGATTATCGTGACACTGACGAATAAAGAATTGCTGAAATTGTACGGTGATATGGTTCTTGTCCGCGCATTTGAGGAGAAGGTAGATGAACTGATCTCCTTTGCAAAGATCACCGGTACGACCCATTTGGGCATTGGTCAGGAAGCTATTATGGCTGCTGCCAACTATGCACTGAAAAAGGACGATTACCTCTCTGTGACCCATCGTGATCACGGTTTCACCCTCTTGAAGAGTGGCGGAAAGAACATCAACGCCATGATGGCTGAGCTTCATGGTCGCGAGGCTGGCCTGTGCAAGGGCCGCGGCGGGTCCTCCCATATGATGGATCTGGAACACCGCAACATGGGCGCCAACGGTATTATCGGCGCTTGCTCTTCCTTGGCAGCAGGTATGGCTCTTTCCCTCCAAATGCAGAAGAGCAAGGATGTGATTCTCTGCACCTTGGGTGATGGCGCTATGAATGAGGGCGCTACCATGGAGGCATTTAACCTTGCCGCTGTGTGGAAGCTGCCTGTGGTGTATCTGTGCGAGAATAACCAGTACGCCATGTCCACCCATGTCAGTGAGGCGTTTGCTATCGATGATCTGTCCCTGCGTGCCACGGCATTCGGTATGCCCGGCTGCCGCATTGACGGCAACGATGTGCAGGCTGTCTATGATGCCACCTGCGAGGCACTGGAGCGTGCCAGAAGTGGCGGTGGTCCCACTCTGATCGTGGCTGAGACCTATCGCTGGAAGGGTCATTCCAAGAGCGATATGCAGAAGTATCGCAGTAAGGAAGAGGTTGCCGAGTGGAAGGAGAAGTGCCCCATCAAGCGCGTGGAAGAGAAACTGATGGCAGATGGCACTTTGACCGAAGAGACGAAGAAAGAAATCGTGGATGCTGCCTACAAAAAGGTTGCTGACGCTGTGGAATATGCCGAGAATTGTGCCTTCCCCAGCGAAGATACGGTGATGGACTATGTGTATTTCGAAGAGGTGTAAGACATGAGAGAGATTACCGGTAGAGAAGCCATCCGCGAGGCTATCCGCGAGGAAATGCGCCGCGATGAAAAAGTATATATGATGGGTGAAGACATCACGGAATACGGTGGTTGTTTCGGTGTCAGCGGCGACTTGTTTGAGGAATTTGGCAAGGAGCGCATTCGCAATACCCCCATGTCCGAGATGGCGATTATGAATGCAGGTGTTGGCTCTGCAATGCTGGGCATGCGTCCTATCGTGGAGATCATGTTCATGGACTTCCTGATGTACGGTGCTGACGGCCTCGCCAACCAGGCAGCAAAGGCTGTGGGCATGTATACCGACCAGTGCAGCGTGCCCATGGTGGTGCGCACTCCCGCCGGTGACGCCGGTGCAGGCGGTCACCACACCCAGAGTTTGGAGGCTTGGTTTGCCCATATCCCCGGTCTGGTGGTGGTCATGCCCTCTACTCCCTATGATCTGAAGGGCCTTTTGAAGTCCTCTATCCGCAGCAATAACCCTGTGCTGTTCGTTGAGCACAAGCTGGGCTATCGCGTGAAGGGCGAAGTGCCTGAAGAGGAGTATACCATTCCTCTGGGTAAGGCAGACATTAAGCGCGAAGGTACTGATGTGACCATCGTCGCTACCTCTTACATGGTATATAAGGCACTGGAAGCTGCAGAGATCCTGCAGAAAGAGGACGGCATCTCCGTCGAGGTGGTGGATCCTAGAACGCTGGTGCCCTTTGATATCGACACTGTGGTGAAGTCTGTCAGTAAGACCGAGCATCTGCTCATCGTCCATGAGGCCTTTGAACGTGGCGGTATCGGCGCTGAGATCGCAGCACAGGTGTGCAACAGCGAAGCATTCTATCATCTGGATGCTCCCATTGAGCGTATCGGCGGTCTGAATGTCACTATGCCCTATTCCCACGTGCTGGAGAAGATGGTGACTCCTTCTACGGAGAAAATCGTTGCTCGTGTCCGCAAGATGCTGAAGAAGTAAGAAGGGAGAGAACCATGGCAAAAGAAATTCTGATGCCCAAGATGGGCATGACGATGGAAACCGGTACTGTCGTGAAATGGTTTGTCAAAGAGGGCGACCGTGTCGAAAAGGGCGATGTGATGTTGTCCGTAGAGACGGACAAAGCCGTTCTGGACGTGGAAGCTTTCGAGGATGGTACGATTTTGAAGATCCTGATTCAGGAGGGTGAAAGCTCTCCTGTGCTGACCCCTATCGGATACCTTGGCCAGCCCGGTGAGGCGATTCCTGAAGCAGCAGCTCCCGCTGCTTCTGCCGCAGCGAAGGAAGAAGTTGCTGCTCCTGCGGAGGAGAAGACTGCTGCCACCGCTGCTCCCGTAGGTGATGGTGTCCGGGCAACGCCTCTGGCACGTGCTATCTGTGCAGAGAAGAATGTACCTTTGAAGGATGTAAAGCCCAACGAAGAGGGCATCATCACCAAGAAGGAAGCACTTGCCCATACCGACGTGCCTCCCATCAAGGCAACGCCTGTTGCTCAGCGCATGGCACAGGAGCAGGGCATCGATCTTACTCAGGTGTCCAATGGCGGCGGTCGCATCTATAAGAGCGATGTGGCTGCGCTGGCCAACAATGGTGCACCTACCTATCAGGAACTCACCCGTGTACAGAAGGTAGCCGGTGAGATGCTGACAAAGGCATGGCAGACTATGCCCATGGTCACCAACTGCATTGAACTGGATGTGACCGACATGCAGCGCTTGGTAGCACTGCTGAACGAGCGCTTTGCCAAGCAGCTGAATACCAAGTTCAGCTTGACCGACGTGATGATCAAGGTGCTGGCGCAGGCGATGGCACAGAATCCCAACGCCAATGTCTATTACGAGGACGGCAAGCTCCGTTGCCTCGACAGCATCAATATCGGTCTCGCCGCTGCCACCCCCAGAGGTCTGGTGGTGCCTGTGATCCGCAACGCCGATAAGCTGAATATCATGGAAATCAACCGCGAGAAGAATCGCCTTGTGGCAGCTGCCCGCGAGGGTAAGCTCCATCCCGATGATATGGGTGGCGCCAGCACCAGTTACTCCAACATGGGTGCTTACAGAGCTGAGGTCTTTACCCCCATCATCAACTATCCCGAGAGCTGCATCTTCGGCACCGGTGCGGTGAAGAAGAAGGCCGTGGTGGTGAACGATGAGATCGTGATTCGCCCCATGATGTGGCTGAACTTTACTTACGACCATCGTATCCTCGATGGCGAGAAGGCTGCAAAGCTCCTCAACGCCGTCAAGGATGTGGCAGAGATGCCCGCCCTCTTTATCGGATATGAAGGAGGCAGCCGATGAGCAAGCATATCGCTATTATCGGCGCCGGCCCTGGTGGCTATGTAGCGGCTATCCGTGCAGCCCGTTTGGGCGCACAGGTCACCTTGATTGAAAAAGGCGAACTGGGCGGTGTATGCCTCAATGAAGGATGTATCCCCACGAAGATCCTTAACAAGAATGCTGAAGTGGTCGGTACGGTGCAGCGCGCCGCAGAGTTCGGTGTGACTATTCCTGAGTACTCTGTGGATTTCTCCCGCATCATGGAGCGCAAAGCGCAGGTAGTTGCCCGCCTGAAGTCCGGTATTGCAGGACTTCTCAAGCGCGGCGCAGTGAAAGTGGTGAAGGGTAATGCCTATATCGAGGCAACCGACACCATCCGCGTGACGATGGAGGATGGCAAGGAAGAAATCGTCAATTGTGATGACTTGATCATTGCTACCGGTTCTCAGGCCTTCATGCCTCCCATCAAAGGCATTGAGCACGCAGTGACCAACCGTGAAGTGCTGAACCTCACCAAGCTGCCCAAGTCTATGGTGATTATTGGTGGTGGTGTGATCGGTATTGAACTGGCCTGTATCTTTGCACGCTTTGGTACGGAAATCACTGTCGTGGAGATGATGGATCGTATTCTCCCCACGCTGGATGCGGATATCACTGCTGAACTGATGCGTGAGATGAAAAAGGATGGCATCAAGGTCTACACTTCCTGCGGTGTGGAGGAGATTGCTCCCGTTGAGGGCGGCTTCTCCGTGACTGCCGGTGAACACACCTTTACTGCTGAGTTGGTACTGGGTGCTATTGGCCGCCGCGCCGTGATGCCCGAGGGCAACCTGACACTGGATTGTGACCGCGCCGGTATCATCACCGATGAGTATCTCCGCACCAACATCCCCCATGTGTACTGCATCGGTGATGCCAACGGTAAGCACCAGCTGGCACACGTTGCCTCTGCAGAGGCATTGGTTGCGGTAGATAATATCATGGGCGGCAATCGCAAGATGTCTTATCGTGTTGTTCCCTCTGTGATTTACAGTTTCCCTGAAGTTGCCTGCGTTGGTGTCGGCGAGGCTGATGTCAAGAACGGCAAGAAAGGTACGTTCCCCTATGCCGCCTGCGGCAAAGCCATGGCTATGGGTGAGACGACTGGCTATGCCAAGGTATTGGCCGAACCCCGTTACGATGAGATCGTTGGCGCACAGATTATTGGTCACGATGCAGCTACCCTGATCGGCGAGATGGCCATGGCCATGCAGTTGGAGGCAACTACAGAGGAAGTTTCCCAGTTGATTCATGCCCACCCCAGTCTCTCTGAGATCTTGATGGAGTGCTGTGAGGATGCAGAGGGAATGGCTATTCATAAATGATGCAGGTACGACTTATGTGCAACTGCGGCTTGTTGATCTCCTACGGCGGCAGTACGGTGCTGGTAGATGCGCCGAATGCACCTCACAGAAAATTTCGTGTGATGGACGAAGATAGTCTTATCAGATTTCAAAACGCGCAGGAGGAATTTTCCGACCTGCGCGGTTTGGTCTTTACTCATACCCATCCCGATCATTGTGATACAAGTGCTGCGCGGGAATTTCTCCGTAAACATCCCCGTTGCACTTCCTTTGTCCCCAGTTACGATGCGCCTGACCGCGGAAATCTCCTCATTGGAGATATTCAGATCGAGTATGGATATCTGCCCCACATGAATGTGCCTGAAGGAATGACGAAGCACTACGTGTTTTTGATTTCCTGTGGAGGAAAGACCGTTTACATCACCGCAGACGCCAGCGGCGACCCGTGTTTGCACAAGGAGTTTTTGCGGGGGCGTAGTATTGACATGGCCCTATGGAATCCTTATTATTTAGATATCCCCGAGATGCGTGCATGGATAGCATCTCAGAACATCCCTTATAACTACATCTACCATATTCCCGATGATGTGGCAGATGAAAGTGGTGTCCGCAGAAAAGCAGAGCGCCTTGTGGCGCAATATGGCAAAGATTTACGCAACTGTACGTTGCTGCACCAGTATCCCTCTGAGATACTGATCCCCTAATCAACCATCTTAAAGGAGGAATATTCCATGATGACGGCAAAAGAGTATATCGACTCCCTGCGTAAGCTCAATACCCGCGTGTATATGTTCGGCGAGAAGATCGAGAACTGGGTGGATCACCCCATGATCCGTCCTTCCATCAACTGTGTCGCCATGACCTACGCTCTCGCCCAAGATCCTCAGTATGAGGATCTCATGACCGCCACCTCTAATCTGACAGGTCGCAAGATCAACCGCTTCGGTCATCTTCATCAGTCTGCAGACGATCTGGTGAAGAAGGTGAAGATGCAGCGTCTGATGGGTCAGAAGACCGCCTCCTGCTTCCAGCGCTGTGTGGGTATGGATGCCTTCAATGCTGTCTATTCCACCACCTTCGAGATTGACGAGAAGTGCGGTACCGATTACCACGAGCGCTTTAAGAAGTTCCTCATTATGGTGCAGGACGAGGATCTGACGGTGGACGGCGCAATGACCGACCCCAAGGGCGATCGCTCCAAAGCACCCCATCAGCAGGCCGATCCCGATATGTTCGTCCACGTGGTGGAGCGCCGCGAGGATGGTATCGTTGTCCGTGGTGCCAAGTGCCATCAGACGGGCTCTATCAACTCCCACTGGCATATCTTTATGCCCACCATCGCCATGGGCGAGGCGGATAAGGACTATGCCGTGTCCTTTGCCTGTCCCAGCGATGCCGATGGCCTCTATATGATCTACGGCCGCCAGTCCTGCGACACCCGTAAGATGGAAGACGGCTGCATTGATGTGGGTAACGCCAAGTTCGGCGGACAGGAGGCACTGGTGGTGCTGGATAACGTGTTTATCCCCAACGAGTACATCTTCCTCAATGGCGAGTATGAGTTTGCTGGCATGATGGTGGAGCGCTTTGCAGGCTATCACCGTCAAAGCTACGGCGGCTGCAAGGTGGGCGTAGGCGATGTGGTCATCGGCGCTGCTGCCTTGGCTGCGGAGTATAACGGCGTGGAGAAGGCCAGCGCTGTGAAGGATAAGCTCATTGAGATGACTCACCTCAACGAGACCCTCTATTCCTGCGGTATCGCCTGTTCCTGCGAGGGCTGCCCCACGAAGGCGGGCAACTATCAGATCGATCTGCTGCTGGCTAATGTCTGCAAGCAGAACGTGACCCGTTTCCCCTACGAGATCGTGCGCCTCGCTGAGGACATCGCAGGCGGATTGATGGTCACCATGCCCTCCGAGACGGATTTCAAGTCCGACACGGTGGTGGGTAGAGAAGGGGAGACCATCGGCGAGATTTGTAACAAATATTTCGCCGCCCGCGAGGGTGTCAGCACCGAGGATCGTCAGCGCGTGCTGCGTTTCCTGGAGAATATGTGCCTCGGTTCTGCCGCTGTGGGCTACCGCACCGAGTCTCTCCACGGCGCAGGCTCTCCTCAGGCACAGCGCATCATGATCGCCCGTCAGGGTGATATTCAGGGCAAGAAGAAGCTTGCCAAGAATATTGCGGGTATTCAGGATTGACGGGAAATTGAAAGGAACAAACACAATGGCATCGAAGGTATATTTTGCCGACCTCCGTACCAGCTATCGTGAGAATTTACAGCAGAAGTTGAGCCGTCTGATGAAAACGGCCGGCTTTGGAGAGGTCGATTTTGATAAAAAGTTTGTGGCTATCAAGCTGCACTTTGGTGAGCCGGGCAATTTGGCTTTCCTGCGTCCCAACTGGGCCAAAACTGTGGCGGACTTTGTTAAAGAGCGTGGCGGTAAGCCCTTTCTTACCGATTGTAATACGCTGTATGTAGGCGGACGAAAAAATGCGCTGGAGCACATGGACAGCGCGATGCTTAACGGGTTTCATCCCATGACCACCGGTTGTCAGATCATTATTGCTGATGGCCTCAAGGGAAACGATGAAGTTTCTGTTCCCGTAGAGGGTGGCGAACTGGTGAAGGAAGCCAAGATCGGACGAGCCATAATGGATGCTGATGTGTTCATTTCTTTGAGCCACTTTAAGGGGCACGAGCAGGCCGGTTTTGGCGGTGCACTGAAAAATATCGGTATGGGCTGTGGTTCTCGGGCCGGAAAGATGGAACAGCACAATTCCGGTAAGCCCCATGTGGAGCAGGATCGTTGTGTTGGGTGCGGTGTTTGTACCTCGATTTGTGCACACAGCGCTATCTCTATCACTGACAAGAAAGCATCCATCGACCACGGAAAATGTCTTGGCTGCGGCAGATGCATTGCTATTTGCTCCCGCAGCGCCATTGATGTCAACTGGGATGAAACAGCTACAAAGCTAAGCATCAAGATGGCAGAGTATGCAAAAGCTGTGGTGGATGGTCGCCCCTGTTTCCATATATCTCTGGCCATTGACGTCTCTCCTAACTGCGATTGTCACAGCGAAAACGATGCAGCCATCGTACCCAACATTGGTATGTTTGCCTCTTTTGACCCTGTGGCGTTGGATATGGCCTGTGTGGATGCTGTGAACGCTCAACCGGCCCTTCGTGGCACTGCCGCCGATGACGGAGACCACGAAGATCACGATCACTTCCACCGTATGCATCCCGATACCGACTGGATGGCTTGCCTTGCTCATGCTGAAAAGCTGGGTATGGGCAGCCGTGAATATGAACTGGTGAAGATTTAACAAGAAAACTATAGCAAAAGAGATGGACACCCAACGGGATGTCCATCTCTTTTGCTTGATAATCTATGAGTGAGATTCGAGCTTTTACAGGAAATATTCATTCTCTCTATGGACGGAAACAAGTGCTGCCATCTTCTCGTTCATGTTCTTCTGCACAGGCTCGGGCAGCACGCGGACATGCTTAGGACAAGCAGCAGTACAAGCCATGCACAGAATGCAGGTATCCACATCGGTCTTGATGCCGTCATCGGTCGTGGTCATGGCCTTGGTAGGGCAAGCGGAAACACAAAGCCCGCAATTTCCGCATTCGGGCAGGCAAACGGGAGTAAAGGGCATATTGCCCGCCTCGCGATAGGGGAAGTTGCCGGGGACAGAGACAACCTCTTCGTTGCCGCTTGCGAGCTTTGCCAGCACCTGCTCAGCAAAGGCGGCAATGGATGCCTTATCCTCTTCATCAGGGCGACCCTGTCCCACGGCGGGGACGATGGAGTGTTGCGCCACCAATGCCGCAGAGGCAACAACGGTAAAGTTGGATTCCTTTACAACATTATTCAGTTCCAGCAGCGCATCTTCATAGGCGCGGATACCATAGACCACCAGTGTGACGGCCTTTGTGCCCTTGCCATTCAGCGCAGAGAGTTTCTCTGCCGCCACAGCGGGGATGCGCCCAGCAAAGACGGGCAGTGCAAACACGGCGAGGTCGCAATCACTGTTGAAGGCTGCCTCCTCCAAGCCTAAATTGACGGCATTGACATTGCCGGAGATAGCCTTACAAAAGGACTCGCCGCAGGATTTCGTGCCGCCTGTGGGGCTGAAATAATAAAACTGCACAGTGTTGAACATGGGAACGCCTCCTGCTGCAAATAGAAGTATAACTCCATTATACGGCAAGGGGGAGGGGAATGTCAAAATTTGCGAAATCGATTTATCTCTTTTTGTAGATAACGAGTTCGGGATTTGCGCCGTTTTCCGCATAGGTGCAGACTAAGATGAACTCCATGTTGGCAGCCACGCCAAAGCATCGATCTCCGCCAAATTCGCATTCCAACTGCGTTCCCAAATAGGTTGCGCCGTCATCTAAGAATTTTGCGACCTTTCCGTTGGGAAGGTGATATTCGAGATTGATGTATGCCCCCACCAGTGCATTGAGACTTTCCACCTTGGGCATTCCCTCGACGTGCAGGGCGTTGATTTCGTCTATCAGCTGCTTTTTGAACTGGGCGAACTTCTCCGCACCAGCTAAGTTTTTATAATTTTTCCAGTAATCCAGTTTTGGCAGCAGATTTTTCATGTATGTCCGTGCCTGCTCATTAGACACGGTTTCACTAGCCATGTGAAGTACGCAGACATCAATCAAATCATCCATGTCGTGATACATGTATTCGCCATCTGCGTAGCACCATTTGCAGTATTCCTCATTGAAAAAGCCATCTTTTTCCTTGCTGATATTGGTGTCCTCAAGGGGCATGCCGCAGCACTGGCAAATAAGCTCTCTCGGAGAACCGAGAAGGGTATTGATAGAAACATCAAACAGCTTGGAGAGGAGCTTCAGCGTTTCAATATTTGGCGTGGTTTCTCCGTTTTCCCAACGGGATACGGCTTGTCGGGTCACAAATACCTTTTCGGCAAGGTCATCCTGTGACATCCCCTTTTTCGTTCTAAGCTGGAGAATAATATCCTTGGTATCCATGAAATCATCACCTCATGGCTATTATAGTACAAGAGTGCTGTATGGACAAGCAACCTGTTGTTGCTGCCATGGTTTTTTGAGAAATTCAGAACCCGCGCAGCCTTTCCTCGCAGTTGCAACCTTACACATTTTATGGTAAAATCATCAGTTAGAGAAACAAGAAAGGGAACTCTTTACGATGACCGATTATTTCAATATACAACTGAAGGGCGATGACATCCACGCCATCTCTGCCATCGGCCTTGCCCACATGGGCGATGCTGTGTATGAGCTGCTGGTGCGCGCCTACCTCTGCGCCCACGGTAAGGCTACGGGCAAGGGGCTTCACCGTGCCACGGTGGAGCTGGTGCGTGCGCCTCGTCAGGCGGCACTGTCTGAGAAGATTTTACCCCTCCTCACCGAGGAGGAGAGCGCCGTATTCAAGCGCGGACGCAACGCCAATGTTCATACGATTGCCCACAACGCCAGCATCGCCGAGTATCGGCAGGCCACGGCGCTGGAGGCGCTGTTTGGCTGGCTGTATCTGCAAAATAACCATGAGCGTATCAATGAACTGTTCAACATCATGATGGAGGGAGAATAAATGCCGCTGGATGCCATCTGCCTGCAGGCAGTCGTCAATGAAATATCGCCTGCGCTCATTGGCAGCCGTATCGAGAAGATCCAGCAGCCTGCGCGGGATCAGCTGGTGCTGCTGATGCGTGGTAATCGCCGTCTTTTCATCTGCGCCAACCCCAATCAGCCCCGTATCCACATGACGGAGCAGCTGCGGGATAATCCCTCCCAGCCCCCTATGTTCTGCATGCTGCTTCGTAAGCACATCGGCAATGGGCGCATTGTCTCGGTGGAGCAGTCCCCCTTGGAGCGCGTGGTGACCCTCGGTATCGAGGCCACCGACGAGATGGGGGAACAGAGCCGTTTTTCCCTCATTTTGGAGGCCATGGGACGCAACACCAACCTTATCCTCACCGACCGCGACAACCGCATTGTGGATTGTCTGCGCCGCGTGGATTTGGAGATGTCCCAGACGCGGCAGGTGCTGCCCGGTCTATTCTATCAACTGCCGCCGCGGCAGGAGAAGTTAGACCCTCTCACCGTGACGCAGGATGAGTTCTTCCGCGCCATGGGAGAGAGCGAGGAGCGTGCTGAGGCCCGCCTCACCGCTAAGTTCACCGCTATCTCGCCCCTTGTGGCCCGCGAGATCGTCTATGCCGCCCACGGCGACAGCGACAGCTGCGTGGTGGATGATAAGCTGTGGCGAAGTTTTCTCCATTGGCAGCAGAGTGTAAAGGGTAAAAACTTCACACCGTATGTGCTGCTGCGACAGGGGAAGCCCTTCGATTTTACCTATCAACCTATCGCACAATACGGTACTTACGGCGAGAGCGTACCTCAGGAGAGCTTTTCTTCGCTGCTGGATACCTTCTATTCCCGCCGCGAGCAGGCCGAGCGCGTTAAGCAGCGTGGACAGGAACTGGTAAAGGCCGCCACCAATGCCCGTGACCGCGTGCGCCGCAAAATCGCATTGCGGGAGAAGGAGTACGCACAGACACAAGACCGCGAGACACTCCGTATCCGCGGCGAACTGATCACCGCCAACCTCTATCGCATGGAGCGTGGTCAGCGTGTGCTGGAGGCGCAGAATTACTATGAGGAATCTTGTCCCACCGTGGAGATTCCTCTCGATGTGCGCCTGTCGCCCCAGGAGAATGCCGCCAAGTATTTCAAGCAGTATAATAAGGCCAAGACTGCCGAGAAGATGTTGACCGAGCTGCTGACGCAGGGCAGGGAAGAGCTGCAATATCTCGAAAGTGTCCTGCAGGAGCTGCAGCTTGCCGAGAGTGAACAGGACTTCAACGACATCCGTGCCGAGTTGGAAAGCGGCGGGTATCTTCGCAAGCAGAATAAAAAGGGCGGCGGCTTCCAGCGCCCTTCCAAGCCCCGTGAGTTCCGCTCTACGGCAGGACTTCGCATCTTAGTAGGCCGCAACAACCGCCAAAATGACCGCTTGACCACCAAAGATGCACAGAAGTGGGATATGTGGCTCCACACCCAGAAGATCCACGGCTCCCATGTGATTCTCTGCACCGATGGCGTAGAACCCGATGAGCAGAGCATTTTGGAGGCCGCGCAGATCGCCGCTTACTTCTCTCAAGGTCGCGAGGGTGACAAGGTGGCGGTGGATTATACCCCCGTGAAATTCGTAAAAAAGCCCGCGGGCAGCCGCCCGGGTATGGTGATCTACACCACCTATAAAACCATGTATGTGACCCCCGATGGGGAATTGATAAAGAAACTATCCATCCGATAAAGAAGGAGAAAAAGCCATGAAATGTAAAAAAATCTTATGTTTGCTGCTCTCTGCTGTCATGGTATGCAGCCTATTGGCGGGCTGTCAGAACGAGCCTGCGGTGGAGGTGGAGCTGTCTGACAAGCTGCAGCAGGTCTGTGATCTGGGCATCGCAGACATGGAAGTGTTGAGCCGGGCGGAGGATATCTGCACAAGAGAAGAAGCGGCAGGAATGTTGGCAAAAGTCCATGAACTTCGGTACGGAACTTCCAGCAAATATCTTGCTGACCCCGAAGTTGTAGAGGAAGACAAGGAAACGACCCGCTACTACTTCGCCCAGGCCCTTTATTTTTCCGCAATGGAATCTGTCCATGATGCTCCCTACGAGAACTACGATCAGTGGGCAACCTACTGCTCCGAAAATGAAATTCAAAGTATGTGGCCCGACTCGCAGGTGATCACCCAACGTCTGGACGGAGAGGTGGGTGAGGGCGGCGTATGGGACATTTGTCCCGACCTGTCCGAGATCGACAGCCCTGCCGACGAGACTGGCCTACGCTATTGGATCGACTTCGGTTCCTCCCCTGCTGTCAACTACGCTATGCTCACCTATGATCGCACCAACGGCAAAAAGGTGCTGGAAGTGGATGAATCTCTCAACTTCCGCCCCTTTGAGACCATGACAGTGGAGCAGGTGGCCGAAGCCACTCTGCGTTACTACAACTCTTTTGAACCCGCCGCCGAAATGGTAGCCTATGCCGATACCGCCGCCTTTGACACTTCCATCATCACCCCTGAGCTTCTGGCAAAAGAAACGACGCTACCTGACGCAACCTGTGCCGAGTTGCCCTCCGAATGGCGTGGCACATTGGTGTTTGATATGGGCCGCGTGACCTCTCAAGCACTGGACGCCATGCCGGACAAGCGCATTTATGAACACGAAATCCAGACCATGAAGGATGTTGGCTTTAATTTCGTGGGTCTCGTCTTTGACTTCTCTGTGTTGCAGGGGCCCGTCCCCGAGGATGGCAAGCTGAATGAGACTCGGCTGAAAGAGCTGGATCAGGTCATCGCCTGGTGCATGGAACGGGATATCCACGTGGACCTGCGCTGCTCCGGCACGGGCGGACTTACCAAGGACACCTCTTTTGAAGACTGGGCTCAGTGGAATCATGACAGTGCCAACGGAACCGACTATGCCCCCGAATTTGCGGCTTTGTGGAAAGCCATTGCCCAGAGATATGCCGACATCCCCAACTGCTATCTCAGCTTTAATCTGATGATTGAGCCGGAAATCAACAGCGATGATCAGTATGCCGCCTTCTTCGGCCCTGCCGTGGAGGCCATTCGTGAGATTTCCCCCGACCGCTGCATTATTGCCGATATTCATTGCGGCGGTCTGACGGGCAAGTCTATGGCGGAGATGGGTGTTGCACTCTCCTATCACGCCTATGACCCCAGAGAGTTCTGCGTGGTGGATTATGCGCTGCAAGATAATACAGACTATCTCCACAGCGTCGCGTGGCCTTATACAGCTTCCAGCGGTAAAACCTACGATGCGCAGGCTGTGCTGGATAGCGTCATTCCCGACAGCGTTTCCGCCAATGAGCTGGCAAAGACTGCCGAAGAATACGGCGTCGGCTTTATGATCGGTGAATTTGGTATATTCACGACCCTAATGCCTTATAACCGCTATGCAGACGAAACCATTTCCGCCTATTACCGGGATATGGTCAGTGCCATGACAGAAAAAGGTTACGGCTGGTGCGGCGGCGTGTGGCACGGCAGTTACGGCGTTGTTTCCAGCTATCCCGCCATCAAAGGTGCCGTTTATGAACAGATAGGCGACCTCGCTTTCTACATTGACAAAGCCATGTTTGACCTGTTCCAGGAACTCAACGGCGTAAGCTGACATAAATCAAATAAAGAGAGGAAACGATCATGAAGAAAACAGTTGTCACTGTCATTGGCCACGATAACGTGGGCATTATTGCAAAGGTGAGCGCCAAGTGCGCCGAGTACGATGTGAACATCATCGATATTACCCAGTCCGTGCTGCAGGATATGTTCGTCATGGTGATGATGACCGACATCGCAGGACTCAAGTGCAGCTTCAAGGAGTTCTCCGATGCCATGGATCAGCTGGGTAAGGATCTGAACATGGAGATCCGTGTCATGCACGAGGACATCTTCAACTCCATGCACCGCATTTGATTGAGGGACACGGCTATGATCAATCTTCATGATATTTTAGAAACCATCAACATGATTCGGCAGGAGAACCTCGATATCCGCACTATTACCATGGGTATCTCTCTGCTGGATTGTGCCGACAGTGATATTGACCGCTCCTGTGAGAAAGTCTATGAAAAAATCGTCCGCTGTGCGGGAAACCTCGTGAAAACGGGCGAGGACATCGAGGCGGAGTATGGTGTGCCTATTATCAATAAGCGCATCTCCGTTACGCCTATTTCCATGCTGGTTGCCGTCTCCGGCGGCGATCCCGTGAAGTATGCCCACGCCCTCCAGCGTGCGGCGGACACCGTGGGTGTGAACTTCATCGGCGGCTTTTCTGCCTTGGTGCAGAAGGGTTTTTCTGCAGGCGATATTGAGCTGATCCGCGCCATTCCCCGCGCCTTGAACGAGACCCGCAATATCTGCGCCTCCGTCAACATCGGCTCTACCAAGGCAGGCATCAATATGGACGCAGTGAAGATGATGGGCGAGGTGATCCGCGAGAGCGCCGAGCTGACGGCTGACCGCGACTGCATCGGCCCTGCCAAGTTGGTGGTGTTCTGCAACGCTGTGGAGGATAATCCCTTTATGGCAGGCGCATTCCATGGTATCAGCGAGCCCGATTGCGTGGTGCATGTGGGCGTTTCCGGCCCCGGTGTTGTCCATGCGGCCTTGAAGAAGTGCGATGGCGACTTGGGCGAGGTGGCGGAGATCATCAAGCGCACCGCCTTTAAGATTACCCGCGTAGGTCAGCTGGTGGGCACTGAGGCTGCCAAGCGCCTCGGTGTGCCCTTCGGCATTGTGGATCTTTCTCTCGCTCCTACCCCCGCAGTGGGTGACTCTGTGGCTCGTATCCTCGAGGAGATGGGTCTTGATGTGTGCGGCACTCACGGCACGACCGCGGCTCTTGCCATGCTCAATGATGCGGTGAAGAAGGGCGGCGTTATGGCCTGCAACTCCGTGGGCGGCCTGTCCGGCGCATTCATCCCCGTGTCGGAGGATGAGGGTATGATCGCTGCGGCACAGAGCGGCGATTTGAAGATCGAGAAGCTGGAGGCCATGACAGCTGTTTGCTCCGTTGGCCTTGATATGGTGGTGCTGCCCGGTGAGACCCCTGCCGAGGTCATCTCTGCTATCATCGCCGATGAGGCGGCCATCGGCATGGTGAACTCCAAGACCACCGCCGTCCGCGCCATCCCCGCTATCGGTAAGAAGGCAGGGGAGGGTTTGAACTTCGGCGGCTTGCTGGGCGAAGGCCCCATTATGGCGGTAAATCTCACCGCCAGCCCCAAGAAGTTCATCGACCGCGGCGGCAGAATCCCCGCCCCCATGCAGAGCTTGAAGAACTGAGAAGATTACAGCTTAGTACAAAAGGCATGTGAGGAGGAGCGCAATGCTGTATATTGGTATAGATTTGGGCACATCGGCATGTAAGTTTCTGCTGGTGGATGAGAATGGCACAATTCTGAACACGGTGTCAGAGGAGTATCCTGTCAGCTATCCCCATTCGGGTTGGAGCGAACAAGCTCCCGAGGATTGGTGGCGAGCCTGTCAGCGCGGTATAGAAAGACTGCTCCTTGGCTTTGATGGTAAACAGGTGGCGGGAATCGGCTGCGGCGGTCAGATGCACGGCCTTGTGGTGCTGGATAGTGAGGACAATGTGCTTCGCCCCGCCATTTTGTGGAACGATGGACGGACCGAGGAGGAAACAGCCTGGCTCAACGAGCAGGTGGGCAGGGAGGTGCTGACGGCGCGGACAGCGAACATCGCCTTTGCCGGCTTTACTGCCCCTAAGCTTCTCTGGATGCAAAAGAACAAGCCGGAGCTGTTTGCGCGCATTGACAAAATCATGCTGCCCAAAGACTATCTCAACTATAAGCTGACAGGCGTTCACAGCTGCGACTATTCTGATGCCAGCGGCATGCTGCTTTTGGATGTGGAAAATAAATGCTGGTCAGCGGAAATGTTGGCGTTGTGCGGACTTTGTGAAAGCCAGCTTCCCGAACTCTATGAGAGTTATCACTGCATTGGAACGGTAAAGCCGGAGATTGCCGCGCAGCTTGGCCTTTCGGACAAGGTGAAGGTGGCGGCCGGTGCAGGAGATAATGCTGCTGCGGCCATCGGAACGGGCGCAGTAGGTGAGGAACGCTGCAACATCAGCCTTGGCACTTCCGGTACGATTTTCCTCTCCTCTGAGCGGTTTCGTTTGGACGAGAATAACGCCCTTCATGTATTTGCTCATGCTGATGGCGGCTGGCATTTGATGGGCTGTATGTTATCTGCCGCCAGCTGCAATAAGTGGCTGTGCGAGGATATTTTGAAAGAAACGGACTACAACGCCCTGCAATCGGGGATCGACAGGGAAAAGTTGGGGCGTAACCATGTGTTTTTCCTGCCCTATCTCATGGGCGAGCGTAGCCCCATTAACGATACCAATGCCCGGGGAACGTTTATTGGCATGACGATGGACACCACGCGGACGGATTTGGTACAGGCGGTGCTGGAAGGTGTGGCCTTCGCCATTCGCGACAGCTTTGAGATGGCAAAAGCCATTGGTGTTTGCCCAAAGCGTGCTACCATCTGCGGCGGTGGAGCAAAATCGCCCCTGTGGCGGACAATGATGGCCAATGTGCTGAATATTCCGCTGGACATGGTTAAGACAGAACAAGGTCCCGGTTATGGCGGTGCCATGCTGGCCATGGTGGCCTGCGGCCACTACAAAAGTGTGGATGAGGCGGTGGCTGATTTGGTGGAGGTGGCTTCTACCACATTGCCCGAGGAAACGCTGGTTGCACGCTATGAAGAGAAATATCAGCAGTTTCGGCAGATTTATCCTGCGTGTCGTGAGTTGTTTGGAAAACTGCGCTAAGTATTATAGGAGGGATTATCATGTATCACAATATTCCTGAGGTAAAGTTGGGTATCGTGGCAGTCAGCCGCGACTGTTTCCCTATTGAACTGTCCATCTCCCGCCGCGAGGCGGTTGTGAAAGCATATGGTGAAGGCATTTATAACTGCCCCGTCACCGTGGAAAATGAACTGGATGCGTTGAAAGCACTGGAGGATGTGAAGGCCGCCGGTGTTAACGCACTGGTGGTGTTTTTGGGCAATTTCGGCCCTGAGACTCCTGAAACACTGCTGTGCCAGAAGTTTGATGGCCCTGCTATGTATGTGGCTGCCGCCGAGGGTGACGGTGACCTTATTAATGGTCGCGGTGATGCCTACTGCGGCGTGCTGAACTGCTCTTATAATTTGGGTATGCGGCATCTGCGTGCCTACATTCCCGAGTACCCTGTGGGTACTGCTGAAGAGTGTGCAGAGATGATTCAGCAGTTTGTGCCCATTGCCCGCGCCATCATTGGCGTGCGCAATCTGAAATTGATTACCTTTGGCCCTCGTCCGCAGGACTTCTTTGCCTGTAACGCCCCTATCAAGGGCTTGTACGAACTGGGCGTGGAGGTGGAGGAGAACTCCGAACTGGATTTGCTGGTCTCTTACAAGGCACATGCAAACGATCCTCGTATTCCCGCTGTGTGTGATGAAATGGCTGCGGAGATGGGAGAGGGGAAGTATTATCCCGACCTGCTGGCGCGTATGGCGCAGTTTGAACTGACATTGCTGGATTGGGCAGAGAATCATAAGGGGGCCCGCAAGTATGTGGCCTTTGCTGACAAGTGCTGGCCTGCGTTCCCTGAGCAGTTTGGCTTTGAACCCTGCTATGTAAATTCCCGTTTGGCAGCACGCGGTATTCCTGTGGCCTGTGAGGTGGACATCTACGGCGCGCTCAGCGAGTACATCGGTGCTTGTATTACCGGCGATGCGGTAACACTGCTGGACATCAATAACTCTGTGCCGAAGTACATCTATGACGAGGATGTTGTGGGCAAATTTGACTACAAGCTCAGCGACATGTTTATGGGCTTCCACTGTGGTAATACGCCCAGCTGCAAAATGCGCAGTGATTGTGCAGTGAAGTACCAGCTTATTCAGCACCGTCTGCTGGAGCCTGCCGGCAGCCAGCCCGATTTTACCCGCGGTACATTGGAGGGCGATATTGCCGCCGGTGATGTTACCCTCTATCGTCTGCAGTGCGACAGCGAAGGTAAGCTTCGCGCCTATGTGTCCGAGGGTGAGGTGCTGCCTGTGGCAAGCCGCAGTTTTGGCGGTATCGGCGTGTTTGCCATTCCTGAGATGGGTCGTTTCTACCGCCATGTGCTGATTGAGAAACGCTATCCCCACCACGGCGCTGTGGCCTTTGCCCATTGCGGAAAGACGATGTTTGAAGTGCTGAAGTACTTCGGCGTAGAGGATATTGCTTACAATCAGCCCAAGTCACTGCCCTATCCTACGGAAAATCCCTTTGCTTAAGGAGAGAAGCATGAAACAGCAGGCATTTAATCCCTATTTGCCGCTCTGTGAATATGTGCCGGACGGCGAACCCTACGTCTTTGACGGGAGAGTGTATATTTACGGCTCCCACGATGAGGCGGGCGGCACAATGTATTGCCCCGGTGATTATGTCAGTTGGTCTGCCCCTGTAGAGGATTTGTCCGATTGGCGCTATGAGGGCGTGTCCTATCGCCGTACGCAAGACCCCTCCAATGCCGAGGACAAGCTACAGCTGTGGGCGCCTGATGTGGTGAAGGGTCACGACGGGCGGTATTATCTCTACTATTGCTTTAGTTTCCGACCCGAAATCGGCGTGGCGGTCAGCAATCATCCCGCAGGGCCTTTCGAGTTTTATGGACATGTCCACTATGCTGATGGAAAAGTGCTGGACGAGCATCTGCCCTTTGACCCCGCCGTATTCGTGGATGATGACGGGAAGGTATACCTCTACTACGGCTTTGCTCCTAAGCCCATTTTCCATCCCGACTTGCCGCCCATCACCCCTAGCCCCGGCTGCATGGTGACGGAACTGGAAGCGGATATGTTGACGGCAAAAGCTGAGGCAAAGATGTGCGCCCCCGGCGTTGTCAACGCTGATGGCACGGGCTTTGAGGGTCATGCCTTCTTTGAGGCCGCCTCCATGCGGAAAATTGACGGCACGTATTATTTAGTATATTCCAGTCAGCTGAGCCATGAGCTGTGTTACGCCACCAGTGTCTATCCCGACCGTGAGTTCACCTACGGCGGCATTATCGTTTCAAACGGCGATTTAGGACTCAACGGACGCATCAAAGCGGTGAATATGACAGGCAACAACCACGGCGGTTTGGTGGAGATCAATGGGCAGTGGTATATTTTCTATCACCGTCAGACCCACGCTACCGAGTCCTCCCGCCAAGGCTGCGCCCAGCCTGTAGAGATTCTGCCCGATGGCTCTATCCCGCAGGTGGAGATCACCAGCTGTGGTTTAAACGGTGGGCCTTTGAAGGGCGTGGGCGAATACAGCGCAGGCTATGTGTGCCATCTAACTACGGATGGGGAAGTAGGGAAGATTGTCTTCGGCCAAGACTTGAAAGAGAGTCAGCCCCATATTTTTGAAGAGGAAAAAGACCTCCACTATGTAGCCAATGTGACCGATGGCGTGACCCTCGGCTGGAAGTATTTCGCCTTCAAAGGAGAAACTGCGATTTCCCTCGTATTGCGCGGTGAAGGACAAG
The DNA here is from genome assembly GCA_964439545.1 of uncultured Oscillospiraceae bacterium. Taxonomy (GTDB): domain Bacteria; phylum Bacillota; class Clostridia; order Oscillospirales; family Oscillospiraceae; genus Vescimonas. The sequence continues at coordinate 883 of CAYTOO010000001.1, read as the reverse complement.
GCGTGTTGTCGGTATATAGCTGCGAGCCAATTGAGGGCGTAACGCCTGTGGCAGAGTTTGCAGTTGACCTTGAAGAAAGTGCTGCATGGCAGACGATCTCTCCTGTAGTTTGCTCGTTGGAAGGTACATTGCCCATTTACATCCGCTATTACGGCAGCGGCGCACTGAGCATTAAAACGTTGATTTTGAATAGTAAATAAGAATGAAAAAAGGACGGTCGAGCGACCGTCCTTTTCCCTTATTCAAATAAAATTTATCGACAAACATTAAAATACTATTGATATTCGATAAATACTAGGCTATGCTCACCTCAACAAAAAACTTTAGGGGGTAAGCAGAATAAAGGGATTGAACAAGGCTGCGACCATCATCTTCGTGCTGATGGTATTGGTATTCCGCAATGTGTACCTTGTATTCAAAAAATCTGAAAACGCCACGCCTTTCCAAAAGGAGAATGTGTGCCGCCTTCGTAAGATCGGTATTTTTTCCATTTCTGTACCTGTCATCGGCTTTATCATGAGCGCAATTGTGCGTCTTGTTGCAGGTGATGTGGTGGAAGTCAGTGTGGGACAGAGCGGTATCTTCATGGGCATCGTTGTCCTCTGTCTGACCCAGTATTTTGCTTACGGTGCAACACTGGAAGAAGATGTGGACGGCCTTGTGTAAGGAGGCGCTATGGGTAAGATTGTTCTTCACCTTGACCGCATGATGGTAGAGCGGAAGATCTCTCTCAACGAACTGGCCGAGCGCGTAGGGATCTCCAATGTGAACCTCTCCAAAATCAAGAATAATAAAGTCGCCGCTATCCGTTTTTCCACCCTCGCCGCCATCTGCGAGGTGCTGGAGTGTGATGCAGGAGATATTTTGGAGTTTCAAAAAGACT